>CAZWUN010000223.1:0-8210 GCA_964637145.1 uncultured Burkholderiales bacterium
CACACGTGCCGCTTGTGGAGGTGGCACAATTTGTGCCAGGCCCAGAGCTGGCACAACCCCGGGCCGCGCAGAGCTAGGAGGCCGAGCGCATCGCCATCCTGACCCCGCCCATGACGGCCATGTTTCCCACGACGCCGACCCCGGCGCCCACGCACAGCTCTTGATTGCGGCGTTGAAGAAGCCTGTTTGCCTGCTCGCGCAGGTCGGCTCGTTTGAGGTGGCCCAGACCGAGCACGGTTCGCTCCCCCTGCTCGGTGGACACCGTGGCCAGTCGCATGCTGCCCTGATTGACCACGCCCTCCAGGCGCGCGGGGCCTGACGCGAAGAGCTGGCGGGTCTGCTCTCCCAGGAAGGCGGGCTCGACCAGCTCCACCAGCGCTCCGGCTGCGGGGATGCTGGTCAGGCTGAAGGCGGGCAAAAGGCCGAAGGCGGACTCGCGGCGGGCCAAGCGCAGAGCCTCGGCGTTGATGGAGGTGACCTCGCCCCTCAGGTTGATCACCCGGGCCAGACAGCCGTCCATCTGCTCGATCCCGGCCGGGGAGTCGAAGAAGTCGTCCGAGCGGGGGAAGTCGGCGGCATATTCCACCCAGTCTCCCGACTTGAGGGGACCGCGGTATATCTGCTCGCGAAGGTCGACGCCGCCTCCGCCTCCTCGAATGGGTGGCATGCCCTGAGCTTAGTCGCGGCGCCTTAGAGGGTTCTGAAATGAACCTGTGGGCACTGATCGCTGTCTGTAAATCGACCAATTTACAACGATTTATGCCGGGCTGGTCACACGATGTTAACAATATTCCCCTAGATGCGGAGCCCGACTGCCACGAGATCAAGGCTATGACGATCAAAGACGCCGCCCCACCCCTGACCTGGGCCCCGACGCGACTGCCGGTGGGGGAGCCGGCCGGGCCCACGGCCCTGGAGCTGCCCCTCGACCAGGGCCCCACCCACATGGACCGTCGTCGCTCGCTCGACCGGCGCTTCGACGCCTACATGAGCGTGCTGCTCGAGAACAAGAAGGTAGCCGACCTGACCGACGCCGAGGTGCAGGCGCTCGACTCGCGAGGCGCCAACGTGTCAGCCCACCGGTCCGCGCGAGGGCACCTGACGGCCCGTCAGGCGGTGCGTCTGGGCAACGCCGACAAGAGCGGAGAGATCTCCAAGATGCTGAGCCAGCGTCCCGATCTGCGCGAGGAGGACCTGTTCGAGGAGGACATCAACGGCAACAAGTTCCTCCGCCCCAGCCTGCAGGACCCGAATCGTCGGGCCACGCTGGCCGCCCGGCCCGACCTTCGCCCCATCGACCTGGACAGCACGCGCGATCCCAAGATGCTGAGCCTGCTCGCCAAGCGGCGCGACCTTCGTCCGCCGGAGCTCGAGCAGATGAAGCAGGGCTTCTTTGACCGGATCAAGCCCTACTTCCCACCTCTCGTGGCGGCCTCGCTGGCCCAGCAGTGCTCGGACGAGTCCATGGAGGTCATGGCCCTGCGCGGGCCCGATACTCGGCCGGACAGCCTGCTGCGACTCTACGACTCGATCCATGGAGCGGTCGGCCCCCAGGGCGGAAAGCAGACCCCGTTCCTCTTCCTCAAGGCCCTGACCGTCCTCAAGGCGCGCCCGGACATCAGTCCCGACGGATTGTCGCAGCTGGCGGGAACGGTGGGCGACGTGGGCCACGGGGCCAGCTCGGCCACCATCGGGGGGTGCCTGGACCGGTGTTTTACGGCGCTGCAGAACCCCGACATGCAGCTCGGGCAGATTCTCGGCGCGGCCGAAGGGGCTCGCCAGTTGCCTCCCGATCCGAACCTGCGGATGGAGGTGCTCGGGCGCACCGCTCTCGGGCTCGAGCCGGCCGGGCGTCCCCGCCCTGAAGCGTCCGAGCCGAAGAAGCCGGTGGACTCTCAGCCCGCGTCCGTCGAGCAGAAGGCTTCCCCCACCAGGCCTCAGGCGGCCTAGAAGGCCGTCAGCGGCACGGATTCTTTGCGCAGTCCACGAATGCGGGGACGATCAGGTCAGAACGCCCTCGTAGATCGCCCGCAGGGGGATCTCGAGAGAGAGCGAGCTGAGAACCAGGGCTGACTGCGGGTCGCTGTTGCGAGTCCACAGCCATCCCCCATCTTCTTGACGTTGGTGACGCTCGACCTCAATCTGCTCCTGAGCGACCAGAACATACTCCTGGAGCGACTCCAGGGCTGAGTACATGCGGAACTTCTCGCCCCGATCGTAGCTCTCGGTGGAAGGGGAGAGCACCTCCAGGATGACCTGTGCCTCGGTCAGTGTGTCCCTGCGTCCTTTCATCAGGGAGGGGGGACCGCACACGACGAGCAGGTCGGGATAGGTGAAGAGCGCGTGCTTGTCGACCCACAACCGGACGTCGGATGCATAGACCCGGCAGGGGGTGCCCCTCAGGGCCCGTTTCAACTCGGCCACGAGGTTGCCGACAATCTCGTTATGCTCGAGTGAGCCGCCCGTCATGGAGAAGATCTCCCCCCCCCAGTACTCGCTGCGATGCTCAGCCTGCTCCTCCAAGAGAAGATACTCCTCGGGGGAGAAGCGGCGGCGCTCGCGTGAGTTCAGCATCTTGACCACCTTCTTCGCCCCTCGTTCGTTTCTGACTTCTTTCCTGCTCGCCTCTTTCGCGCTCGAGCCGAAGCCGCAATGGCGTCGATGGAGCTCGCACCACGGGATCTATCACCTGATCGAGTTCAGGGAAGACCGACGACCGCTTGCTTTCCCCGGTTGGGTATCTTTCGATATTAAGCTCTACAGCCCGCTTCACCACCCCGGCCAGGGTCCAAGTACGTTTCATGAGTCAATCCTACATCGATGGTAAACAGGTGTCCAAGGGAATCGGCCCGTTGCCCTGACGACGGCGCCAGGAAGGGCCCGCAATGCAGTGCGGATCCTGCGGCACCCCGCAAATAGGCCAGACAGCCAGCTTAAAAGCCGTTGAAGATGTTCAACGCATACAAGAACTCGTAAATCGGCCCGTGCAGATGGTCGGTGGGCACGAAGAAAGCGTAGCCCACCGCATCGCTGAAGGGCGATACCACCTGCAGTTGGTTCTGGTCGATCTTGATGGCGTTCTTGATCTTCGAGGGATAGGCGGCCAGCAGAGCGTCGAAGTTGTTGGGCACCACCACCGAGTCCTCGGCCAGCGTGATGATGCTCACTCCCTGGTCGGCCACCGCGCTCAGATCGAGGTCGGCCGACTGCAAAACCTGCTGGAGCTGGTCCATCGCCGGCGGAGTCAGCAGGGTGGGGCTCACCAGGGGGATGATGCTGTTCTGGCTGGTGAAGGCCAGCTCGATCGGGCCCGGGTAGCCCTCCCCGTTGCCCGACTTGCCCAGCCCCGCGGTCAGGATCTCCTGGGCGATGGTGGTGTCTTGCAGGGCGAAGGCCTCAGCGATGGTGAGCTGCTGTCCGTTCACGTTGCACAGGCTCTGGGGAATGGGGAAGGTCGCCTTCATCGCAAAGAAGTCGGTGTTGAAGACGCTGGCAAAGTCCGAGCCCAGCGAGTAGGTGGCGTAGGAGAGGAAGGCGTCCGCGCTCAGGATGACCTTGACCATGTTGACCAGCACCTGGCTCTGGACGTTGTAAGGATCGGCCCCGCTCGCGTCCACGTCGTCGAAGAGGTAGCCGTAGGTGATGGTGGAGGTGTTGTAGGCCCCCTCCATCCCCACCGAGTGGGTGAGCTGGTAGAAGGGGTCGAGCAGGCCGGGATTCTCCGACAGGTAGACGTTGAACCAGAGCGAGTAGGATCCACCCTCGGAGTACCCCGCCGAGAAGAGCTTGAGGGCGGGGTCGCCCTGAGTGAAGCCGTACTGGCTCGCCAGGGTGGGTTGGACGGCGGTCAGCATGTCCACGGCCGTCTGGGCCGAGACCTCGGGATACAGGACGTAGGGATGGACGTTCTTCCAGTCATCGCCCTGCCCCACGTAGTCGGGGATCAGCACGATGTAGCCCTGGGACGCGAAGACCTGGGCCACCAGCTGGGTTTCGGTGCTGTCGACAAATTCCGAGCCGACCTGGGACTTGTTGAAGGTGGTGCCGTGGAAGTAGACCAGCACGCCTCGCACCTGGTCCTTGGAGATCCCCTGGGGCATCAGCAGCCCGCCCGAGACCTGGAAGGTCTGCTCGCCCGAGGGAAGGGGGACGGTGGTCTGATAGTCCACCGGCTGGAAGAAAACTCCGGTCACGCCCAGTGGGTTGTTCAAAATGGGTTGGGCGTTCAGGTCGAAAAAGCCGGTCTGGCTCTGGCTCTTGATGAAGGCGATGTCATTCACGACCTGGGGAGTGGTCCTGGTGACCCCCAGCTTCTGGCTCAGGCCGCAGAACAGGATCTCGTAGGCGCTCTCCAGGTCGGCCACCGAGATCGTCATCGGGGTGCCCTTGGGAGCGATCGGCAGGGGGAGTGCATCAAGATGAGCGCTGGGCACGATTTTCAGGGCCGTTTCTGGATCGGCGATCATGGCCTGGTCGATCTTCTGCTGATCGGTCAGGGGAGGCGGGAGCTCGCGCGGGGAGGCAGAGAACGTGTCGTCTGTGCCCGCGCAGCCGATGAGGAGGAGGAGGGCGAGGAGAAGCAGTCGTTTCATCCGGCCCGGGTTCGTCGTCGGTTTCGGAGTTCTTTCCGAGTCGACCGGTATTCTGCAGGGCATGGAGATCCGCCCCACCGATCCGGTGCGCGCGGCCATTCCTCAGCGCCCGCCGCTGGAGGAGCTGGCTCGTGACGTGGTCGAGGCGGGGGCCGAGGTGACGGCCCCGCGCTGGTGGCTGCCCTTCTGGCCGCGTCGGGTGGATCCCCAGCAGGTAGGAGAGCAACTCCCCGACGGCAAGCTGCGCATCCAGCTTCCCGGCCACAGCCCGCTGCCGCTCAAGAGCGAGCAGGACCTGGAGGAGGCGGCCGTCTTCCAGAAGCTCCGGCCCGCAACACCGGGCTCGACCGCCGAGCGGCTGCTCGAGCTGGAGGGGGCGGGCTGGAACTTCGCCGACTCGGAAGGCCGCAACCTGGGCCCTTACGGAGCCTACAACGCCCTGACCGACCCCTCCCACGGCCTGTCCGGCCTGGAGGCTCGCAACCACAACGGGGCGATCCCCCTCGAGAGCGAGACGCGTCTGGGCGAGTTGCACCAGTTCTGTCAGACCGGGCCGGCCCGGCTCGAAGCGGAAGGCTGGGAGTTCTTCGACAGCCAGGGTCGCCCCCGGCCGGCCCTGGAGGCGAGCTGGATCGGTCGCGACCGCGAGCTCTGGATCGAGGCCGGCGATCCGGCCACCCAGCGCGAGCGACTCGAGCGCTTCGCCGGCCGGCTCGAGAAGGTCGACGGCGAGGTGGCGCTGGTGCATCGCTTCGAGCGCCACCAGGGCGACCTCCAGAAGCTGCTCGAGGGCCTGAAGGGCGAGCAGCGTCGGTCCCTGGCCCGGCTGGCCCTGAGCGAGATGGCTCCCATGCAGGATGCGCGCCAGGCCGGCTCGGATGTCGAGCTGCAGGGGCTGTGGCTGGAGGCGGCCGCCAGCCGGGACTCCGGGGCCCGGGTGGCGCTGGAGGTCCACCGGCGGGTGGACTTTGCTCGCGAGCCAGCCTGGCAGGCCGCCCTGGCTGGAGGAGACGGACTGGCCGTGGCCCGCACCCTGACCCGCGATCTGGACAAGCTCCAGGCCGAGCGCCGCGCGCCGCTCTGCCAGGCCATCCTGGAAGGCCTGACCGAGGTGGGCGCGGCCGCCGCTGCCAGCAGCTGGCGGGCCAGCGACCCCGGGTCGTGCCTGAAGAAGATCCTGGCCGAGCCGACCATCGACCCGGCCCGTCTGGCCCGCGAGAGCTTGCCCCGCTATGACTCCGCCGCCCAGCGACGGGCGATGGCTCCCGGGCCGCTTCTCGAGCTGCACAAACAGCTCAAAGACGTGGATGCCTACCACGCCGTCTTCCAGCTCGGTTGCCTGGGTCCCACCGATCCGGTCAAGCTGTGCGAAGCGCTGGCCCAGGCCCTGGAGGGCCGCTCGGTGGATCAGGAAGACCGGGTGGTGCTGGGCAACTGGATGCTCGACCGGCTGAGCGAGCAGCCCTCGCACCAGCGTGCCGCCGGGACCATTCGCAAGTGGCAAACCCGCGAGCCCTATCAGGCTGCCCTCATCGCACTCAAAGCTCCGAATGCCACGGACGAGCAGCTGGCGCTGCAGGGCATCACCCGCTGGGACACCGCCGGGCAGAGGCGCTTCCTGGGCGGGCTCTCGGGCCCCCTGGCCCCCGCTCTGCTGGAGCTGCACCAGCAGCTCAAGGACGTCGACGCTTACCATGCGGTCTTCCAGCTGGCCTGTCAGAATCCGAGCGACCCGGTCGCCTTCAGCCAGCACCTGGTCAGGGAGCTGGAGGGCCGCTCTGTAGATCAGGAGGATCGGGCGGTTCTCGGCGACTGGATGCTCGACCGGCTGAGCGAGCAGCCCTCGCACCAGCGGGCCGCCGCCACCATCCGCAAGTGGCAGACCCGCGATCCGTACCAGGCGGCCCTCATCGCCCTCAAAGACCCGAACGCGAGCGACCAACAGCTGGCGCTGCAGGGCATCACCCGCTGGGACACCGCCGGGCAGAGGCGCTTCCTGGGGGGACTTTCGGGCCCGCTGGCGCCCTCGCTGCTCGAGCTGCACGAGCAGCTCAAGGACGTCGACGCTTACCACGCGGTCTTCCAGCTGGCCTGTCAGAATCCGACCAACCCCGTCCGCTTCAGCCAGGACCTGGTCAAGGAGCTGGAGGGCCGCTCGGTGGATCAGGAAGACCGGGCGGTGCTCGGCAGCTGGATCCTCGACCGGCTGAGCGAGCAGCCCTCGCACCAGCGCGCCGCCCGCACCATTCGAGAGTGGCAGACCCGCGATCCCTACCAGGCAGCCCTCATCGCCCTCAAGGACCCGAAGGCCGGCGACGAGCAGCTGGCCCTGCAGGGCATCACGCGCTGGGACACCGCCGGCCAGCGGCGCTTCATGGGCGGCCTGGCGGGACCGCTGGCGCCCTCACTGCTGGAGCTGCACCAGCAGCTGAAGGATGTCGATGCCTACCATCCCGTGTTCCAGCTGGCCTGCAAGAATCCGACCGACCCTGTCCGTTTCAGCCAGAACCTGGTCAAGGAGCTGGAGGGTCGCTCGGTGGATCAGGAGGATCGGTTGGTGTTGGGCAACTGGATGCTCGACCGGCTGAGCGAGCGGCCTTCCCACCAGCGCGCCGCCAGCACCATTCGCAAGTGGCAGACGCGCGATCCCTACCAGGCCGCCCTCATCGCCCTCAAGGACCCCAACGCGAGCGACCAGCAGCTGGCGCTGCAAGGCATCACTCGCTGGGATACCGCCGGTCAGCGCCGCTTCATGAGCGGGCTGTCGGGCCCGCTGGCGCCCTCGCTGCTGGAGCTGCACAAGAAGCTGCAGGACGTCGACGCCTACCATGTGGTTTTTCAGCTGAGCTGCCAGAACCCGACCGACCCGGTCGCGCTCAGCCAGCACCTGGTCAGAGAGCTGGAAGGGCGTTCCGTGGATCACGAGGACCGGGTGGTGGTCGGCAACTGGATGCTCGACCGCCTGAGCGAGCAGCCCTCGCACCAGCGCGCCGCTCGCATCCTCCGAGAGTGGCAGACGCGCGATCCCTACCAGGCCGCCCTCATCGCCCTCAAGGACCCCAACGCGAGCGACCAGCAGCTGGCGCTACAGGGCATCACCCGCTGGGATACCGCCGGGCAGAGGCGCTTCCTGGCCGGGCTCTCAGGCCCGCTGACCCCCTCACTGGTCGAATTGCACAAGCAGCTGAAGGATCCAGACGCCTACCACGCCGTCTTCCAACTGGCCTGTCAGAGTCCGACCGCCGGCAGTGGCCAGGAGCTGGCCGGGGAGCTGAGTGACCTCTTTGCCACCCTGTCCACCCGCTCGGTGGAAGCTGAAGACCGCCAGGTCCTGGGCCAGTGGGTGCTCGATCAACTGGCGTCCCGGCCGGACACCGCCGTGGCCTCTCGGGCCCTGCGAGACTGGCAGGTCCGCGACCCTTACAACGCCGCCAGGGCTCTGTGCGAGCACCCCACCCTGAGCACCGACCGAGAGCTGGATGCGCTGGCCCTGGCTGTCGAGCTTGCCCTGCATCTCCTCCTTCCTCGCCTGCTTCTCCGCGTCGCTCAGGGAGGCGTTCCCGTCGATCTCGCTGTACGCCGTCGCGAGGTCCGGCAGCACGAAGGCGTCCGGATCGT
>CAZWUN010000223.1:8220-8938 GCA_964637145.1 uncultured Burkholderiales bacterium
GGCTGCCATTGGCACCTGGGACGTCCAGGCCCAGTCGCGACACCTGGCCCAGCTGGTCGCTCGGCCCGGGGCCCCACCCTGGATGTCCCGGGTGGTGGAGCTGCACGGCAAGCTGTCTGATGGCAAGGCTCGGGGAGCGGTGTGGAGCATCGCCGCCCAGGGCAGCGCCGGCAACCTGCAGGAGATCGCCGACCGGCTGGGCTCGCTCAACCTGAGCTGGGAAGACAGCCAGGTGCTTCGAGCGCTGCTGGCCGACATCAAGGCCGAGCTGGAGACCCGCCAGCTCGTGTCCGGCTTCCAGGAGAAGAACCAGGCCATCGCCGTGGAGCAAGACCGCGTGCTGGTGGGCGGCGTGGTCATCCGACGCAAGACCGAGCCGCCTGACGCCGTTCCGCCCGATCAGCCCGCTCGCGCCTGAGCCCCCCGCCCTCGAGCGCGGGTTTGTGCCAGCTCTGGGCCCGGCACAATCTGTGCCACCTCCACAAGCGGCACCTGTGCCAGCACTGGGCGCGGCACAATCTGTGCCACCTCCACAAGCGGCACACGTGCCAGCTCTGGACCCGGCACAATCTGTGCCACCTCCACAAGCGGCACACGTGCCAGCTCTGGGCCTGGCACAATTTGTGCCACCTCCACAAGCGGCACACGTGCCAGCTCTGGGCCCGGCACAATCTGTGCCACCTCCACAAGCGGCACACGTGCCAGCTCTGGGCGCGGC
>CAZWUN010000224.1:0-8913 GCA_964637145.1 uncultured Burkholderiales bacterium
GAGGTCGGCCAGGGTGGTCTTTCCTGCCCCCGTCCGACCCACCAGCGCCAGGGAAGTGCGGTGTGGCAACACGAGGGAAACACTTTCCAGCACGGGGCGGGAGCGGCCGGGATAGGAAAAGCTGACATCCTGCACCCGGACGGCCCGGCCCAGGGTCAACACGCCCGGCTCCCCATCCGGCAGGACCGGAACGCCGCCCGCCAGCTCGCGGGCCATTCGTTCGAGCACCGGCAGCTCGGCCCGAATCTCGATCAGGTTGCCGTAGATGTCCTGCAGGCATGGGACCAGCCGCCAGGTGGCCAGCACGAAAACGCCCGCTGCCGGCACCGCCACCGGCCCGCGTCCGGTGAGAACCAGGTAGATCAGCAGCCCGACGATGGTCATGATGGCCAGAGTCTCGGTGGCATAGCGGGGGAAGACCGTGAGGGCACGCAGCCTCCCGGCCACTGCGACCAGCCGCTCGGAAGGTTCTTGGAAGCGGCCCAAGAACTGTTCTCGCGCCGTGAAGGCACGCGCTTCTTTGAGACAGGTCAGAGCCAGCCCTGCAGTCCACGAGGCCTGCAGGGTCAGGCGCAGGCGCTCTTCGCCCAGGGCGGCTGCCCGGTCGCGATGAAAGCGATAGACCTGGTTGTATACCAGCACAATGGCCAGCACCGTGGCCAGTGTGGCCAGCGGCTCGAGAGCCAGCAGCCCGAGGCTGACGGCTGTGGCCACCGAAGCGCGGATCATTGTTTCCACCAGTCGGTTGGCCAGCCCGCCCGCGTAGCCCGCCTCGGCCACGCTTTGGTGCAGCAGCTCGGCCGTGTTGCGACTGAGCAGGAAGCCATAGGGGCTGCGCAGATAGCCCGACAGGATCTGGCGGGAAAGGCGGCACGACAGGCGGGTACTGAAGGTGTAACGCAGCCACTCCCCGCCGGCGTTGCCCAGGTTGGCCAGCAGGTAAAGGACCAGGAACAGCACGCCCAGGGCGGCCACGAAAGCGGCCGGAGAGCCGAATCCCAGGCCGTCGTAGAGGCGCTGCATGAGGGAGATCCTCAGGGCCTGCTCGGGGTTGCTGGCCATCATCAGGAAGGGGTAGATGCTGAGCACACCGGTCACCTCGAGCAGCCCATTGGCCAGGCTGAACACCATGATCCAGTGAAATTGGCTCCTCAGCTCTCCGAGCAGGCCGTAGACGAGGCGCAGTGTGGTCCAGTAGGTCGTGAGCACGGAATGCCCGGGTTCGGCGGGCGGGATCGCTCTCCTTCGGTATGAAATTCTTCAATCTGGACCTGCACGTCTCGGTGATCGCCGACCTACGCTGGATTCTTGGCCGACTGGGCCACGAAGTGACCGACTGGAGCCTGTCCAATCACACCTGGGTATTCGGTCGGCGTCCCCATCGGGTGGAGGTCGTCACCCGCTCCACATGGCGAGAGATCGACCAGGAAATGTGCGACCGCTTCTACCATCGCTACCGCCAGGAGCTTGCGGGCTACGACGGATTCCTGGTCACCCACACGCCATGCTTCGCCCAACTCTTTGAGCGTTGGGGCAAGCCCATCGTGGTGGTGGCCTCCACCCGCTACGAGCACCCCCTGACCTCGGACCCTGCCCGGTGGGAGAGCTTCAACCGCTTCCTGTTGCGCATGGCTGAGAGCGGGCGGCTGACCTGCCTGGCCAACAACCACTACGACGCGGCCTATGCTGAGCACTTTACGGGCCTGCCCTGGCGCGTGATTCCCAGCCTCTGCTCCTACACCGGCATGACCTACACTGGCCGTCGCCCCCGCTTCCTGTGCGAAGCCCGCAGCGACCACCTGCCGCTGCCGGAGCAGGTGGTCCTGAGGCGGCGCGCTTTCGGGGGTTTCTGGCGAGCCCTGCGGGGGATGAGAGGGCGCCATCGCTGGGAGGAACTGGCCGACTTTCAGGGCGTGGTGCACTTGCCCTACAACGCCTCTGTGATGTCGATCTTCGAGCAGTTCCAGGCTGCCATTCCCTTGTTCTTTCCTGCGCGGGAGTTCATGGCCGAGCTCTACGAGCAGGGACTGGTGCTATCGGAGATAAGCTTCAAGCGGGTGGAGCAGCTTCCCCCGGCTCCGGGGCGCGATCCCAACAACTACGCCGACACTGCCCTGGTGATGGAGTGGCTGGAGCGGGCAGACTTCTACCAGCTGCCGCACCTGGAGTATTTTCAAAGCTTTCCCCATCTGGATGAGCTCCTGACCAGGGTCGATCTCCAGGCCATCAGCCAGCGCATGCAAGGGGCCGCTCGAGAGCGCGAGGCGAACATCATGGAGGCCTGGAGCCGAGTGCTGAAGGCCCTGGCGAGGGAGGTGCGAAGGAGCGCGTCATGAAGCTGATTAGTTTCAGCCTGTTCGGTCACGAGCCGCGCTACCTCTCCGGTGCCCTGGAAAACGTGCGCCTGGCCCGCGAGTATTATCCCGGGTGGGCCTGCCGATTCTACTGCGGTCCCGAGGTGGACGCCCGGCCTTTGCTCGCCGAGGGGGCCGAGGTTCGCCGAGAGACGGCCCTGGGCCCGTACCACGGCCTGTTCTGGCGCTTCTTTCCGGCCAGCGAACCTGGCGTCGAACGCTTCATCGTACGCGACGCCGACTCGCGCCTCAACCCCCGCGAGGCGGCAGCGGTCGCTGAATGGGAGGCGTCCGGCCGGGCGGCTCATGTGATGCGCGATCATGTTAACCATGTGGTGCCAGACAGCCCTATCCTGTCCGGGATGTGGGGCGGGCGAGGCGGGTTGCACCCCGACATCCGAGCCCTGGTCAGGCGCTGGGGGCGCTTCCAGGGGCGCTTCTGCGACCAGGAATTCCTGGCCCGCCACATCTGGCCTCGGGTCAAGCACGACTGCCTGCAGCACAACGGCGTTCCGTCCCCGTGGGGCGGGGTGGGCTTCCCGCACTCGCCCCTGCCTGAAGGGGCCTTCGTGGGTCAGCAGGTCGAGCCTGGATCAGGGTTCGAATCCGCTCGCCCGGTCCCAAAGGAACCGCCTCTAGTCACCCTGATCGCCATTCCCAAGCCTTCCGAGGGGCATATCGGCGTGATTCAGGAGAACGCCCTCCACAGCTGGTGCCAATTGAGTCCTCGCCCCGATATCGTTCTGATAGGCGACGAGCCCGGCACGGCCGAGGCAGCCCGGCGATTCGGGGCCGTCCACATGCCCGAGGTAGCTCGCAACCGCTGGGGCACCCCGCTCTACCACGACCTGTTGATGCGCGGCCAGGCCGCGGCCCGCACCGAGCTCGTGTGCCATATCAATGCCGACATCATCCTGCTCGACGACTTCTGCCTGGCGGCTCTCCAGGCACGCGCGGCCTTCAGCCGTTTTCTGATGCTCGGCCGGCGCACCGACCTGGCTATCACCCGCCCGCTGGACTTTACCGGGACCTGCTGGCGCGAGGAGCTTCGCCGAGAGATGGCCCGCGGGGAGCCGGGCGGCCCCACCGGGGTGGAGTTCTTTCTCTTCCCTCGCTGGCTCCTTACCAACCCGCCCCAATTTGCGATCGGGCGCTACTTTCACGACAGCTGGCCCATCGCCAACTGCCGCCAACGCGGCATCGCGGTAGTGGACGCCACCGAGGCGGTCACGGTGGCCCACCAGCGGCACGGCTACAACCAGGCGTCTGCCCCCGCTCGCAACCTCTCCTACGAAGAGTTCCTGCGCCTGCCCGAAGACGGGGAGAACTACCGCTTGCTGGGCGGGGAGGGTCGCCGCTTCTCCATTCGCCACGCCACTCACCGGCTGGGACCGGGGGGCCTGCGCCGGGTGTGGTGCTGGCCCTATCGGGTGGAGTGCCTGCGCAACCTCTTGAAGCTGTGGCAACGCCGGCTGGAGGGCGCCGTGGCTCAGGCCAGTTTGAGCAGCACGTAAACCTTCCTCAAGCCGAGAACAGGCTCCAGAACGGCTTGGCCTGACTGCTCTGCTTGCCCGGTGCCTGAAGCACCGGCGGCTCATCGAAATCCTGAATCGCGTTGGTAACCGTGAACCGATCGCTGTCGCTGTCGGAGGGATAGGCACAGGTGGTCAGGTCCACGTCATGGTCGGAAGGGTACCTGCGCGTGGACGGAGGCGGGGCCGGCACGACCGATGGACCGGCGACCGGCTGAGCGGCGACCGGTTGGCCCTCCAGCACCTGCTCAAAGAAGGGCTCGTCTCGAGCCAGCGTGGCGGCGGCCACCAGGGCCCCGCCGGCAAACAGACAATCGGTCAAGAATCGGCGGCGTGTCATGCCGGTCTGGTCGCCGGCCGGGTTGGTTTCTTCCAAGCCCAAGTCGATGTCCTCAGTCGTCGTCATCCTTCTCCTGGTCGCTGGCCTCTGGGGCGGTCACGGCCGGCGCGCCCGAGCGCACCTCGGTGTGCCGGATCTGTCCCCCCAGGTAGCCGACCCAGCCGAGTGACAGGGTCGCGACCAGTCCCAGGCCGAGCAGGGGTGCGGCGATCACCTTGCTTACGTCGTTCTTGCCTGACAAGATCAGCCCTCCGAGGGCTCCGACGGCCAGTACCTCGACGAAAATCAGCGATAGCTTGGCGGCATCTTCATGCTGCTCAATCAGGCTCTCGGCGACGCCGGGAAGGTGCTCGACGCTCTCCTCAGCGGGCTCGCCGGTCAGGTAGACGGGCCAGATGACCAGGCCCGCGAGGACGAACAGTACCAGGGCTGCCTTCTTAAGATCCCGCGAGCTGAGCAGGACTCCCGCTGCCAGGATCGCGACGGCCAGGGGAACGGCCAGGATCGGCACGTGGTTGAGCATCAGATGCAAATGAGTCGGGTTCACGTTCTACCTCCAGGTGATCCAGGTCATGGACGTTTGTTCATCCTCAGTCTACGGTGGGCAAGGTGAGAAGAAGATGAGAAGCTCATGAAGCTCCTGGTCGTCGACGATGAGCTCGAAACGCTCGCGTTTCTGAAACAAGGCCTGGAGGAAGAGGGTTTTGTGGTGGATACGGCCGCGACCGCTCCAGCCGCCGATGAAGCGCTGGCGGTGAACCGCTACGATGCGATCGTGCTCGACGCCATGCTTCCCGGGGGAGACGGATTCGAGCTTTGCCGGGCGTGGCGCGACCGGGGCGTGGAGGCACCGATCGTGTTCCTCACCGCCCGCGATCGAGTCAGCGACCGGGTGCGCGGGCTCGACCTCGGGGCCGACGATTACGTCGTGAAGCCCTTCGCTTTCGAGGAGCTGGTAGCGCGGCTGCGGGCCCATCTGCGGCGGCCCGCGGTGGCGCCCCGAGAGGCGCTCGAGGTGGGGCCCCTGCGACTTGATCCTTCCACGCGCCAGGTCTTGCTGAATGGACGCGAGCTCTCGCTGACCGCGCGGGAGTATCTGATCCTGGAGCTTCTCTGCCGCCGCGCCGGAACGATCGTGTCGCGCACCGAACTGTGGGAAAGCGTCTGGGAGAGCGGCCTGGAGCCCAACTCGAATGTGGTCGATGTCTACGTTGGCTATCTGCGGAGCAAGCTGGGTGAGCATCGCGACCTTCTCAAGACGGTGCGCGGCGCCGGCTATTGCCTGGTGGCGCCTTGAGCCTGCGCCACCGCCTGGCCGCCAGCGTCACCCTGCTCTGCTTGATGCTGCTGTCGTTGAGCGGTCTGTCGGTCTACCTCGGTGCGCGTCGGGCTTTGAGCTCCCAGCTGGACGCGGCCCTGAAGGCGGTGACCAGTACGGAGGTCGCCTCAGCCGTGGACGGGCCGCGCATCCACCTGCACGATACCGACGGCCTGGGCGGTGGATACCAGCGCTATGCCCAGATCGTGCGTCCCGGTGGGGAGGTGCTGGCCCAGAGCGACAACCTCGCGCAGCCTCTGCCGCGGCGCGCCGACCTCGAGTCCTCCGCGAGGCCGGTTCTGGCCGACCTCGAGTGGCAAGGACAACCGTTGCGGGCCCTCTTCTTTCCCCTCGAGCAGCAGCAGGCAGTGGCGGTGGTGGCGCTGCCGCTCGCGCCAGTGCAGCACGCTCTGCATCGGATCGTCACGGTGCTGGTCGCCGTTCTGCTCGGCGGCAGTGCCCTGGCCGCCTGGTTGAGCTGGTGGCTCGCATGTCGCATCACGCAACCCCTCGAACGGGTGGCTCTGGCAGCCCAGGGGATCGGTCCAGAGCAGCTCGGCCAGCGCCTCGAGCCCGAGCCCGGCGAAGATCGCGAGGTGAGGGTGTTGCGTGAGGCGCTCAATTCCATGCTCACCCAGCTCGAAGGGGCGTTCCGCTTGCAGCAGCAATTTCTCTCCGACGCTTCCCACGAGCTGCGCACGCCTCTGACCAACCTCATCGGACACCTGGAGGTGACACTGCGCCGCCCGCGCGAGGTGGAGCAGTATCGTGCATGCCTGGAGAAGTCCCTGGAAGAGGCGCGCCGTCTGGCGAGGTTGGTGCGCGATCTGTTGACGCTGAGCCAGGCCGACCAGGGAGGGCTGCGACTGTGCCTGGCTCCGGTGGTTGTGCGCGAGCTGCTCGAGGCCTGCCGATCCAGCTTCGAGCCGATAGCTCGCGAGCGCTCGGTGAGTCTGGAGCTGGAAGCGGACCCCGACCTGGCGGTGCAGGGCGATGCCGACCGGCTCCGCCAGGTGGTCGACAACCTGGTGGACAACGCGCTCCGCTATGCCCCCGAGGGCAGCGCCGTAGCCTTGCGGGCCACGGCGGCCGAGGACGGCGTGGAGCTGGTCGTCAGCGACCAGGGGCCGGGGTTGCCTGACGGCATTCTGTTCGAGCGCTTTGCGCGTCCCGACCCCTCGCGCAGCCGAGATACTGGAGGAACAGGGCTTGGCCTGGCCATCGTCCGGAGCCTGGTGTTGGCCCACGGGGGGCAGGTGACGGCGCAGTCCTCGCCGGGCCGTGGAACAACCTTTCGGATCCAGATCCCGGGCCCAGGCAGCGACCGACTCGCTGGTCGGAGGCAAACGGGCGTTCCTTGACCTTCGCGACCAAATTTGACGCACGTCAAAGATTTTCCTCAAGCATCCCTGTTATGCTGAAGTACCACCATTTTCACCAAAGGAGACTTCCACCGTGCAGATCGGTCAGTTCAACACCCTGGCTCCAAGTTCGTTCGGTGGCGGGTTCTCATTCTTACCGATCGGTGGTGGCTTCGGCCCGCAACAGGGCGGGCTGATCGGTTCAGGCTTTCCGGGGGGAGCGAGCCTCATCGGCCTTCTGACTCAAGTGCTGCAGTCTTTCACGCAGCTCGGTCAGGGCTGGTCGGGCTACCTGGGCGGTGGTCCCGCGACGCCAGGGTTCGGTCCGGGGGGTCCCGGACAGCTGTCACCCGGCCTCTACGGCTCGGGCGCTCGTCCCGCCGGTTTCGTCGGTTACGGCGGCGGCGCGAGCTTCAACCCCAACCCGGGCTTCGGCCCCACGGGTCAGGGGATGCCCGGCCCCACCGATCCCGGAGAGTTCGCGAGCTACCTGCAGGCGCAGCGGCTCGGAGGCTCGCTGCAGGGCAAGACAGGAATCGCGCAAAACGACGCCATTCCGGGCACCCGTTTCGGCAGCGAGCCAGACCCCACCCTGTGGCACGCCTCGGTGGCCCGCAACTACGCCGCCCAGTTCGCCGCCTACGCCATCGGGGCCGATCCCCTCACCGCCCAGGGCCTGCAACAGGGCCAGAACGCCTTCCCGCAGATGGCTCCCGAAGCCCAGCTCTTCATGCAGGTGGCCTCCGTCTTCAAAGGCAACATGTTCAACGGTCCGGGCAACTACGATAACCCGGGGCTGGGGCGCCTGCTACAGAGCACCGGGAACGGCGATCTGATCAACAATCCTCAGGTCGGCCAGACCGACGTGCAGACCATCGGGGCCATCACCCAGGCCCTGAACCGGGGCACGCTCACCTTGAACCAGGTGATTCAGAGCGGCACCATCGACAACCTTGACCGCTACTCCACCATCATCAATTACGTGCAGAGCGGCGGGTTCCAAAACGACGTGTCCCGCTACGAGAGCCGGCCCTTCTAAACCTCAACCGGTCGAGAACTCGGTCGTAGGGCCATTGCGCGGATGCGCCTGACATTCGTCATTTCGGCCTGTTCGCATCCCCCCTAGAATCTCGGTATGGTCAACCAGACTTGCCTGCCGGGCCAACTCGCCGGCCTCCCCCACGAAACCCTCGAGCCCTTGCTTCGCGACAGCCGCGTCGAGCACGCCTGCCAGGGCGACCACCTCTCCTGGCAGGGTCACGGCTGCCAGCGGTTCGGCTTCGTGCTCTCGGGCCAGGTTCGAGTGTACAAGCTGGGCCAGAATGGCCGTGAGGTCACTCTCTATCACCTCAACCCCGGAGATTGCTGCATCCTGGCCGCCTCCTGCCTGCTCAGCGGCACCCCCTTCCCCGCCTTTGCCGTGGCCGAGACCGAAGTGGAGCTGCTCACCGTCTCGTCGGAAGTCTTGAAAGAGCTGGTGGCCACCCACGAATTCTGGCGCAGCTACCTGTTCGGCATGCTGGCCCGGCGGATGGGCGACGTGATCGAGGTGGTGGAGGAAGTGACCTTCAAGCGCCTGGACTCGCGCCTGTCGGAGTTCTTGCTCCAGGCCGCCAGCCTGGAGGTGCGCCACACCCATCAGGAGATCGCCGTGGAGCTGGGCAGCTCGCGCGAGGGCGTCAGCCGGCTCTTGAAGGATTTCGAGCGGCGCGGGCTGGTCAGTCTGGCCCGCGGGAGAATCCGCCTGCTGGACCCGAGGGCCCTGCGTGACATGGTCACAGACCCCTCTCCTGAATCGGCGCTAACCTGGGATCGACAAGAAAGAAACGGGAGGACCTCATGAACGACAAATTCTCCATCATCTTATTCTCCGGCACCGTGGACAAGCTGATGGCGGCCAGCATCCTGGCCACCGGAGCCGCCGCCATGGGAAAGGACGTCTCCGTCTTTCTGACCTTCTGGGGGCTGATGGCCTTCAAGAAGGATGCCTGGAAGACCAACCAGCGGA
>CAZWUN010000225.1:0-8876 GCA_964637145.1 uncultured Burkholderiales bacterium
ACAGGATGTGGTAGTAGAAGTCGCGCCAGCAAAGCTCGCTGACATAGGTGTCGCTGGCCACGCAGCGCTCGGCCACCTCCAGCGGGGAGAGCAGCCCCCAGCGCAGGTCCTGGCTCAGGCGCGAGGTCCCGGGACAGCCCGGCAGGTCGCGCCGGTCGGCGTATTCGGCCACTCCGCCCCGGGCGAACTGCTCCAGGCGCCGCCGGGCGGCGGCCTCGCCGGCCTCGAGCAGCTGGCTCAATGGCTGGCTGGGAGGAAGGGGATCGGATGCGGGCCAGCGATCAGGGCTCTCGAGCCGGGTGGGCGCCGCCAGCACCTCTCGGCGGCTCAGCTGCTCCCAGCGACGCCGATAGGGCGTGAAGACCGAATAGGGCTGGCCGGCGCCGGTGAGCACCACTTCCGGCTCCTGGATCAGCTGGCCGGGGTGGGCGCAGCCGCCGACGGCCCCGTCGCGGCGACGGGCGTAGGGCCCGTAATCGCGCTGGTAGTGGATCCGCCCGGCCCCGCTCTCGGCCTGCAGCCGGGCCAGCACCTCGGCCGGTCGTCCCCGGCGGATCACCAGGCGGCTGCCCAGTTCCTGCAACTGCGCGCTCAAGGCTTTCAACGACTCGAGCATGAAGTGCACCCGGTTGGGCGAGGGCCAGCGGCCCTCGAGCAGGGCGGGGTCGAGGATGAAAACCGGGATGACCGCTCCCTCCTCGGCCGCGGCCCGGAGAGCGGGGTGGTCGACGAGGCGCAGGTCGCGCCGGAGCCAGAGCAGGGAAGACTTCATCCCTGCCTATGCCCTCACCGGGTCGCGAATCCTGCGCTGGGCAGACTTTCTTCAACGAACTGCCGCTCCGCTGGAGGGTGGGCGCGGCCAGCCTGTTCACGACCGAGCTCGGAGCAAGCAAGTCGCCAATTGGAGCCGGAGAGAGTCTGAGTCGATTTTGAACTTGACAAACTAAACCAGGTAGACTAACTTTTCCTTGTGGAGACCGTCAATGTTCACGAAGCCAAGACCCACCTTTCCGCCATGCTCGCCGAGGTCGAGAGCCAGGGCAAGTCGTTCATCGTTTGCCGGCATGGAAAGCCCGTGGCGGCGCTCGTGCCCTATCGAAAGAAAACCCGCCTCGAGCCCCACCCGGTCATGAGCCGAATTGAGTTAGGCTATGATCCGACCGAGCCTCTGGCGGAGGACGAGTGGCCATCGACTCTGTAATTCTTGATACCTGCGCCTTGCTCTGGCTTGCGGCGGGCGGCGGTATGCTATCGGAAGCGGCCAGGGCACGAATCGATGCGGCGCCAGTTGTGCATGTTTCGGCCATCTCAGGCTTTGAGATCGGTATGAAGCACCGGGGAGGCAAGCTGAACCTTCCGGCCACGCCAACCGAGTGGTTCGAGGCCATTCTCGACCATCACGGTCTCGAGGTCCTGGCTCTCGACCTCCCGGTCTGCATTCTTTCAACACAACTTCCGCTGGTTCATCGTGATCCTTGTGACCGCCTCATCATTGCGACCGCGTTGGCAAGAAAACTCGCCATCGTGACTGGCGACGACGTTTTCCAGCACTACGGCGTGGAAGTGATTCAGTAAGACGGAGGCTTCCGGTCCCGTCGGAGGCGCCCCCGACTCGTCTTCCTGACCGCCTTGCTGGGCCAGGCGTCGCAATCGCTGGCTCGAACCCGGCAGTTGCTCGGGTCCCGACCCGGAGTGTTCCTGCCCAGCCATGACCCGGAGTCGCTGGCGCGTTTGCGCGAGGGCACGCCTTATCACTCCGGCCGACCGGCACCAGGCAGATTGCGACCGCCGCCGTTCAGGAAGTTTACCGTCACGGGCCTGGGCAAGTCCCCAAGTCAAGAAAGGCCCGTGCCGATTCGGCACGGGCCCTTCAGGGAGTGCTAAAGCTCCCCTCGAGTGGCGGGTTGGCCGGGCGGGTCAGGCTGAGGATTGAACCCCTTCTCCGCACCGGGGTCGGACGGCCCCTGGTTCTGGAGTTCCGGCAGGCGGACGTCCTTCTGGACCGCCGGCAAAGAGGTATCCGTCTGAACCTCCCGTTCACGGGTGTCGGTCTGAACCGCCGGCACTTGAGCCTCGGGCGGCCGCACCGAGCCATCGCACTCCTGAGGATTGGCTGCGGCCGAGCTGAACAGCATTCCGACCAGGGCCAGGGACAGGACTCCTCGATGTATCTTCTGGCGCAGAGCGCTCTGGGTCTGGTTCACTTGCGTTCCCTCCGTCTTTCGTTGTGGTCTCAACAACACACACACTAGCAGAGCGGGATCCCGACCTCCGTAGCGCGCGTCACAGTCATGGTGTGAGCCAGCCCACAAACAAGGGTCAACCCCCAGGTCTGTCGGCGCAAGGCCCGGCACGCGGGCAGCCTGAGCCTCTCTTGCACGGAATTCAAGAGTATCCGGGGTATTGTCAGTTTTGTTAACAAGTTGTATCCTGTATGCAAGGCACTGCTCGGTCAATGACTCCTGGGTTCCGCGTTCGGGGCGCGAGGTCAGCGGAGAGTTAGTAGCCCGGCCTCCCGGTGGTCGAACTCCAACCGAATTCGCCCCGAGAAGATGCTATTAATAAGGAGTCGTTGTTTTCCCATGTCTTTCACGGACAAAACCCTCACCTGTCGCGATTGCGGCGCCAGTTTCACCTTTACGGCCAGCGAGCAGGAGTTCTATTCCTCCAAAGGCTTCTCCAACGAGCCGGGCCGCTGCCCTCCATGCCGCACCGCCCGCAAGCGCGCTCGTGACGGCGGCGGCGGCGGAGGAGGCAACTTCGGTGGTGGCGGCGGCGGCTTCGGTGGCGGAGGCGGCTTCGGCGGTGGGGGTGGCGGCTACGAGCGCCGCGACCGCCAGCTGTTCAGCGTGGTCTGCGCCGAGTGCGGCAAGCAGACCGAGGTGCCCTTCCAGCCTCGCGGCGATCGCCCGGTCTACTGCTCGGACTGCTTCCAGTCCCAGCGGGGCGGCGGTGGCGGTGGCGGACGCGGTGGTGGCGGCGGAGGCCGCAGCGGCCGCTGGTAGGTAGGTGGAGCCACTCCGCTTCCCCTCCCCTCAACTGAGAGCCGGCTACCTAACAACGTCGGTCGGGAGCGGCATGCCGCACCCGACCGATGGCTTTTCTCCCCGCGAGCCGGGCTGGACGCCCACCCGCCCTTCCTTCGCTTTCAAGCCTGTGCGCTGGCTGGGCCGCACGGCCCGGGTGGCAACGCTGGTCCTGGCGGCTACCCTGATGGTCGGGCCTCCGGCTTACGCCTCCATGGCCTCACCCGAGCAGGCCCGGCAGACCGAGCAGGTCGAGCGGGCTTCCCGCCTGGGAGTGAGCCAGGAGATGGTGGACAGGCTGCTCGAGAACCGGCCTCTGGCGGACACCCTGCAGACGCTGCCCGACAGCCTGGCCAGCCAGTACAAAGAGTTGAACGCGAACCAGCGTAAAGTCATGGCCGAGCTGCTCGAGGGCCGGACCGCCTTCGTCAGCCACCGGGGAGCCTTCATCAGCGGCCGGGCCGCCGGGATGGACGCGTTCCCCAGGATGAAGGGCCGGCTCGACGATCAGGTCGAGAAGGGCAAGCTGACCCGGGCCGAGGCCGACTTCATGAAGTCAGCCCTGGATCAGATGAAGTCCCTCACACCCCGCCAGCGCGAGGCCATCGCAGACTTCATCGAGCTCGAGCGGACCCTGGCCAGTCGCTGAGGGGCGATGTGAGCGACTCCACCAGAGAGCTGCAAGCCTTTTACAATCAGATGGTTGGCCGACGCGAGGTCAAGCGCGCCCTCATCCTGAGATCGCTCAAGCCCTCTCTCCAACTGATTGCCAACGCCGTTGTCTGGGCTCGCTACCTGGGTTTCCTGCTGGTCGCTCCCGTCCTGGTCCTGGCCGGCACGAAGTCGCACTTCGGGGCGCTTGTGGTGTTCGCGTGCATGGCGGCCCTGGCGCTATTCGGCTCCCACATCGGCTCCTCGTGGACCGAGCGCCGCTTCTTCTCGCAGCCGTACTCCGGACCCTTACAGATTCAGGTGGGGGTGGTGGAGTCACAGGAAACCCGCTCGACCTCGGGGGGAGAGTACACCGTGAGCGAAGTTCGCTGGCGTGAGGCCTATTTGCTCCAGCCCGACGGCACCTGTCAGAGTACTCCTTCCCCGCGCAGACTCCACACCATGATTGACCTCGGTCTTCCCATCGGCGCGGCCCTGCGCCGGGTCGTGTCGGGGAGCGCCGTGCTAGCTGACGTTCCGGCCGAGCTGCGCCTGCCCGGCTCTGCCTTTACTGTCGGGTTTTCCGTTACCCTTCCCGGACCGAAGTCGCAGGCGTCCGCCCTGGTCCCCGCCTCCCTCTGCGCCGGTCGCTCGGAGTTCTTTGCCCGTGCGGAACAGGAGTTCCGGGCGATGGACTTCTGTGTTCTTGCGATGGATCTGGATGACTTTGGGGCCTATAACGAGCGTCACGGAACCGCCGCGGGAGATTGGATGCTGATTCAGGCGGCTCGGGAGATGCGTCAGGGACTGGGGCCCGAGGCCAACCTCGGTCACTGCGGCGGAGATGAGTTCAGCGCCACACTGCGGGTGCCGCTACAGGAGGCTCGCGATCGGGCCGAGCGAGTCCGCCGCCTGCTGGCCGAGTGCATGCTGGGCCAGGGGAACGTCACCGTCAGCGTGGGAGTGGCCGGCAGCTCGGAGAGCACCGCCAGCCTGGCCGAGTTGGTGCGGCGCGCCGACGTGGCCCTCAGCCAGGCAAAGCAGTCGGGTAAGAACCGGGTTGAGGTCTCCTGACCTCAGTGATAACAGGGACATGCCACGGTCTGTCTGTCAGAGCGGCCTGAAAGACCCCTTACTCGCGCTCGAGCTCGCGCAGGCGCTGGCGCAGGTCGTGGACCTCGGCCTCCAGAGCTCTCAGTCGGCGCTCGGTCTCCTCGCGATAGGCCAGGAACAACCGCTCCAGCGGCGAGGCCGCCTGCACCGGGGGCTCTTGCCCCTCCAGGCGCGCCTGGCGGGCTTCCGAATCACGCCAGTGGCGCTCGCTCTCGGCGTCCCATTCCTGACGGAGCTTGCGCAGGTCATCCATCCAGCGAAGTTCGACGCCCCTGCCGGCTGCGCCTGGCTCGCGCTTCCAGCCAGGCTTTCTGCAGGCACTCGTGCTGGGTGGAGGCGGGGAATCGAGCCAGCAGGCCTCGGAACAGGCGCAGCACCAGGGGGTCGATCAGCCGCTCGGCCTCGCGCCGATCCTCTTGGAGCAGCGTCAGGCTGCTGAGATCGAAGCGCCCGTCCGGCAGGGCCCAGGCGCCCACCACGTCCAGCGAGGGGAGCTCGTCCACGGTCACGCCCCGGTGCACCAGCTGAACTCCGTCCAGCCGTCCCAGGGCCCGGCGCAGTCGGCGCAGGCGAGGCTCAGGCAGCACCGGCTCCCTGAAGGCGGGGATGGCCAGCACCGCGCTGGCTTGCTCCAGCTCCACCATCTCGGGGCGTACCCGGCGAAGGCGAGCGGCAAAGTGCTCGTAGCGCTCGATCAGGGGAGGGGGAAGCTCGAAGCTGCCCTCGGGCGCATTCAGCCTCCAGGAGGCGCGGGATGGCAAAAGCCCCAGCCCCAGGCCGGGCATGATCAGCTCCACCACGTGGTGGGCCCTGGGCACCGCGTAGCGGCGGGTGTTGGCGGTGGCCCCCTCCAGCTTCCACCAGCGCCACCCGCTCTCGCGGTAGGAGATGCAATCCTTCTCGCTGCGATCCAGCCCCTCGAAGGCGGCCGACAGCGGCTGCTGCACCAGCTCGCCGTTCAAGAAGATGGGGATGGGACAGAAGCGGCAGTGCTCGCGCAGCTCAAAACTCTCCCAGGTGCCGGCCAGAAGCTCCAGGGCCGTCCACCAGCGGCGCTGGCGGAGCATGCGCAGGCGTACGCGATCGGGCGGATCGGACAGCAATTCGAGCTGGTGGCCCGAGGCCGAGATCAGAGCCCGCTGCCCCTGCTCGGTGGCGATCTCCAGCGGCCCCGCGGCCAGCTTCAGGGCGGCATTCACCCCGATGGCCAGATCGCGGATCGGGGTATCCTCGCTCTCCAGGATGCGGGGCAGCAGGCTGCTGAGAACCTCCGGAGTCGGCGCGGCCCCGTCGTGCTCGAACAGCACTTGCCTCCAGCCACAGGAGATGTCCACCCGGGTGGCCCCCGAGCCCACCGCCCACTGAACCAGCTTCAGGATGTACTGAGCCGGGCGGGAGAGCTGGTGGAGGCGCATCTTCTCCAGAGCCGACTCGAGATCGAGGCTGAACGCTCCGGACGAGTCCAGCCGGCCGACCTGGCGAAGAGACTCCAGGTCCATCACAGCTTGCTCTGGTCGATCACGTCCACTTTCGTGGGGAGCGTATCGCTGATGGTCTTGCCGCTCAAGAGCTCGAGCGCGCTCTCCACCCCCAGTCGGCCCATCTCGCGAGGATACTGGGCCACCGAGCCGGCCATGGTGCCGTCCCGGATGGCGGCTCGGGCGTCGTCGGAGGCGTCGAAGCCCACGATCAGGATGTCGCTCCGGCGCATGGCCTTGCAGGCCTGCAGGGCGCCCAGCGCCATCACATCGTTGCAGGCGAACAGCCCCTGCACGTCGGGATCGGTCTGGAGCAGGTTCTGGGTCACGTTGAAGGCCTTCTCCTGCTCGGCGTTGGCGGTCTGCGAGGCGGCCAGCACCAGGCCGGGGTGCTTTTCGAGGGCGGCCAGGAAACCGCGCTTTCTGGCATCCACCGTCTCGTGGCCGGCGATGCCCTCCAGCAGCACCACCCGGCCTTTGCCTTTCAGGCGCTCGGCCAGGAAGTCGCCCGCCAGCTCGCCCCCCTTGAGGTTGTCCGAGCCGATGAAGGCGATCACCTTCGCGCCGGCCTGCTGCAACGCTTCGGGGTCGACCCGGGTATCCACGATCAGCACCGGGATGCCGGCCTGGTTGGCCTTGCGGATGGCCGGCACGATCTCCTTGGAGCCGCAGGGCGCCAGGATCAGCGCATCCACGCGCTTCTGGATCAGGTTCTCCACGATCTGCATCTGCTTCTCGACGTCCGTCTCGCGCTCGGGCGCCTGCACGATCAGGCGCACGCCGGCCCGATCGGCGGCCTCCTGGGCGGCCTGCTCCATGTCCACCCAGAACGGGTTGTTCTTGGTCTTGAGCACCATGGCGATCTGGGGCCCCTCGCCGGCGGCCCCCGAGCGCCACCAGAGCGAGAGCGCCACCACCAGCACCAGGCACAGCCCCAGCGCCAGGCGGGCCCGGGGAGTGCCCAGTTGAGCCCGGGAGCGATCCAGCAGCACAGCCAGGATGATCACCACGCCGATCACAACCTGCTGCATGTCGGCCGACACTTCCAGCAGGTTTAGCCCGTTGCGCAGCACGCTCATGATGAGCGCGCCCAGCAGCGTTCCCAGCACGCTGCCCTGGCCTCCGGCCAGGCTGGTGCCGCCGATCACCACCGCGGCGATGGCGTCCAGCTCGTACATCACGCCCGCGATGGGCTGGGCCGAGTTGAGCCGGGCCGTCAGCATGGCCGCGGCCAGGCCCGCGAGCAGGCCCGAGAGCACGTAGACCAGGCTCTTGACGGCAGCGGTGTCGATCCCCGACAACCAGGCCGCCTGCTCGTTGCCCCCCACGGCGTAGACCGAGCGGCCGAAGACCGTGCGCTGCAGGGTGAGCCAGGCCAGCGCATAGACGACCCCCATCAGGGCCAGCAGGGCGGGTCCTTCGCCCAGGGCGAGGAAACCGGGCTCGAAGCCCGACTCGGGCCGTCCCCCGCTGAAGACCAGGGCCAGTCCGCGGGCGGCGCTCATCATGCCCAGGGTCGCGATGAAGGGAGGCAGCTTGCCCCGGGTGATCAGAAGCCCGTTGACCAGACCCAGCAGCGCCCCCACCAGCAGGCCGAGCAGCACGGCCGCGGGCCATGGCACCCCACTCTGGAGCAGCCGCCCGAGCACCATGCCCGAGAGGGCCAGCACCGAGCCCACCGACAGATCGATGCCTCCGGTCAGGATCACGAAGGTCATGCCGGCCGCCAGCACGGCGTTGATGGCAGATTGCAGCAGCACGTTGGCCAGGTTGTCGGGGGTCAAGAAGGCGCTCGTCATCAGGCTGAGCCAGCCGCACAGGGCCAGCAGGCCCAGGGCCGGGGCCAGCCTGCCCACCAGGCCCTTCACGCCAGGCCTTCCAGGGCGCTCTGCATGATCTTCTCGGCGCTGGCCTCGGAGCGGCTGTACTCGGCCACCAGCTTGCCCCCAGAGATCACCAGCACGCGGTCGGACAAGCGCAGCAGCTCGGGCAGCTCGGACGAGATGAGCAAGACGGCTGCCTTGCGTTGCAGCTGCTCTTCGATGACCCGGTAGATCTCGGCCTTGGCGCCCACGTCCACGCCCCGGGTGGGCTCGTCCAGGATGAGCAGGCGGGTGTCCCGGGCCAGCCACTTGCCCATCACGACCTTCTGCTGGTTGCCTCCCGAGAGGGTGCCCACCAGCTGGGCCGGGCTCGGGGTGCGGATGCGCAGCTCCTGGATGAAGCGTTGGGCCAGCTCGGCCAGGCGGCTGGCCACCAGGAAGGGTCCCCGGGCCATGGAGGTCAGGCTGGCCAGGGCCAGGTTCTCACCCACCCCCAGGCCCAGCACCAGTCCTTGCGACTTGCGGTCTTCCGGCACCAGCCCCACGCCCAGCGAGATGGCCTGGCGGGGGCTGGTCATGCGCACCGGGCTCCGGGCCAGCTCGATGCGGCCCGACTGGCAGGCATCGGCCCCGGCGATCAGGCGGGCGATCTCGGTGCGCCCGGCCCCCACCAGGCCGGCCAGGCCCACCACCTCGCCCGCGCGCACCTCGAAGGACACGTTGCGCACGGCTGGCTCGCGGGTCAGCCCCTCGACCTTGAGCACCACCTCGCCGGGGGTGGCCCG
>CAZWUN010000226.1:0-8864 GCA_964637145.1 uncultured Burkholderiales bacterium
GCTCGCCCTGGCCGAGGGCCTCGAGGTAGCTCGACCACTCGCGCGACTTGACGTCGACCTCGATGCCCACCTCGCCCCACTGGGCCTGGAGTACCTCGGCGATCACCTTGGGCTCGGGAAAGTAAGTGCGGGGCACGCTCATGTAGGAGATCTCGAGCTTGAGGCCCTCGTGCCCGGCTTCCTTGAGCAGCTCGCGGGCCTTCTCGGGATTGTACTCGTAGGGCAGCTCCTTGCGCCCCCAGATGCCGGGGGGCACGGGCGAGTCGGCCACTTTGGCCAGGCCGTGGTAGAGCTCGTCAACGATCTGCTGGCGGTTCACCGCCAGACAGAGGGCCTGGCGCACCTTCGGGTCATCGAGCGGTTTCTTCTGGGTGTTGAAGCTGAGGTAGCCCAGGTTGAGGCCTGGTTGCTCGGCCACCTTGACGGCCGGATTCTTGCTCAGCTCGGGATAGTTCTCCAGCTGCAGCCCGGTGATCAGCTGCACCGCCCCCCGCTCGAGCTGCAGCTGGCGGCTGGTGTTCTCGGGGATGGGCTTGAAGGTAATGCGGTCGAGGGGCGGGCGGCCGTCCCAGTAATCGTGATTGGCCTCGATGACCAGCCGGTCGCCGGGCAGCCACTCCACGAACTTGAAGGGACCCGTGCCCACGGGCTGCTTGAAGGCGTCGCGACCGGACTTCTTCAGCGCCGCGGGCGAGGCGATGCCGAAGAATGGCATGGCCAGGTTGGACAGGAAGGGGGCGATCGGCTCCTTGAGGTGGAAGCGCACCGTGTGCTCGTCCACCGCCTCGATGCGCGTGATGCGCCCGCCCCAGACGTCGCTCCAGTAGCTGAAGGTGGCCCCTGGATAGCGCAGCGGATGGTCAGGGACATACTGGCGCTCGAAGTTGTCCACCACCGCGCGAGCGTTGAAGGGAGTGCCGTCGTGGAACTTGACCCCCTGGCGCAGCTTGAGGGTCCAGGTCTTGCCATCCGAACTGGCCTTCCACTCGGTGGCCAGCGAGGGCTCCACCTCGGCCGAGCCGCTCTTGAAACGCAGCAGGGTGTCGAACAGGTTGGCCGTGATCTGGGAGGACTCGGCGTCGGTCACGTCGGCCGGATCGAGCCCTTTGGGATCGCCCGGCTTGCCCACCACCAGGGTGTTGCCCTCGGGACGAGCCGGTGGCTGGCCGGTAGTCTCACCGGGCTGGCCGGAGGGCTGCTGCGAGCAGCCGGGCAGCCAGAGCATCAGCAGCAGCAAGACCAGGACGGTCGACCGCTTCTCTCGTCGCTGAATGGTCTTCACAGACGGCTCCTCTGGGGATCTTCCTGGGGAGACGGCTCGCCCAGCGGGCTCTCCTCCCCGCCCACCTCGGGCGAGGGTGGCGGGGCAGCATCCGGCGAGGCCTCCGGCACGGGTGTCTCCTCCTGCACCGAGCCCGGGGTGGCCCCGCCAGGCTCGATGCGCGTGTCGGTGGAAGTGGCCGTGGGAGCCGGCACGGGCCGTCCGGGCACCTTGACGTCCAGGTTGGAGTCGAACGGGTTGACGGTACGCGGCTGGAAACTGCACACCCGGTTGTTCTTCGAGTCGGCCACGTAAATGGTGCCGTCGGGACCCTGGGCCGCCTGCTGGGGCTGCTCGAACTGGCCGGCCATGTCGCCCTTCTTGCCCCAGCGATACATGTAGGTGCCCTGAGGCGAGAACTTCTGCAACCGGTTGTTGCCCGAGTCGACCACGATGACGTTCTGGTCCAGGTCGACGATGACGTCGGTGGGCTGATCCAGCTCGCCATCCTTTTTCCCGTGCAAGCCCCAGGCGTTGAGCAACTGGCCGTCCTTGGTAAAGCGCTGGATGCGGTGGTTGCCCTTGTCGGCCACCAGCAGGTTACCCTGGTTGTCGGTGGCCACCCCCCAGGGCTCGTTGAACTTGCCCAGGTCGGTGCCCTGCTCGCCCAGCATCAACAGCACGCTTCCGTCCGGCCCGAATTTCTGGACGCGGTGGTTGCGCGAGTCGGCCACCCACATGTTGTTCTGGTTGTCGAAGGCGATGCCGATGGGATGACTGAACTCGCCGGCGCGGTTGCCCAACTGGCCCACCTGGGCGATGAACTTGGTGCCGTTGGCGGTGATGCGAAACTTCTGCAGGCGATGGTTGCCCGTGTCCGACACCCACAGGTTGGACTCACGATCCACCGCCAGTCGCATGGCCTCGTGGAACTGCACGTGGTCAGAGCCAGTGGTGCCGAAGACGAAGATCAGCTTGCCCTCGGGCGTGAAGCGCTGGATCCGGCCGTTGCCGGTATCGGCCACGTAGACGTTGCCGCTGGGGTCGACGGCTACTCCGCAGGGCCAGTTGAACTGACCCATCTGGCTGCCCTTCTTTCCGATGGACGCCTGGTAGCTGGGGGGGCCGTCGCCCTGGGTGAGCACCACGATGCCCACCGCCAGAACCCCGAGCAGCACCAGGATGACCAGGATCCAGATCAGCTTCTTGCTCAAGCCGGTGCCTCCTCACTGACCTCTTCCCAGGGAAAGCGCTCGACCCGACTGGTGCGGCATAGCTCGGCCGCCAGGATGGCCTCGAGCTGGGCCACCGCCTCGTCCACGTGCTGGTTGATCACGCGGTAGGCGTAGTGGCGGATCTGGGCCAGCTCGGTGCGAGCCGTCAACAGGCGCTTGGCGATCTGCTCGGGCGACTCGGTTCCGCGCGAGATCAGCCGCTGCCGAAGGGTGGGCAGATCGGGCGGGGCCAGAAACACGAACACGGCGTTGGGGGCGCGCTTCATCACCTGCAGTCCGCCCTGTACGTCGATATCGAGCACCACGTTCTTCCCGGTCTCGAGCTGCTGCTCCACGAAGTCGCGGGGGGTGCCGTAGAAGTGGTCGAACACCTCCGACCACTCCAGGAACTTGCCTTCCTCCACCCAGCGCTCGAAGCCCTCGTGGTTGAGAAAGAAGTAGTGCTTACCATTCTCTTCTTGAGGTCGGGCCGGGCGCGTGGTGGCCGAGATGGAGAAGACGCAATCGTTGCGACGCGACAACAGGCGCTCGAGCACGGTGCCCTTGCCCACGCCGGAAGGGCCGGAAACGACCAGAAGCAGACCTTTCAAAACAGGGCCAACCTTTCCTCCGTTCGGGGGTGAACCAGATTCAATGCCGTTGAAGCTCTCCCGCCCGAGTGTCACGACCTGGGAATGCAGCCGAATTCTTGCGCCGAGGCCAGAAGTCCTATCGAACAAAGGTTTGCTGAAGGGGGCCGAGAATCGTCCGGCGTGAAGCTCGACTCGCTCAACCTGGCGGCCATCGTGGCCGAGTTGGGGCCGCTCCTGAAGGACGCTGCACCCCAGAAAATTTCTCAGCTGTCGGAGGAAGACTACCTCTTCGCCTTGCGCCGGCCGGGCCAGACGCTGCGCCTCTTGATCAGCCTGCGGCCCGAGGAGAGCCGGTTGCATCTGGTGGAGCACCCCACGCACCCGGCTAAGAGCCCGGGGGCCTTCACCATGCTGCTGCGGAAATACCTCGAGGGAAGGCGTCTTGGGCACATTCGCCAGGTGGGCCTCGAGCGCAGCGTCGAGCTCGACTTTCCCGCCTACCAGGAGAAGCCCGCTCTGAAGCTGGTGCTGCACATTCCCGGGCGCGACAACACCCTGCTCTTGCTCACCGAGTCAGGCAAGGTGCTGGGAGCCCACCGCAAGCACACCCGGCCGGAAATCTCCGAGCTACCCGCGGCCGACAGCCTGACCGGGCAGCAGCTCGTGGAGCTCGTGGACCGCTCAGAGCCACTCCAGCGGTCCCTTCCCCGGACCGTGTTCGGGCTCCCCCCCTTTTATGCCCGGCAGCTGGCCCTGGAGGCAGGCCAGGACCCGGGCCGGCCGCTCCTTGACCCGCAAGCCCTGGCGACGGCCTGGGACGCATTCTGGGCCGACTTTCGGGCCGGGCGCTTCCAGCCCGCGGTCACCGACCGGGGCGAGCTGAACTTTCGCGGGCAGGGCCTCCCCTACCCCACCATGCAGCAAGCTGCCGAGGCCGCCTGGTCGCTCGCGAGCCGGGCACCGGGCCTGGAGCAGATGCGCTCGGAGGCCCTGCGCAAGGTGCAAAAGGCCCTGACTCGGGTGGAGAAGCGTCTCGCCGAGCTGGGACGCGACCTGGCCCAGACCGAGAAAGCCGAGCAGTATCAGCACTGGGGACAGCTGCTGCTGTCTCGCCTCGACCAGGTGCCCCTTCGGGCCACCACGGTCAGCCTGGCCGATTTCGACGAGGCTTCCCAGGTGGAGATCGCCCTGGATGCGCGCCTCACGCCCAGCGAGAACGCCCAGAAGCTCTTTCGTCGCTCGCGCAAGCTGAAAAGGGCCGGGCCTCTGATCGGGGCCCAGGTCGAGAAGGCAAAGGCCGAGCACGACTACCTGGTCGAGCTGCGCCTGGCCATCGAGCAGGCCGCCTCTGCGGGCGAGCTGAGCGAGCTCGAGCCTCGCCCGGTGGAGCGCCGGCCGCGCCCCGAGAAGCCTCGCAGCGGCCCGCGTCGCTACCTGTTCGACGGCTTCGAGCTGTGGGTGGGGCGCAACCCGGCCCAGAACGATCGATTGACCCACAAACTGGCCGCCCGCGACGACCTCTGGTTTCACGCACGCAACCTGCCCGGGGCCCACGTCATCTTGCGCGCCGCCGGGCGTGCCCCGAGTCAAGAGGCGGTGCTGGCCGCCGCCGTGCTGGCCGCGCGCCACTCTCAGGCGTCCGATTCGAGCAAGGTGGAGGTGGATTTCACCCTGGTCCGCTACGTCAAGAAACCGGCCGGGAGTCCGCCGGGAAAGGTGATCTACCGCCACGAGACCAGCCTGGTGGTGGATCCATGCCAGCCGATGGGCGATCTTCAGGAGCTTCGCTCGTGAAGATCGCGCCGCTCGTTCAGTCCCAGAGCGAGCGCACGTGAGGGTAGTTGCGAATCTGCTGGTCTTTTGTGATCAGTGTCGCCTTGATGAGGCGGGCTGTCGCCACGATCAGACGGTCGGCGGGGTCGTCATGGAAAGGCTCGGGAAGTCGACAAGCTTCCAGCGCCAGGCCAGCCGAGAGAGGGATGAGATCGATGCTGGAGCGACCAAGCGCCCGATCTCCCGTTGTCCTTCCGAGTCCGGACAGGCTTCCGAGTATCGACTCGGGAGAGCCCTCCCCGAAGGGCAGCAGTCGTGCCACCGGTTTCCCTCGCTTGGTGATCACGATGGTTTCCCGATGGTTGCGCACCCGGTCCAGGAGCTCGAGGCAGTGGGCCTTGAATTCCGTCGCGCTGATCTCCATGGTTGAAGCGTAGAAAGCATCTGGTCATTTATCAAGTGACCACTTGAGGCTGTCCGACTGCTTGAACACGGAGAGACAAACTGTTAGACTTAGACTGGTCGAATCAACTGGTCGAATTAAGGAGTCGCCATTGCGCGAAATCCAGGCGTCGGAAGCCAAGACCCATCTCCCACAAATCCTCGACGAGGTCGAACGGGGCGAGACCGTCATCATCACTCGTCACGGACGGCCGATCGCCCGTCTGGTCCCCGAGATCCTCGTGCGACGTCAGGAGATTGAAGCCTCGATCGAAAAGCTCAAAGAGTTGAGAAAGCGAACCGGAAAAATCAGCGCAGAGGATCTCCTTTCCGCCCGAGACGAGGGCCGAAAGCGCTGATGCCGTTCGTTCTGGACGCCTCAATAACAGCCTGCTGGGCGTTTGATGACGAGGATCATCCTGTAGCGGCTCGCGCTCTTGACCGACTGAGCACTGATTCAGCCTGGGCGCCCACTCTCTGGTGGTTCGAGGTCCGGAACATCCTGATTGTGAACGAGCGCCGCGGCCGACTGGCCGAAACGGATACGGCCGTCTTTCTGAAGGCGCTCACCGGCCTCCCCATTACGATCGACCGTTCTCTGCAGGATGAGACGGCCACCTTGCTCCTGGCCCGAAAGCACCGTCTCTCGGTTTATGATGCAAGCTACTTGGAGTTGGCCCGGCGCGAGGGCCTGGCCCTGGCGACCCTGGACAGAGAGTTGATCAGCGCGGCCCGGTCGGAAGGAACGGTTCTGCTTTAGTCCAGCGAGGAGATGCAGCCATCGAAGGGGTTGACGATCTCCACCCCGGCATGAAGGAAATCGCGCGTGTTGCGCGTCGCGATGATCAGGGAGTGCTGTCGGGCCGAGGCAGCGATGAGGCTGTCTTTAACAGGCATCGCCTGCCCTCGGCGCTTCAGGTCCGCCAGGAGTTGCGCCCAGTGCCGGGCGGTCTGGTCATCGATCTCGATCTTGCTCAGACAGCGGCTCCCCTGTTCGAACCACTGCAGCAGGGCCTTTCGTTTCCTGCCGCTGGGCAGGCAGAGGATGCCATACTCCAATTCGCCCAGCACGATGGGGTTGACCACGAGACGGCGCTCGTGCCGGGCAAGCCAGTCGAGTGCGGCGGGGTGCGGGCTGCTCCGAGTGCCCTCGCTCAGCACGTTGGCGTCGACCAGGAAACGCTGCAGCATTACAGCGTATCGGTGGATTCCGAGCGGACCGGCTCGAACCAGTCCTTGGCGGGACAGCCCCTCAGCCATTCGACCAGCTTACCGCCCTCTGGCAGCGCAAGGCGGCGGAGTCGATACTCGCCCTCCTCCAGGCGCTCCACTTCGAACTGCTGTCCTGGTCGAATGCGATCGAGCTCTCGCAACTCGGCGGGAAGAACGATCTGGCCCTTGGAGGACATGCGGGTCTTCATGCTCGTAAGATATCATCTTACCAGTCAAGAATCAAGGCTGCCTGTGGAACGGGGGTGCGACGATGCTGGCGGCTGAGTCGCCGCGTCGGTCGCCCCAGGCCTGAACCTACAAGCTCGTCCTGTAAGGGTTCGCAAAGAAAGTTCCTGCCCCGGGAACTAACCCGCTTTCCTCCCGGTTATGACCCCCAAGAAGACACACAGAGGTTGGCGAGGGGACATATGAGCGAGCGGATAGACTGCAAAAGCTATCGCCCGCTGCTGGAAGACTTCGTGGACGGCGAGGTCGAGCCGGGGCAGTTGGGCGGTCTGCAAGAGCACCTGAGGGACTGCCCCGAGTGCTTCGCGCGGGTGGAGTTCATGCGCCGGCTGCAGGGCGTGGTGCGCCAGGCGGTGCCCCCCGAAACCACGCCGGAGCTCTTGCGCCGTCGCATCCAGAAGAACTTCAAGGTCAGTCCCTGGCAACGACGCATGAGCCAGCCCTGGGTGCGCCCCGCCCTGGCGGCGGCCTGTTTGTTGATCCTGCTGGCCGGAGTGCTGGCCCTCTTTCCCCGGTCGTCGGCTCCCAGTCCCTGGTCGGTGGCCATGGTTAACGACCACACGATGTGCTGGATGATGGGCTGCGGGCAGGCCGCCCTGAAGGATTTCGACCGGAAGATCTCCGGATTTCTGGGCAGCAAGCCCGATGTCCCGGCCCTGGCCCAGGCCCAACGCCTGGACGTGAAGCCCTGCCCGGTCAAGGGATCGGTGGCCAGCGCCCACGTTTTCTATCTGCGCGACAAAGTACAGCTTTCGATGTATTTCGCCAAGCAAGACCAGTGGACCGAACAGCTGCCCGACTCGCCCCAGCAAGCCCGTCTCGACGCCGTCGAGATCGACGGCAAGACCTACCAGGTGGCCAGCTGGAAGCGCAAGGGAATGGTGACGGGCCTGGTGGCCGACATCTCGCGCGAGGACATGAAGGCCCTCTCCGGGGCCACCCGATACGATGCGAAAGGCCAGGCTGTGATTCCGGGAACCGTGCTGGTGGCCGGGGTCAGCTCGCCTTAACCTGCTCCTGCTCGCGGGCCTCGAGCAGCATCTGCTTGAAAATCTCGCTGCTGGCCTGGTTCTGCACCGCCTGAAGCAAGCCCTGATACATATCGAAGGCCCGGTGCTGATACTGGATCCAGGGGTCCTTCTGGGCGTAGGCCTCCATCCCGATGCCGTGACGCAGAGCCTCCATGTTCTCCAGGTGGTTCATCCAACCCTCATCGGCCACATCCATAATGGCCTTGCGCTGGAAGAAGGCCAGATCTTCCGCCGGCATCCGGGCCGCGGCCGCCTGATAGTGCGCTTCGACCTGGGGCCTCAGCAACTCTTCAAGCTCTTCCTCGGTCACTTTCTTCTTCTTACCCAGATCAAGATCGAAACGAACGCCGTACTTCTCGCTCAGCTCGGTCATGGCTTGCTTGACCGCGTCGGCCTTGATGCTGCCGGGCACCTCCACCACCTCGTCCTCATTCGAGCCCTTCTCGATCCATTCGCGCTCTGCGTGGTTGTAGAATGCTTCGTGCGCCAGGGAACGGGGCAACCAGTCCAGCACCAGCTCTCCGACATCGGCTTCACGGTCGACTAGCTTGTCGCGGCTGGCGCTGAAGGCCTCGCGCTGCTTGTTGAGAACCTGCCCATACTTGGTGGTGTCCTTACGGACCTCGTACCATTTGCTTTCCACCGCCCGCTGGGCGTCGCGCACCATCTCATCGAGTCGCTCGTCGCTGACTCCCTTGCCCTCGGGCACTCCCATGGCGTCGAAGAATTTGGCCAGAGCCGGGCCGCCGAAGTACTGCAGCAACTCGTCCTCCAGCGAGAGCACCGCCAGGCGGTAGCCGGGCTGGCCCTGCCGGGCCGGGCGGCCCTCGAGCTGCAGGTCGATGCGCTCGGCCTCGTGGCGCTCGGTCATGATCAGGTGTAGGCCGCCGGTCTCGAACTCCTCGGTTCGCCCGTCAAAGTGGGTGGAGCCTGCGGGGGGCGGGTCGGTCGGCTTGACGCGGATCACGATACCGCTGGCACCGGGCGGCACGGCCTGACCCTCGGCCAGGATCTGGGTGGGCAGGTTGTCGCTGGCCAGCCAGTCTCTCACCTGCTCGGCATCCCTGGGCTTCTCGACGTCCACCACCACGAA
>CAZWUN010000227.1:0-8825 GCA_964637145.1 uncultured Burkholderiales bacterium
CTACGCAACCGACTCAGCCTACGCAACCGACTCAGCCTACGCAACCGACTCAGCCCACCCGGCCCGCGGTGGACCGGGTTGCCTGCGACCAGGATGCGGTGCGCATCAACTCCTCCCTGGGTACCTTCAGCAACGACTACTCGGCCATCTTCGAGGTGCTCTCCAACCGCAGCAACGCCGAGATCGCCGAAATCAGCGCCGCCTACCAGCGCCGCTTCGGCAAGACCCTCGAGCAGGCGATGCAGGACAGCACCTCGGGCTGGGCCGGCACGCTGGCAGTCAAGCTGGCTCAGGGTGGGCGCGACGAAAGTGGCCAGGTCGACCCTCTGGCCGCTACCCAGGACGCTCAGCGCATCTACGACGCGGCTTACAACCAGTCGGGCACCGACGAGCAGGTCTTGATCGACATCCTGGCCACTCGCTCCAAGCCCCAGATCGACGCCATCGCAGCCGCTTATCAGCGGATGTATGGCCGTGACATGCTGGCCGACATCCAGAGCGACACCAGCGGTGCTCTGGCGACCGGTCTGACGGCCCAGGTGCAGCGCCGCAACACCGGCGGCTGATCTTGCTCGCAAATAAAAAAGGCCCGGGCCTCAGAAGGCTCGGGCTTTTTCATTTGGTCGTGGGTTGGAGTTAGAGTCCGTCCAGCGAGACCGACTCCGGGTCGCCCCCGCCGGCAGCCTGGTAGCTATTGGGGTCGGGCACCAGAATTTCGATGTGACCGGGCGTGAATAAGAAGATCTGGTCGGCCACCTTCTGGCTGTGGCCGCCGATGGCATACGAGATGCCCGACAGGAAGTCGATGATGCGGCGGGCCAGTTCCTTGTCGGTCTTGCGCATGTTGAGCAGAATGCTCTTCTTGACCTTGAGGGCCTCGGCGATCTCGCGCGCGTCGGCGAACGAGGCTGGCTCGAGCACCACGATCTCTTCCTTGCGGGTCGAGGGGAGTCCCACCACGTTATTGTTGCGCCGCGGTTGGGCCAGATGGCCGGCGGGGGGGCTGGGGTTGGCCCGGGCAGCCGGTTGGGCCGAGGCGGCCGAGCCGGAAGTCGAAACCGACTCGGAGTTCAAGACATCCGAGGAGAAGCTGTCCTCCTCCAGGGTGAAGAATTTGCGGATGCTTTCCATGATGCGAGCTCCCACGGCGGGCCCACCTCCGACCAATACCTGATTGAGAAGTATTCAACAAGTCGACGAGGTCCCCTCTTTGTGGGGAAAAATCTTTAAGCATGCGGGAGTCTAAGTGTTCTCAGTGCTCTCCTGACGCAAGCAAAGGTCAACAGACCCTGGCCGGCCGAGAAACCGTCAGGGCACGGTGCGCGGGCCGAAGATGGCGGTGCCCAGGCGCAGCAGGGTGGCCCCTTCCTCGATGGCGGTCACGTAGTCGGCGCTCATCCCCATGGACAGCTCCGACCCGTTGAAGGAAGATTGGTTTTGCTCGAGCAGCTCACGCAGGCGTCGAAAGTGGGGCCGACTCTGCTCCGGGTTGTCCGGTGGAGGAGGAACGGTCATCAACCCCACCAGCTTCAAGCGGGTGGGCGGGTTTTCGGCCACCCGGGCGAGCAGGGGCGCGAGTTGCTCGGGCTCGATGCCGTTCTTGCTCACCTCGCCGCCCAGTCGGATCTGGATCAGTCCTGACAGGTTCTGGCCGCGCTCGTGGCAACGCTCTTCCACCCGGCGGATCAGCTCGATGGAGTCCAGCGTATGGATCATCTGGAAGAGTTGCACCGCAAGATGCACCTTGTTCTTTTGCAGGTGGCCGATCAGGTGCCACTTTACGCCGGGTATCTGGGTGGCTTTCTGGCGCGCTTCCTGCACGTAGTTCTCGCCCAGGTCCTCCAGGCCGGCTTCCACGGCGGGTTTGATCTCCTGGGCCGTGTGAAGCTTGGTCACGCCGATCAGGCGCACCGAGCGGGGATCGCGCCCCACTTTCACGCAGGTACGGGCGATCGTTTCCTTGATCTCGGCCAGGCGACCGCGCACGCCATCCACCGGAGCCACCACCGGCTCCGGCTCGGCGAAGGGGTCGCCAAAGCTGGCAAAACCGAAGGCCACGCGCTACTGCCTACCCGATTTCCGGACACTTCCGAGCTGGTTCAAGACTCAGAGCCAGTTCATCAGGGTGTCTTCGGTCATGGAGGCCGCCGGCACCGGGATACCGGACTCGGAAGGCCGGGTATCAGCAGGTTGCTCGGCGTGATAAGCAGCTTCTTCCTTGCTGATCAGTCCGGCCTCGTAGAGACGACCCAGGGCCTGGGTCAGGGTTTGCATCCCATCGGCCGCGCCCTGGGCCTGGAACTGGCCGATCTGGTGGGTCTGACCCTCCAGGATGTGGGAGGCGACCAGGGTGGTTCCGGTGAGGACCTCCACCGCCAGCACGCGACCCTGACCGTCGGCCCGATTCAGGAGCCGCTGGCCGAGCACGCCCCGCAGCGAGGTGGCCAGCATCTGGCGCACCTGGCGCTGGGCCTCGCCCGCGGCAAAGGCGTTCAGGATGCGGTCCACGGCGCTGACCGCGCTGAACGAGGACATCCCCGCCAGGACGAGTCTTCCGGTGGAGGCGGCCACCACCGCGGCCCTGACCGACTCGCTGTCGCGCAGGTCGCCCACCACGATGACGTTGGGATCCTGGCGCAGTGCCTGCCAGATGCCTTCGGCGAAGCTGGGCACGTCACTGCCTACCTCGCGCTGGGTCACCATGGACAGCTTGTCGGTGTGGTAGAACTCCACCGTCTCCTCGATGGTGAGCACGTGCACCTTGCGATTGTTGTTGATGTAGTCCACCAGGGCCGTCAGAGTGGTGGACCTGCCCGAGCCGGTAGGGCCGGCCACCAGCACCAGCCCGCTTGCGAGGGTGGCCAGGCGCTTGGCTACCGCCGGCAAACCGAGCTCGTCCAGGCTGGGCATCTCGCCTCGCAGGGCCCGGAGGGCGGCGCTCACATTGCCGCGCTCGAAGAAGGCGTTGATGCGGAAGCGAATTCCGGACAGCGAGAAGGGATAATCGATCTGGCGGGACTCCACCAGCCGGCTGCGCTGGCTCTGGGTCATACTGGAGTAGACCAGGCGCCGGCAGTCGACCTCGTTGAGCACCCTCTCGCCGACCGGGATGAGTTCGCCGTCGAGGCGCACCATGGGAGGCATGCCCACCTTGAGGTGCAGGTCGGTGGCGTTGTGCTTGATCATGACTTGAAGCAGGTCCCCCACCTCAAAGCCCAGATCTTCCGTGCCGCCGGCCTCGGTGGGGTCAAAGACGTCTTCGCCGCCGCCCCCGCCTCCGCCACCCACTCGGGCATGGGCACCTCGGGCCTTCTGGTCCAGCTCTTCCACCAGGCGGATGGCCAGGTTGACGGTCTGCATCTGCTTCTCGGCCACCGAGGCGGCCTGGCTGACTCGTTCGGAGATGGCGTTGTAGCGGCTTTCCAGGCTGCCGACCGCGTCCAGGGCGGCGCGGGCTCGCTGGGCCAGTCCGTCAGCGTCGCCCACGCTCGACTGAAGGTCGGTCATGGCCCGGCGCACTTCTTCCAGGCTGCGGGCCGTGTGCTCGCGCTCTTGCTCGAGGGCGCGACGCATCTCGGAGACCACCGCCTCGGATGGCCCCGCCTCGATCATGGTGCGCAGGTCGGTGATGGCCACCTCGAGCTCACTCGTCAGGGACTGCAGGCGCTGGTCGACATCGGCCAGGCGGGCCATCTGCCCCAGCTCCTGGCCCAGCCGCTCGGTCAGTTCCTCGAATTCCTGGGCCACAGCCGCGTGCATCTCGTCGAAGCGTCCGCCCAACTCGGCGCGTACGCCCTCCAGGCGCGACTCCATCTGGCTGACCGACCGGCCCACCAGATCGTTGATCTCGGCCGGAGCCACCCGGCCCGAGGAAAGCTCGTCGCGCATGGCCCCGGCGTGGGCCATCAGCTCGCCCAGACGGGCGTCATACACGCCGAAGCGGGAGTCGAGCTCCTCGCCCACCCGGGTCATCAGCTGCTCCAGTGCCAGGGCTGCCTCTGCCCGCAGCTCCTCGACCTTCAGATGGGCCGATTCGACCTGCGCACCGACCGTTCCCAGGAATTCGCCTGACTCGAGGCGGACCGCCAACTGGCCCAGCTGCTGGGAGACATGGGCCTGGGTCTGAGCCAGGGCCGCCATCTGGCGCTCGAGCTTCTCAACGTCTTCAACCAGCTCGTCGTCTTCCGGGGTCTCCAGGGACAGGTCTTTCAGCTCGCGGTGGAATTGCTCCATGCGGGCCCGCATGCCCTGAGTATCCTTGGACTGGACCTCGGCCAGCAGCTCCACCTCGCGGACTCGTGCTTCCAGGCTGGAGAGCACGTTATCGAGCTCGTCGTCCTCGTCGGACCCGAGCTCATCGCCACCGTCGAGGAGGTTCTCCTGGCTTTCCCCGATCCTCGTGCGCCTGCGCCGTCTGGCCAAATGCGTGACTCTCCTTGCCGGCCCCTTCGTCAGTCCGCTGCGTGCGCAAAAACATTCCAGGGCTTGATTTGGCGCGCTCTTCGGCGCGTCATAAACGGGTTCCTACTCCTTTCAGGGTAAGGGACCGACCCGGGCCTCCACCCGACCCAGCGGCTCACCGCTGCGAATGAGGTCGCGAGCGGTGGTCAGGTCCTCGGCCAGCACCCGGTCGTTTTCGAGCGCGGGAACTCGTTCACGCAGGCAGCTTAAAGCGGCCTCGGTGCCCGGTCCAAAGGTGAGAGGGCGGTGGAACTCCAGCGCCTGAGCGGCGCAGATCCACTCACAGGCCAGGATCTGCTCCAGGTTGTCCACCAGGCGCTCCAGCGCGAAGGCGGCGGTCGGCCCCATGCTGTTGTGGTCCTCCTGGCCCGCCGAGGTGGGGATCGAGTCCAGGCTGGCCGGGTGGCCCAGGACTTTGTTCTCGTTGGCCAGAGCGGCGGCGGCGTACTGCACCAGCATCAGCCCTGAATGCAAGCCGCCCTGGCGGGTCAAGAAGGGCGGCAAGCCACTGGTATCCGGGTTGAGGAGCCGTTCAGCGCGTCGCTCGGAGATGGTTCCCAGGTAGGCCAGGGCGACTTTGGCGCAATCCAGGGCCAGGGCCACGGGAGCGCCGTGGAAGTTGCCGCCGCTCAAGACCTGGCCACCTTCCGGGAAGACCAGCGGGTTGTCGGTGGCCGAGTTGATCTCGCGCTCGAGGATGCCCACCGCAAAGGCGTGCCCGTCACGGGCGGCTCCGTGCACCTGGGGCATGCAGCGCAAGGAGTAAGCGTCCTGGACTCGAGTGCAATCCTTGTGCGAGGCCACCAGGGCCGAATCGGCCAGCAGCATGCGCAGGGTCTGAGCCGACTGGCTCTGTCCCGGGTGGGGCCGAACTCGATGGATGTCGGGCGAGAAGGCCGTGTCGGTGCCCATCAGCGCCTCCAGGCTCATGCCGCCCAGGATGTCGGCGATGCGCAGCAGCCGTCCGGCACGGGCCAGCGCCAGACCGCCCACCGCGGTCATCATCTGGGTGCCGTTGATCAGCGCCAGGCCTTCCTTGGCCTCCAGGCATACCGGCTCCAGGCCGGCCGCGGCCAGGCCTTCGGCGGTGGGCAGGCGACGCCCCTGGTAACGACACCATCCTTCTCCCATCAAGCCCAGGGCGATGTGAGACAGGGGCGCCAGGTCGCCCGAGGAGCCCACCGACCCGCGCGAGGGAACCTCGGGGGTCAATCCGGCGGCCAGCCAGTCGAGCAGTCGCTCCAGCACCACCAATCGCACGCCGCTGTATCCCCGGGCCAGGGCATTGACGCGCAGGCCGATCATTACCCGCACCGCCGCCTCGGGAAGTGGATCGCCCACGCCCGCGCTGTGGCTGCGTACAAGATTTCTCTGCAGTTGCTGGATGTCGGAGCGGTCGATCCGCTGGCTGACCATGCGGCCAAAGCCGGTGTTCAGGCCGTAAACCACCTCGCCCCGGGCCACCAGGTCGTCCACCACGGCGCGCGAGGCGCGCACCCGGTCGCCCACCTCGGGACCGAGCCGGACGGCGACCTGTGGCCGGGACATGGCTTCCAGGTCGGTGAGGGTGAGCGAGTGTCCGTCCAGGACGACCTGGCGGGAGCGGGTTTCGGTGGTCATAAAGGGCGTCAGAGTTTCTTGATCATTTGTTTGCGCTCCTCCAGGTAGCCGAGCTCCTCGTAGAAGCGCACGGCGCGCTGGTTGGCGCTGGTGACTCCCAGACCGATGCGGCTGAGACCGCGCTCGGCCACGAAATGCTCGGCTGCGGCCACCAGAGTGCGACCCACGCCTTTGCCCCAGCAGTCGTGGCGCACGGAGACATCGAAGATCCAGCCCTGAGCCTCTCCTGTGCTGGAGTCGATCTGGCCGGCCAGCACCACGATGTGCCCCAAAAGGGAGCCGTCGGGGGCTTCGGCGACCAGCACCCGGGCCCGGTCGAGCTGGAGCGCGTCCTGCAGGGTGCGCAGGTCCTCGCGGCGATAGACGCGCACCATTTCGGGCGTGGAGTCGCGATAGGGGGAAAGCGAGTGGACCACCATCTGCACCGCCAGCTCGACGATGGCCGGCAGGTCGTCGGAGCTGGCCGGACGCAGCCGGAAGGCGATCTCAGGCCGGGGAGCCGGGAACATCTCGAGTCAGCGCAACGATCAGCTCGGCCCCGCACCTCGGGCAAGGGCAGCCTTCATGCACGGCAACCTGGCAGAGTAGACAGAAGATCGAGCCTTCGACCGACAGAGTCACGGGCCACACCTCCCGGGCGATGATCCAGGGTTTGCGCTCTCATGGTCTCGCTCCTCCCAGGTGACCCCCCAGACTCGTCCCAGCTCCCGGGCCAGCTCCTCGGGTCGGAGCTCGGCCAGACCCAGGGCCTGAAGGTCGATGACCTGCTGGCCCTCGCCCCACAGCCGCCGGAGATTTTCGCGGTCCAGCCGGCGGGGGAGGGAGCCATGCTGGAGCAGGGCGTTTCCCCGCCGTACCTGGGCGCTGCCGGCCAGCTTGCAGCCTCGCGCCGAGAGCTCTCCCAGGCGGGTGACGGCCATGCATGAGGGGTTTTCACGCCCCGGCGGGATATTGTCGGCGGCACAGGTCTCCACCTCGCTCGCTCCCAGCGCTCGCAGGGCCGCCGCCAGCCCGCGGGTCACCCCACAGAAAGCCTCCCGCAGGGAGAGCCGGCCGCTTTCGGGCAAGACCAGGGCATAGGTGATCTCGTCGGCGTGCCAGAGGGCGCGCCCGCCCGAGGGGCGTCGCACGCAGGGCCAGCCGGGAAAGGAGTCCTTCTGGAAGCAGCCCAGCGACAGGGTGGGCTCTTGCCAGGAATAGAGGCGCAGCACTGGCACCCGGCTTTGCAGCAGGGCTTCGTCGCGCTCCATGTTGGTCCGGGCTGGCAGGGGGGGATCCAGCACCAGCCCCCAGCGCTCGGGCCGGGTGGCCAGATAGTCGGCGAAGGTCAATCGCGCGACTTGGCCAGGAAGACGCGGGTGCCCTGACCGGGGCGGGAATCGATCTCGACCCGATCCATCAGGTTCTTCATCAAGAAGATCCCTCGTCCGCGCTCGGAGAACAGGTCGGGGATCTCTTCGCCCCGACCGGCCGGCTCGAAGCCGACCCCGAAATCCTGCACCTCCACCGAGATCTCGGTGGGAGCGAAGCGATAGATAACATCGATGCCCCGCTCCGAGCCCCCGTGCTCGATGGCGTTGTCGCAGACTTCGCCCACGGCCGTCACGATGTCATAGATCTCTTCGTCCGTGAAGCCGCTGCGCCGAGCGATGGCCTCGGCCTGCAGCCTCACGGTGGCGGCGAACTCGTTCTCGCAGGGGATTTTCAGGCGGATCTCGGAGGCCGACCGCACCACCTCCTCCCATTTGAGGAGGGCTTTCTCCTGGCTTTCGATCACATCCCGGGCGCTCTTGACGTAGGCCGAGGAGACCTCCACGAAAAACTGGTCCATCAACCCGTTCAGACGACGCTCCAGGCGGAAGAGGTCTTCCGAGGCCACCGGGCGGGGGAGCTTTTGCGACAGCGTGCGCCAGGTCTCCTCATTGAGGAAGTAGAGGCCATACATCAAGTCGGTGAAGTCGATCTGCATCTTGACCCGGCGGGCTGCGATGCCTTCTTCGAAGCTGACCAGCTCGTTGTGCCAGCGTCCGGCCTCGTCGGAGGTGGAGGCGGTGCTGGTCTGGCGCAGATGCCCGACCATGAAGGCCACCAGCCGCTCGACCGTGCGCCGCGACTCCTCGCGGGCCATCACGTCGGGCTTGTAGGAGGGAAGCTCGGCAAAGCAGCGGTCGGAAACCCGTTCGGCCAGGCTTTGCAGGTTCTCCTCGAGAACGGCGGCGGCCTGGCTGAAGATGGTCCCCGTGTCGACCTCGCTACTTACGGCCCTTCCCCCTCCCAGCGCAAAATCGGCTTGCGGGCCGCCCGGGCTTCATCGGCCCGACCCACCGGCGTATTGTGGGGCGCGGTGGAGACCAGAGCCACATCTTCCTGAGCGATCTTGAGCAGCGCCTCGGCAAAGGAATCGAGGGTTTCCAGGGCCTCCGTCTCGGTGGGCTCGATCATCAAAGCCTCTTCCACGCACAGCGGGAAGTAGACCGTGGGAGCGTGGAAGCCATAGTCGAGCAGGCGTTTGGCCACGTCCATGGCCCGCACGCCCTTCTTCTCTTTCATGCTGCTGGCCGAGAGCACGAATTCGTGCATGCAGAGCCGGTCGTAGGGCATGTCGAAGGCGTGCTTGACGCGCGAGCGCAGGTAGTTGGCGGCCATGACCGCCCCTTCGGCCACCTGGCGCAGTCCCTCGGGGCCATGATGGCGGATGTAGGTGTAGGCTCGGACCAGCACCAGGAAGTTGCCCCAGAACATGC
>CAZWUN010000228.1:0-6971 GCA_964637145.1 uncultured Burkholderiales bacterium
ACACGCCGCGCTCCTGGATCTTGCCGGTATCCTTGAGCTGCTCGATGCCGGCCATCTCGCGCTGGATGCTCTCGGCCGTCACCGGGGTGTACTTGCAGTTCATCAGCTTGCCGGAAGCGTCGAAGGCCAGCGTCAGGCCGCCGTTGATGTCGGTGGTGAAGCCTTCGTAGCCGGCCACGCCCTGCACGGGGACTTCCTGCGGGATGAGCACGTTGACGAAAGTTTCGCCCTTGCCATTCTTGTAGACGTTCTGCACCTGGTAATTGGCGTCGGCAGGAACCTGGAGCTTGTCGGCGTTGGCGGTCACGAACTCCAGCGCGTCCTCCTTGGAGGCCAGCGGCTTGGAAAGCTGCAGCGTCGGCGGGGGAGGCGGGGGAGCCAGGTCTTCCTGGGTCAGGATCTCGCGGTCCAGGAAGGCCTTCTTGATGATGTCGGAATACTTGCCGTTGTTGTTCTGCTGGTCAGCCTGGATCATGCCCAGGGCGATGTCCTTGTAACGGGCCTGGTTGGCCGAACCCATGGAGATGCTCTTCATGAACAGCGGTCCCACCACGTCGGCGGCATATTTCAGCGCGTCCGCCGGGCACTGCCTCTCCTCGAAGATGCCCTGCTGGTAGACGCCGTCCAGCACGTCATAGAAGCCGGCTGAGAAGATGCGCGAGAAGGAGTGCACCTCGCGCGTCATGGTGTCGTCGGTGCCCTTGCCGGGCGGGAACTCGCTGGCCGGCTTGTACTTGAACCCGTTCAGAGCGGTGCGCAGGTACTCTTTGCCATCGTCGGCCGGGTTCTGGTTGTCGGCCCGGTTGGAGAACCCGAACTCCTCGGCCAGCCCGGCCAGGATGTTGGGCGTGCGCAGATTGCCGCCGGTCTGATCCATGATCTTGGAACGGTTCTCGGGGCTCTGCAGGTTCACCAGCATGGCGGCGCAGTCGCCGAAAGCCTCGTGGAAGCCACCGGTCTCTTCGTCCCAGGTGCTGAAGTAGCCCGGCTTGAGGCCGTCGAGAATGGCGTGGCCGGCCTCGTGGGAGACGACGTCGGTCGAGTTGGCCGTCTTGACGTGGATGCCCTGGGTGGGCGAGTCGAAGTAGAAGAAGTTGGTGGAGCCTTCCCAGCGCGAGTAGTATGCATTGCGGCCTTCCTGCTTGTGGGGCACGACCTCCAGGGTGGGGCCGCCGAAGGACCATTCGATGGCGCCGCCGTGGTACTGCTGCATCAGCTCGAGCGTGTTGTAGGTCACCGCGTGGGCGTTCACCTGGGAGAACTGGGGCGTGTTGGGCTCGAAGAGGTAGTTGCCGTTCTCATCCGGATGGGCGATCTCGTGGCCGATGTCGGCGATGCGGACCCGGTCGCCACCGAGCTCGGCGCCGATGTTGCCGCGTGCGAAGTCGATGGTCACGGGCGGAGAAACGCGTGGATCCTGGGGATAGACCTTCACCTTCACGTTCGGGGAGGGCTCGGGCGGAGGCTCGGGAGCAGGCGGAGGCTCGGGAGCGGGCGGAGGCTCGGGAGCGGGCGGAGGCTCGGGCGCGGGCGGAGGCTCGGGCGCGGGCGGAGGCGACGGAGGCTCGGGAGCAGGCGGCTCCTCGTTGCGAATGAAGCGGTCGCCGGGGGCGCCGGGGGTGTGAGGCTGCGAGCACCCGCAGGCCGACTGGGGGCGCGCGGCGTTCAGGGACAGGGAGCTGATCTGCATTGGTTCCTCCGCTGGGCGATTTGCGTTCCAACTATAGCCCGCGGGGGCGGTAAAGTTTGTTACACCTGTGTTTACGTCCGGTCGAGCTCGGCCTGCAGAAACTCCTCGAAAGGGCGCTTGGAGCGGATCTCAAAGCTCGGGATGCTCTCCAGCAAAGCAGGCGGGAGCCGGTACTGCTCGCATACCAGGCTTACCCGCTCCTGGCCTTCCAGAGCCTCGAGCTCGGTGACCTCGTGGCGCAGGTCCCCCCGGAAAAAGACCATCTTGTTGACCTCGGGCTCGATGTCCACCAGGGGCCGGTTGCTGTGCAGGATCAGGTGCCCTCCCTTGAGCTTCTCCGGCACCTGCAGGTAGAGCACCACCACGCGCACCGGATTGGGGGGCTCTGCGGGCCGGGTGTAGGAGCGCAGGCTACGATCCACGTGGGGAGCCACTCGCGACCCGCCAACCACCACCAGCGGATTGAGGAAGAACGCGTTGCAGCGCGGGTGCAAAATCTGGCTCAGGTACTGGTCGAACAGGGGAAACTCGCGGGCGATGCGGGCTCGACCCTCGGGCGTGAAGACCACCGAGAAGCCGCGGGTGCCCGAGAAGCGGTGATTGAGGTTGTTAGCCGCCAGGTAGGGGGAGCTGAGCACGCACTCGCGCAATGCCTCGAGTTGCTCGGTGGGCAGGGCCGGACGCACCAGCGCGAAGGGCGTCCAGTCAAAAAAGCCAGGCCAGGTCTTGTAGCGGGCGATGGCTGCCTGCATGCTAGCCAGTATAGCACGTTCAGGAGTTGCGAGCGCACCAGGCCAGATCGCGGGCTACGGGGGCCAGCTGTTTGCGCCAGCGGCCGCGGGGCAACGGCTCGCAGGCCGGGAGGGCCAGCTCGAAGGCCAGCACCGTCAGGTCATCTCTCAGCCGGCCGCTGAACTCATTGACGCGCTCGAGCAAGCCGTCCATGGCCATCTTCAACCGGGCCTGGCGCATCTCGGCCAGAGCCTCGGCCAGCCGCTGGCTGCCGAACATCTCCCCATCCTCGTTGGGGGCTTCGGTGATGCCGTCGGTGTAGAGCAGCACCCGGTCTCCGGGCATCAGCTGCAACACCTCGTCGTGGAATTCCACCTCCTCCAGAATGCCGATGGGCGGACCGGCCTGGTCATCCTCCTGAACCATCAGCTCTGTCGGGCGGCACAGCACCGGTCCGGGATGGCCCGCCCTGACATAGGTGAAGGTGCGCTGCTCGAGATCGAGCACCCCGTAGAGCAGAGTGATGAACTGATCCGACTGCCCCATGACTGGAAAGCGACGATTCAGCTCGCGGGCCACTTCCGAGGGAGAGCGCTGGTGCAGCAGGCCTTCCACGTCCGACAGGGCGCGCGACATGCTCACCGACAGGAGCGCTGCCGGAATCCCGTGGCCGCTGACGTCCAGGACATAGAGTCCCACCCGGTTCTCGTCCAGCACCTGCACTCCATACATGTCGCCTGCGACTTTCTCGCAGGGCTGATACTGCCAGGCAAACTCGACTCCCGGGAGAACGGGGGAGGCTTCGGGCAAGAGCGAGCGTTGCACCCGCGCGGCCGCCTCCAGGTTCGCCTCCAGTCGAAGGTGGGTGGCCGGCCGCTCACGCCGCCGGGGGGCCTGTAACGGGCCGAGCAGCAGAAAGGCCTGCACCAGGACCAGCACGGTCAGGCCCACCAGCCAGCTTTGCTGCATTTCCTGCAGATGTTGGGACTCGATGCTGGCCTGCAGAGAGAGCTCATGCTGGCGCCTGGCCAGCTCGGTGGTGTAGGCCTTCCAGGCACTGGAGGCCTGGGAGCGGGGCTCTCCGAAGCGCCAGTGACGCAACTCCTTGAGCCAGCCCTGCAGGGCCCAGGCCGGCTCGCGCGACAGCTCGGCCCACTCATCGCGCGCCTTCTGAAGCTCGAGGAAGCTGGCCTCTCGCGCTCGGTCCCAGGGGCTGTCGGGTCGGAGCTTCAAGCACAGTGTGGACTGGCGCGCCGCCAGGGCGATGAGTCGATTGGTGCGCCAGTTCTCTTGCAGGGCGCTCTGGAGCAGCTGGTGCCCGAGCGCCAGTGCCACCCCGATGCTGATCAGGGCGACAGCGTAGCGTAGCTTCTGTGTTCCTCTCGACATACACGTCCTTCCTGTGTGACAGCATCAGCATATCATTCGCCCCGGATCGGACGCTGTAATCCAGCCCACACACAGGATTTCGCTGAGTCGACGAGAACCCGGCAGGCTTATGAATCCACTCAGCTCGCTTTCGCTTGATCGGGTGGAGTTTGTGCTGCTTTCCCTGGAAGGTCCTGACCAATACTCTTTCGTGGGCGGTCTGGGCGTGCGGGTCACCGAGCTCTCCCATCATCTGGCCAGCCTGGGCTATCGCACGCGTCTCTACTTCGTGGGCGACCCCCAGCGCCCGTTCTACGAAGAGCTCGAGGGCGGGCTGCTGAGCTACCATCGCTGGTGTCAGTGGATCTCCAGCCATCACCCGAACGGGGTTTACCACGGCGAGGAGGTCAAGGTCAGCGACTTTTCCCAGTCGGTTCCGATCCATATCGAAGAGACCGTCCTGATTCCGAATGCCGAGCGGAACGTGACCACGGTGGTGCTGGCCGAGGACTGGCACACCGCCCAGGCGGCCACGCAGGTGGCCCAGGCCGCCTTCCGCCGGGGGCTGGGCAATCACCTGCTGGTTTTCTGGAACGCCAACAGCATCTTCGGCTTCGAGCGCATCGACTGGCAGGCGCTGCGCCAGGCCTGCGCCATCACCACCGTCAGCCGTTACATGAAGCACCGCATGTGGGATCTCGGGGTGAACCCCCTGGTCATCCCCAACGGCATCCCCCGCCGCTGGCTCGATCCCCCCGATCTCTCGGTGGGACACGCCCTGCGGGAGGTCTTTCCGGGGCTGCTGCTGGCCAAGGTGGGCCGCTATCACCCGGACAAGCGCTGGTTGATGGCCCTGGATGCCGTGGGCGAGATGAAGCGGCTGGGAATGACCCCAAAGCTGCTGGTGCGCGGGGCCAACGAGCCCTACCGACTGCCCATCACCCAGCGGGCCTGGGAGCAGGGTCTGGTCTGGAGCGAAGTCAAAGTGGAGGATCCCACTCCGGCCAACATCCTGGCCGAGCTGGCTCAGCATAAGGAGGCGGACATCCTGGAGCTGAGCTTTTTCGTGCCCGAGCACTTTCTCAAGAGCGTCTACGCTTCGGTGGATGCCGTGCTGGCCAACTCCGGGCACGAGCCCTTCGGCCTGGTGGGTCTGGAGGTGATGGCCACCGGTGGGATCGCCTTCGTGGGCTCCACCGGGGAAGACTACGCTCAATCCTTCGTAAACTGCGTGGTGATCGACTCGGAGGACGCCCGCGAGGTGACCATCTATATCAAGAGCATCCTGGCCGACGCCGAGGCGGTGGGCAACCTGCGGGCCCGGGCCCAGTTGACCGCGTCCAGCTTCTTGTGGGAGATCGTCACCGAAGAGCTTTTTCGCAAACTGCAGTTCGTGGCCTCGATTCGAGGCGTGGAGCTGACATCCTGAACATGAGCAAGGAGAAACCCGATGGAAACCAAGACCAAGTCTGAGTCCAAGGCGGACCAGAAGACCAACCTGCAGCGCACCCTGGTGCTGGCCAAGCCGGACGCCGTTCACCGCGGCCTGGTGGGCCAGATCATCAATCGATTCGAGGAGCGCGGCCTGGCCATGATGGGCCTGCGCCTGCTGCAGATGGATGCCAGGCTGGCCGAGAAGCTGTATGAGCCCCACGTCGGCAAGCCCTTCTATCCGCCTCTGGTGGAGTACATGACCAGCGGACCGATCGTGGCCATGGTCTGGGAGGGGGTGGAGGCTATCTCCATCATCCGCACCATGCTGGGGGCCACCAATCCGGCCCAGGCCAATCCCGGGACCATTCGGGGCGACTTCGCCCAGCGCGTGGACCGCAACATCGTGCACGGCTCCGACTCGCCCGAGAGCGCAAGCCGCGAGATCCCGATCTTCTTCGAGGCTTCCCAGCTGATGCCGGGCCATCCGGCCCACACCGACTGGCTGTAAGACGAGCTCCGACGGGAAACGGGGCCTGTCCCCGTTTCCCGTCGCGAAGAAGAGATGCCGGGAACCCTCTACGTGGTGGCCACGCCCATCGGCAACCTGGGAGACCTGAGCCCCCGGGCTCGCGAGGTGCTCTCGAGCGTGGCGCTGGTGGCGGGAGAGACGCAGGAGGCCACGCTCCGCCTGCTTTCGGCCGCCGGCATTCGGGGGCCCCGTTTCGTGCTCTATCAAGAGCGCAATCGCGAGCAATCTGCGCGGCGCTTGCTGGAGGCCCTGGAGCAGGGGGCGTCGGTGGCCCTGGTCAGCGACGGAGGCACACCCGCCATCTCCGACCCGGGCCGTGAGCTGGTGGATCGAGCCCACCAGGCGGGGATCCCGGTAAGGGCGGTGGCGGGACCCTCCTCGGTGACCGCCGCTCTGTCCGTATCCGGCCTTAACGTCCGCCGTTTTGCCTTCGAAGGCTTTCTGCCCCGCAAGTCCTCCGAGCGGCGCGCTCTGCTGCGCTCGCTGCAGTGTGAGCCGCGGGCGCTGGTTTTCTTCGAGGCGCCCCATCGCATCGAGGAGTCGCTGACCGACCTGCGGGCGACCTTCCCCGCCAGGCGCCTGTCGGTTTCCCGTGAGTTGACCAAGCTGCACGAGGAGACGCTGATCGATCCCGCCACGGTGCGAGCCCAGGGGGAGTTCTGCCTGGTAGTGGAGGAGGCCCCCGAGCAGGTCGCTCCTCCAGTTGACCCGAGGGCGCTGGAGGGCCTCCTGGAGCTCGACCTGGGGTCGCGGGTCAGCGCCCGAATTCTCGAGCTCTTTGCCGGTTTGAGCCACAAGGCCGCCTACCGCTTGATCGTGGAAAAACGCGAGGCGGAAGGGGATCATCCTGCGGACATGGAAAATAATTCCTGAACAAAGATCACCGGGGGAAGCCATGAGCGACGATCCTGAAAGGCGCACTTACGTCCGGTTCGGACCGGATACTGATGTGCGCTGCCGCATCCCCGGGATGGAGGTCGTCCACGTGGTGGGCCTGAGCGCCGGCGGGACCGGAATGCGCGTCATCACCGACAAGCCCCTGCCAGCCGATGAAGTCTTCGATATGAGCCTCGACCTGGGCGACGACCAGCCCACCGTGCGCTGCGCCGCCCGGGTGGTATGGCAGGAGTCGCGCAATTTCGATTTCTGCAACCGTCACATTTCGGGGGTCGCCTTCAAGGACATGCCTGATGCCGAGCGCGACCGGCTCGTGGCCCT
>CAZWUN010000228.1:7071-8814 GCA_964637145.1 uncultured Burkholderiales bacterium
GGAGGCTCAGGAGCGGGAGGCTCCGGAGCCGGTGGAGTCGGGGGTTCGGGTGCAGGCGGAGCGGGCGGCTCGGGAGCCGGTGGGGGCTCCGGCGGGGCCGGTGGCGGCGGGGGAGGATTGCGGGCCAGGATCTCGTCGATGAAGGTCATGTTGGCCCCGCTAACCTGGCGCCGGATCGGGTCGATGTCCTCCACGTCGGGCTGGAAGCTCCGTCCGATCTCGAGAGTAAAGGACATGATGCCGTTGGCGTGGTGGATGTCGTGCGAGCCGCCCGAGGTGGGGTAGAGCTCGATGCTCTGCATCAGGCGGAAATCGTTGCCCATGGCCTGGTTCATTTTGCGGCCCACATCCCGGTAGTCGGCCACGTTTTCCACCGGTTGGCGGGTGCCGCCCCAGGGGTAGAGGATCATCTCGCCGTAGCCGTGATGGTCCAGAATTCCCTTGATGTTCTTGTGTCCGAGCTCGAGGTTGAGCATGTGCTGGGTCTCGATCTCGGAGGCTCCTCGCGGTCCGCGATAGGTGTCCGAGCGCGGATTGTCGCTGGTGGCTCGGCCATCATCGTCGGTGCGGCACGGCTTGTCGTGGGGAGGGCGATACAGGTGTGCATGCTCGGGGATGCCATCATCATAATTGCGATTGAGGTCCACGCCGATGGGCTTGCGCCCTGAGATCGGCCCGCACCCGGTATCGGTTACCTCGCGGCGATTCTTGCGCCACCAGTTGTCGTCGGTGCGGCTGTACTCGTATCCATCGGGATTGACCAGCGGAACCACCCAGATTTCGGCGTTATCGACCCTCCGCCTCATCTCCGGATCGCTGGCATAGCCCTCGAGGAGCTGGTGGGCCACGAACAGCGGGGCTTCCATGGACATCCACTCCCGGGCGTGATGGCATCCGGTCAGGACGACGCCCGTGCGCTGGGAGGTATCCTCGCAACGCACTCCCTTGCTGATCTTGAGGGCCCAGATCTCCCTGCCTTCAGGGGTCTGGCCCAGGCTGACCTTCTGGGCCAGGTTCGGGTAGCGGGCTTCCAGATCCGAAAGGTCACGGCCCAACTCGGCGTAGGTATGATAGCCGGCGGCCTGAGGCAGGGGCTCCTTGCGCAGGTGATGCTTGAAGTCGCGCACGACCTTGTCAACGTCGCACTTGGCTCCCTCATGAGGATGGGGGATGTCGTCGCGCTCGGTCAGGTAGTCGATGATCTCTTGATCGGACAGGACCTGATCCTGGTCCCTGTCGATCAGGCTGGCTTCCTCGCTGCGGTCGACATGCACGTCGAACGGCTTACCTTGCTCGATGCCTTTGTAGATTCCAAGTGGAGCTAGAGACATGGGGCCCACCTTTCGCACAGGTTTCTTGACCTGGATCAACCCCCAGCCGAGTCTAGTCATCCGGAGGTGCGGAGAGGTGAACTGATTGTTAAACAAGGACCCGAACACGACTCGGGGTTCTTTGTTGCGGATGTTAACTTTTTGTTCGCTTCTTTAGATTTTTCTTCAAGCTCGTTCGGCCCACTATTGAAGACGATTCAACAGGTCGGAGGCGCTTTTCCAGCGTTCGAGCGGGGATCTCCAATTTGTCCCCCTTTTAAGTCCTTTAATATGTTATAAAGGTCTTTATAAGGCATTTATGGGCAGCGGATCCAGAGCTTCAAAAGCAAACAGAACAAGGCCTTCGGAAAATCTCTTAAAAAAAATCCAGGCAGGACAGGGGATGGAAGAAGGAGATCCCATGGGAACAGAG
>CAZWUN010000229.1:0-8783 GCA_964637145.1 uncultured Burkholderiales bacterium
GGTCTGCTCGGCCAGAAACGGCACGCTGCTGACCACGAACCTGGGCCGATCTCGGTTGGCCGAAAGCCAGTCCTTCAAGTGCTGCAACTGCTCCGGGCCGATCATCTCACCCTGAGCCGGATTCCGCTCCGTGCTCGTGTCCATCACGAAGAACTCGGCCGGACCGCGCGAGAATGTGTAGTAACGCTTCTCCTCCCCGAACGGGTGCGGGTTGTGGCTGTGCTGAAACTCCCCGTAGGCCTGCAGGCCGGCCCGCCCCAGTGACTGCCGCTGCGCCTGTTCCGACCCCCACAGCCCGCTCAGCCACAGCCAGGCCCGGCGAATCCCTGACAGCGGCTGGTTCTGAGCGAACCCGTTGCCAACTTCGTGGTCGTCCAAAATCATGTAGTTGGGGTGCTCTTTGAGCAACTCGCGCGCCTGCGGGTCCGACCAGGCCCGCCGGTAGCACCCTCGGAACCCCTCCAGCCCGTAGCTCTGGTAGGGCTGGTCGGCGTAGATCTGATCCCCCGTGTGCAGCAGAAAGTCCGGCTTCGTCTGCTCGGCCAGCGCTCCGATCCGCTCCCAGGCCTCCCCTCGTCTCCAGAACCGGTGGTTGTTACAGCTCCCCATCAGGAAGCTGACCTCCTCGGCGCTCTTGTCGTCGGTGCGAAACGAGCCTGTCTCCTGATACCCGCCGTAGTCTACCCGGCAGCGGTACTCCTGGCCCGGCTCCAACCCGGTGAGCGTCACAGCCCCCGTGTAGCCAGCTTCCGCCTCGAGCTGCAAGCGCGCGCTGGACACCACCTGGTCCCTGGAGTCCAGCACCTGGGCCGTCATCACCGGGTTCTTCTCATCCCCCCGACCCCACAGCCGGGCCTCTCGCTCTCCCACGTGCCCCACGATCAACCTCGGCCCTTCCGGAGTCAGCCAGCGCGGCAGAAAGTGCCCCACCAACCCTCCGATGGCGGCCCCCGCCGCCGCAGCCGCCAGCCCCCATCCCGAGCCCGAAAGCGCCGCGCCCGCCACCGCTCCTGCAGCCCCCAGAGCCACGGTGAGCACCGGCACCTCGCGCGCCTCCTCGGGCGCAGGCGGCGCCGTCGCCGGGGCAAGCGCTGGCAGGCGCGGCGAGGGCATCAGGACAGGACGGGCGCGGATGGGCTCCATGGGGGAACAGTATAGGCCGGGCGGGCTTAAAGAATCCTTGGAGATCCCGAACCAGGGAGCAAACTCACCTGGGGCCGGACAACTCCTCCATCACCCGCCGCAGCAGCACTCCGGTCATGGCCCGCCGGTAGTCGGCCGTCGAGCGCACGTCGCTGATCGGCTTCACCTCGTCGCAGATGACCCGGCAGGCTTCCTCCAGCCCGGCCATGCCCTGCTCGCGCAAAATGGCCTCGGCCCGGGGAGCGCGCACCACCGTGGGGGCGACCGAGCCGCAGGCGATGGCCAGGTAGTCGAAGCGTCCCACCGCGCTGACGGCCACCGAGACCTTGCTGATGGCCTGCGAGCGACGCTGGCCCAGGCGCATGAAGCCCCCCTGGATGCCCTCGCGGGCAGGAAAGCGCAGGGCTGTGATCAGCTCGCCCGGCTCGAGGGCGGTCTTGCGCACGTGCAAGAAGAAGTCGGCGATAGGCAGCCAGCGGGTGCGCTGGCCATTGCTCAGCGCCACCTCGGCCTCCAGCGAGTAGAGCGGCGGGGCCGTGTCGGCCGCCGGCGAGCCGTTGGCCAGGTTGCCCCCCACCGTGCCCCGGTTGCGGATCTGGGGCCCGCCGATGACCTCGGCCCCCTGCACCAGCACGGGGGCATACCTGCGGATCAAAGCAGAGCGCATCAACTCGTCGTGGGTGGTGGTGGCGCCCAGAACGATCTTGCCCTCCTCGTGGCGGATGCCGGTGAAGTCGGGGATGGCCGTCAGGTCGAACCAGGTCGAGGGGGGGATGACGCCGTCCTTGTGCTGCACCAGCAGGTCGGTGCCCCCGGCCAGGAAATAGTGCGGGGCTGGCTGGCTCTTTACCAGCTCGAACAGCTCGCCCGGCGTCTCGGGCCGAAAGACCGTGATCATACGCGCTCCAGCTGGGCCGCCTTCAGCACGGCCTGGAAGATCTTGGAGTAGCCGGTGCAGCGGCACAGGTTGCCGCCCAGGCCATACTGGATCTGCTCCAGGGTGGGCTTGGGGTGCTCATCGAGCAGGGCCCGGGCGGCCATGATCATGCCCGGAATGCAGAACCCGCACTGCACTCCCCCCTCCGAGATGAAGCACTCCTGCACCGCATCCAGCTTGCCGTCCCGAGCCAGCCCCTCGATGGTCACGATCTCGGCGCCCTGAGCCTGGATGGTGAGCATCAGGCACGAGTCCACCGGCTTGCCGTTGACGAAGATGGTGCAGGCTCCGCACTCGCCCTTGCCGCACCCTTCCTTGGTGCCGGTCAAGCGCAGCTCCTCGCGCAGGGTGTCGAGCAGGCGGGCGGCCGGGTCCACCTCGCGCTCGACCTTCTCACCGTTGATCTTGCAGCTCAGCTTCATGCGTTCAGGGCCTCCCAGACCCGCTCCGGCGTGGCCGGAATCTCCTTCAGTCGCTTGCCCACCGCCTGGGCGATGGCGTTCACCACCGCCGGCGCCACCGCGATCATGGGCGTCTCGCCCAGGCCCTTGGCGCCGTAGGGGCCCCAGGGATAGCGGTGCTCGACGATCACGGGGATCAGCTCCGGCGTGTCCATCGGGGTGGGGATGATGTAGTTCGAGAACTGGTTGTTGAGGATGCGCCCGTCCTTGAGGTGGTGCTCCTCCACCAGGGCCCAGCCCAGCCCCTGCATCGAGCCCCCCTCGATCTGGCCCTCGCCGGTCTGAGGATTGATGATCTTGCCCACGTCGTGGCCGCTCACCAGGCGTTGCACCACCACCTCGCCCGTCTCCACGTCCACCGTCAGCTCCACGGTGTTGGCGCTCCAGGTGTAGGTGACGTAAGGATCGCCCTGGCCGGTATCCACGTCAAAGGTCGTTTTGGGGGGCACCGACCAGCCCTGGGAGGACATCTGCACGCACTTGCCCAGGCAGGCGGCCACCGCCGCCGGCCAGGCCTCGGGCTGGAAGGTGGCCGTCTTCCAGGGAACAACCTGGTCTTTCAGCTCGCTTTCCATGCGCTCCTTGATCTGCTGGCAGGCGTTGCGCACCGCGTTGCCCGACATCAGCGTGGTGCGGCTGGCCACGGTGGGGCCCGAGTCGGGAACGCGGCTGGTGTCCGACTCGACCAGGCGGATCAGGGACGGATCGCAACCGAGTTCCTCGGCGGCGATCTGGGTCAACACGGTGACCATTCCCTGGCCCAGCTCGGTGGTGCCCACCGCGATGGTCACCGAGCCGTCAGCCGAGACCACCACGTTGGCGGCGGCCGGGTTGAGGTGCTTGCCCAGCGCCCCCAGCCCCACGCCGTAGTAGGAGAAGGCCACCCCCAGCCCGCGCCGCAGACGCCCTGTGTCCTTGCCGTAGCTCGCATGGCGCTGCTGCCAGTCGGCCTTCTCCAGCACCTTCTCGACCACTTCGCGCATGCCGCAGGAGGTCTCGATCTTGTGCCCGGTGATGGTCTCATCGCCGTAGTCGAGCAGGTTCTTGAGCCGGAAGGCCACCGGATCCAGTCCCAGGCGCTCGGCCATGGCGTCCATGTGAGCCTCCACCGCGAACACGATCTGGGGCTCGCCAAAGCCCCGGAAGGCGCCGCAGGGCACGGTATCGGTGCGCACGGCGTAGGCGTGCACGCGCACGTTGGGAACCCGGTAGGGCCCGCCGGCGTGCACCAGGCCGCGCCACAGCACCACCGGCGACAACGTGGTATAGGCCCCGCCGTTGAGCCAGTAGTCCACGTCGATGGCCTGGATGACCCCGTCCTTGGAGCAGGCCATGCGGTAGCGCACCTTGCCCGGGTGGCGCTTGGACATGCAGATCATGTCCTCTTCGCGGGTGTAGACCAGCTTGACCGGACGCTTCGTCTTCCAGGCCAGCAGGGCGCAATGCGAGCCGGGCGCGCTGGGGGCGTCCTCCTTGCCACCGAAGCCGCCGCCGGTGCACAGTTGCACGATGCGAACCCTGGCCATGTCGATGCCCAGCACCACGGCCACGGCCTTCTGCACGTAGTGGGGGCACTGCAGCGAGCCCTGCAGGAGGATCCCGCCCAGCCCGTCAGGCATGGCCAGCATGCCGTTGGTCTCGAGATAGGCGTGCTCTTGATAGGGCGTGCGATAGATCTCCTCGAGCACCACGTTGTCGGGGTTGGAGAAGGCCGAATCGGTGTCGCCCTTGAGGATCTTCCACTGGGCCAGGAAGTCCTCGCGCTCGAAGCCCTCCTCGATGGTCAGGACAGGGGTGAGAACCTCGTAATCCACCTCCACCAGCTCGGCCGCCCGGGCCGCCGCCTCGCGCGTCTCGGCCGCGATCAGGGCCACCGCCTCGCCCACGTGGTGGGTGGTCTCTGCGGCCAGGCAGATCCAGTCCTCCTTGATCATCGGGATCATGTTCCGACCCGGGATGTCGCGGTGGGTCAGCACCGTCCAGACCCCATTCAGGGCGCTGGCCTTTTCGGTGCGGATGGCCTTGATGCGGGCGTGGGCGTGGGGGCTTCGCACCACGGCAGCGTACAGCATGCCGGCCGGGTGGATATCGTCCACGTAGAGGGCCCGGCCCTGCACCTTCTCGGGCGCGTCGGGTCGCCGCATGGGCTTTCCGACGGTGTGCAAAACCTCGCTTACGCCTTCAGGTCCCAGCGTCTTCACGCGGCAATGGTCCTCCCACAGCAGAGTTAAATTGAAGTGCTGAAAGCTTTGCAGGAACTTGCGCCGACAGACTTGTAGGGAGGCGCCCCCGAAGGATAGGCAAAACCTTCAGCACGTAACGCTAAACAGTAACGCTGGTTCGCCGAATCGGGGGGCAGGCCCTGTCGAGCGACCAGGCACCCCGTCTCGGGAAGTTTCCCGGCGCCGCCTGCGACCATCACGCCATGCGTCGCCCCGACCTGCTCTTGTTGCTGGCCCTGATCGCCCTGGCGGGCTGGTGGACCGCGGGTTCCACGGCCCCCTCCTCTCCGCCCGCGCAGGGCCCGCTCACCCTCACGTTGAGCGCCATCTGCGACAAGAGCGTCCCGGCCGGCCAGGTGCTGGTGGTGCGTCTGACCAACTCCGGCCCCCCGGTGCGCGTTCCGGCCAGCCTCTGCGGTCAGGTGGACTGGACCTCGATGCTGGCGTTTCGCGTCCGGGTCGGGGCGCCGACTTTCGAGCTGACCCGGAGCTGGTGCGACATCGAGTCGGTCCACGACCACGGGCCCCTGACGCTGACCTCGGGCCAGGTGCTGGAAGCACGGGTGGGCCTGCCCGAGCTGCTCGGGAATGAGCCCGGGCGGGAAGCAGTGCTGGCCGCCCGCGAGCTCGAGATTCAGGCCCGGCTGGTTCCCGGCCGCGAGACGGGTCCGGGCCCGGAGCCTCCGGTCCTGGTCTTCGATGAGAGCCTGGTCAGCAACGTGCTGAACCTGACCTTCTGAGCCTCATACCGCATTTTTGCGGTACAAGAACGACCCGGCTGGGTCCACATCCGCACCACTGGCGGTCATCGGCGGTCGTTCGGTCCTACGGGAGATCGAGGTGCTGAAGGCCAGATCAAGCCCTCACCAGCCCTTCTGAGGCCATCTCGACGGGGGGATCGACTTACCCCTCCGGGCTCACATAGAGTTCCAGAGCCTTCTCGCGAATCCCGAGGATCAGGTACTCCAAGACGTCGCGGCCAAGCACCTGCCGCGACATGGGCTGAGTGCTGAAGGCGATGCTCATATCAAGCTCGATTCCGGCGACCTGCAGCCGCGCCGGGTGTTCGTAGGCCACCATGCCCGAGCCAAGAAATCCCTTGAAGGTGACTTCATTGCCCCGGAAAATGTCGATACCGACAGGCCGCAAATGAACTCCCTCGAGCAGCGTTCGCTCCGCACCGGTATCGACCAGGACCTGGAGGTCGATGGCCTCGCCTCTCAAGATCAAGCGAATGGGCAACACCGGCTCGCGAGATGCCCTTTCGAGGTAGCCATACGGAAAGGTGTAGGGAAAATCGAGGTTGGGCATGTCAGAGCCCCACGTAGAAAGAGTTTGGCGGCCTGGATTCCGGAATGCGAAGAATGAAGGGGATTCGGATGCCTGACTGCCGAGCCTGCTGCCGGACCATCGCGTAGTCTGGCCCGTGGGCAACCAGGTTGTCTCCTTCCAGGACCACCCATTCCCCCGCCATCTGGGACACGAGTTGAGCATTCGCTCGCAACCAGGCCTGTTCGCTCAGCCTGAGGGGATCGGCCGCCGGTTCCTCGGGCACGCGCCGGATGGCAGGACTTGCCGCGGGATTCAGGTGAGGGGCCAGGAGACGACGCACCAGCTGCCCAACCGGAACTTGTTGCTCCGAAGCCAGGCGGTCGAGGGCCTCCTTCTCCCCGCGCGAGAGCCGAATGGAAAAATGTGCGTCACGAGGCATTTCGCGATCAGCGTAGCACAATGTGGCACAGAGCTGCAAGGTGGCTGAGCGTGCACCCCCTGAACGGCCGCCTGGGAGGGAATGGTTGACGTGACTCTCAAGACTCTGACGCTGCAACCCAAGGAGTATATTCCGGATTTTCGTCGTAAATCAGGAGTATGTTCCCGCGTGCGATTCAGTTTCCGGAGCGACAGTCGTTCTTTCTGTTCGGAGCGCGTGCGACCGGAAAGAGCACTCTGGTCCACCAGCGCTTTGAAGAGAGGAAGACGCTGTTTGTCGATCTGCTGCTCCCTTCAAACGAAGAGCTGTATGGTCGCGACCCCGATAGCCTCTACCGCGAGGTTCTCGCCTTGCCCGAACGGGTGGAGACGGTCGTGGTGGACGAGATTCAGAAGCTTCCCGGCCTGCTCGACGTCATCCACAAGTGCATTTTCGAGACTTCCAAGCGGTTCGTTTTGACCGGCTCGAGCGCCCGCAAGCTCAAGCACGGATCGGCCAATCTGCTGGCCGGGCGCGCCGTGGAGCGAACGCTTCATCCTTTGACCCACCAGGAGTTGGGGTCATCCTTTCAGCTCGATTCCGTCCTGCGCTGGGGGTCTCTACCCGAGACTGGGAGGCTGAACGATGAGGAGCGCGCGGACTACTTGCGAGCCTACTATCGAGGCTATCTGAAGGAGGAGGTCTGGGGAGAGCACCTGATCCGCCGGCTGGAGCCGTTCCGAAAGTTCCTGGAGGTCGCTGCGCAGCACAACGGGCAGATCCTGAACTTCACCTCGATCGCCCGCGATGTCGGCGTCGACCCGAAAACGGTCCGCGAATACTACCAGATCCTGGAAGACACGCTTGTGGGGTTCATCCTGGAGCCCTATGCCCGGTCCCTGCGCAAGCGGGTCCACAAAGCGCCCAAGTTCTTCTTCTTCGACCTGGGCCTCACCCGGGCGCTTCAGAACCTGCTGACGCAGCCGATCCAGGCCGGTACCAGCTCGTATGGCGAGGCGTTCGAGCACTTCGTCCTGCTCGAGCTGTTGAGGCAGGAAGCTTATCATCCGCGGGACTACCGGTTCTTCTACCTGGCCACCGAGCGCAATGAGGTCGACCTGGTCATCGAGCGCCCGGGCCGGCCCACGGCACTGGTGGAAATCAAGTCCGCGACCCGCGTCCGTCCGGATCAGTTGCGCAGCCTGGTCGCCATGCAGGACGCGGTCCCGGAGTGCGAGCTCTATTGCCTGAGCCAGGACCCGCGCGCCCAGCGAGCAGGCGATGTCTCAGTCCTCCCATGGGCTGAAGGGCTTCAGATTCTCTGATTGTAAGCGAGCAACCGCGGGTCAGGTGAACTTGCCCAGGTAGGAGTCGAACAATGTCCGATCCACGCCGGCTTCGGCCACCACGTCAGCCTGGTCGGTGCGCACGAAGTCGCCCGGAAGGATCACTTCCCGCCCGATCACGCTCCAGCGGTCGAAGGTCACCTGGGGCGCTCCCGCCTTGACGGCCTTCTGGACCAACTCCGAGCAATACATCGCCTCGTTCCCCATTCGGAACTTGTAATCGTAGGGAACGCCAATCATCGCTCTGGCGGCGTCGATCACGGCCTGGGCCTGACCAGTCTGGTAGTGAGGGCGAATCGAGATGGCGTGGTGCTTCTTCACGAGCACGCTCTTCATGTCCCCTTCGGCCACCCCATCGGTGACCGTGCGCGACTCGATGGTCTTGCCGTTTCCGAGATAGACCAGAGCATGGTTGAAATCGGCCTTGCTGTCGACGGCGGCGCACAGCACCGAGAAGATGGTGGCCGCTTCGTCATTGGTGAGCACGATGTCGCCGGGCTGGAGTTGGGCGATGAAAGCGTCCGCTTCGGCAGCGGAAATGTGGGGGTGGCTGGTCGAGCCGGTGGTGCCCAGCTTCTTGACCATCTCACTGTAGCTGAAGTTGCGCGTCTCGTGCACGTGGTTGCTGCGAAGCGGGATGCCAGCGGACTTGACGAAAGGCGCGGCCAGCGCTCCCAGGGCGGCCCCCGCCCGACCGCCCAGCTGGCGACCGATCAGGGTCTTGCTCTGCAGCTTGAAGCCGCCATAGGCTCCCGCTGCCGCGCCCACCAGGGCCCCGATGGGACCTCCGATGGCCGAGCCCAGCGCCGACCCGGCCCAGGCACCGGCCCCCAGCATGAGCGCGTGACTGGCCAGAGCGAAGCTGGCGGCGCCTACCCCGGCGCAGGTACGGGTGTAGGTTTCCAGGTCGGCGTCGCGCACCCAGTGGCTCGGCTCGACCGAGCCCCGGTACTCCCGGGCGGGCACGGGCAATGGCTGCGAGAC
>CAZWUN010000230.1:0-8718 GCA_964637145.1 uncultured Burkholderiales bacterium
GATGCGGGACACGCAGCGCGACTGGGTGCGCGCCAACGCCCATCGAGTGCCCAGGAGGCCAATGGAAGGGTGATGCAAAGGTCCTCGCCGAGGGCTCACCCTGCGCCGACAGATCGCAACCAGCCGGACAGTGTTCGCATCATGGCCAAGAAAACGGCTTCCCTATTTCATTTCTTTGTTCGAAATTTATACCGCCGGTATTTTTTTCGAAAATTTGTTCGCACCGATGGGGTCTCCCCTCCTCCAAGAAACCGGGATTCAGCTTTGGTTCAGGCGTCCTGATTAAGCTCAGTGCATGCTGATCCACGGCTCAGCCGGCCCATGCCACTTTGCCAGCGCCTGCAGCCTGCCCCGCCAGGCCTCGGGCTCGCCTGACCGCTTCACGCCCTCCACCGAGCTGCCGTTCCCACGAGTCACCGCGTTCATGGCCGAGCCGCAGGGATACAAGCAGGTCGACCGCGTCCATCACAGCGGCGCGTGGCAACTCGACCTGCCGGAGGGGCGCCTCTACCTGTGCAAGCGCAGCTCGTACGGGGGCAAGGTGACCGCCTTCGATGGCGAGGGCCGGGTGCTGTGGGAGAACGATCCCGGCTCCTGCGCGCACATGGACCAGACCACCATCTGCCCGGAAAGCAACACCGCCTACCTCTTCCCTTACAGCGCAGTGGAGTCGGTCGACCTTCGCACCGGCAAGTCCCTGGGGTATCGCAGCCTGGGGAACTGGTCGCGCACCGTGTTCGGAACATCCGACGGGCAGCTCTTGTCGGTGGACAACCAGAGGCTGCACCTGTACGACCGCAAGCTGAGCCTTTTGCACGAGACTCCCTACGGCTTCGGTCACGCTCGGGTGAACTACGACCGTGCCTCGGGACTGGTGACGCTGCAGGGCCCTGATTGGGTTCCCGAGGAGATTCGCCACGCCGTCTACACCGACCGGGGGGTCCTGGTGATGGACGAGCGGCTGAGCACGATCCACCCCGGACTTCCCGACGGTGTCGGCGCCCTGTGGCAGGTCGTGAGCCAACCCGACGGCTCCGACTTCCAGGTGCTGCGCCTCCGCGGTCAGGAGGTTACCCGCTTCCCGGTCGAGGACGGGACGCTCATCGCCTTCCCCCTCAAGGACGGCTCGTTCGCCACGCTGAGCACAGGCGAGGCCGTGCTGCGCAACCCGGCGGGCGAGATCGTGGCACGCCGCCCGCTTCCCGAGAAGGGCCTGTACCAGCTCACGGCCACTGCCTCTGGCCCGCTCCTCTGCTTCGAGCAGGAGGGCGTGTTGCAGTTCGACGGCGAGCTTCGGGAGGTTCACCGGCGGGGCGAGGGCCCGGCGCTCACCGCCGCCCTGGCCGACGGAACCTTCCTGGTGGCCAACCGGGGGGGCGTGCGGCACCACCGTGGCGACGGGATCGACCTGCTGCCCGACCTCTGGCAGGCCGCTGACCGGCTCGGTCCCCTGGCGAGCTATCGCGAGGGCCTGCCCATCGTCCACCTGCCGGGGAGCCAGGGCTGGGAGAGCTTGCTCCGGGATGCCGAGCGGCTGCTCGGAGCTCAGCCTTCCTCCACCCTCCCCGTCCGGCTCCGGGCCCACGAGCTCGAGATCGAGCGTCCCTCCTCGGAGAAGCAGGCGCGCGAGCGTCTGGGCGTGCGCGCCGAGGATTGGGAGGACTGGAGATCTCCCGTGGGGGCGCATCAGCGCCAGGTCAATCAGATGAGCCGTCTGATCCTGAACGGCGAGCTGCCTCAGGGACTCGACGCCAAGACCTGGGATCAGGCCCGAATCTTCAGTGGCTACCGGCAGCACCCCACTTCCGTCTCCGAGGGCAAGGTTGGCTACAACCAGAAAATCCTCGGGATCGGAACGGCCGCTGGCGAGGTGAAGCTGGTGGATCTGAGTCCGCAAGGTCCGCAAACCAGCGATCGTCTGCCGGGGGCGGTCGTACGCACCGAGTTGACCCCGAATGGCCTGGTAGCGGTGGACGAGCATGGCAACCTGATGGTCATCGAGCCCCACAAGTGGGGGAACGGGATCGAACCCGTGAAGTCGTGCAACCCGCAAGCCTCCGCTCCAGGCGCCTCCAGGACCGGCCTGGAGATGAACGAGACCAGTGTGCAGGTGGGGGGCGTGCGGGTGAAGCGGCGGGGGGCCCTACCCGGAGCCTGACCTCGCGCATTGCTGCCGGAACGAGCTTGGGCCTTTCCCGCGCCGTGGCGTACGTTCGCCGGTTGGGCCCGACTGCGAACACTGACAATTTCAGGAGATCATGCGCGCAACTGTTGAGCAATTCCTGAACGGAACTGTGCTACACTTTAGCGCCGGGGCAAGCGCACGCTACCCACCAGCAGCATTTTCTCACGCTGGACCATCGTGGCCGCAGAAGAAGACTGCAGAGCAGCGCTCACCCTCTCGGGAAGCTCGTTCAGGCCTCTGTTCTCCTCGGCCTGCAGCTTTTGCTCATGATCTTTCAACCACTCGCCTGCCTGCCGGTGGATCTTCCGGCTGCTCTCCACCGCTTCTTCGGCCTGACTGATATCGCCGCTGGTCTTGGAGCGGGCGATCAGCCCGATCGTGGCAACCCCGAGCGCCGGCCAGAAGAGCTCGGGGCTGACGGCCCCGAGCCTGGCCAGGAGGGCCACGGCTGCCCCGGCGGCCAGCGTCACCGTGGCTACACGATTGTCGATCCGCCCTTCCGCCAGCGCCCGGACGCAAAGGTCGGCATACTCTCCAGTGCGCTGATTGTACTGAACGGCCTCGGTCCTCTGCTGGAGGAGCTTGCTGACCGACCGGTCCGGCTGGATGTCCCGAAGCTCCTCACGAGCATGCTTGGCGTTCTGCTCACGGCTCATCAAGCAGGTAAGGTCGGCGTTGCCGCGACCGAAGGACCAGGCGAGCATGCCGAGTCCGGTCAGCCCCAGTGCCGGATTGACCAGCGCCACCAGCCCGCTGACTTTCGCCAGGGCGGCTACTCCCACTGCTGACAGCGTCGCGGTGCGGCCCCAGGACCGGAGCTTCAGCCCCCCTTCGACGGAAGAGCGGCGGACGCTCGCCCAGCCGTCTGCTTCGGTTCGGAGCGACTCGACCATGGCCACGTAAGGCAGGGTCCGGGTCGTGGCGGCCTGGGGTCGAGTCGTGATGACCATGCTGTAAACATACCGCCAGACCCTGAAAGAATTCTCACCCGGGCACGTCGGGGGCGGCCCCAAGCACCTCGCCCGCCAGCGAGAAGGAGCTCGGGGGCGATCCCTTCAGGATCCTTCCCCGATCCCTCCGACCCTTTCAAACTCCTGTCAGGACGGGGTTCTATGCTATCCCCGTGATCATCCGTCCCACCTCGGCGGCGCTCCCCCGGCGACCGCATCAAGTGCAGCAGGCCTCCGCCGGCCAGTCTCCCGACCGGGTCGAGCTGACGCCCTCCTCCGCCGCCCCCGTTTCCGGCCTGCCGCTTGCGGCGGTGACCGGCGCCGCCATCGGTGGTCCGGCCGGGGCGGCCGTGGGCCGCTGGGCCGACGGGGTGGAGTTCCGCCAGAAACGCTTCTTCTTCTTCTGGAAGTCCATCGATGCCGAGCAAGCCGAGCGGCGCGCCGGAGAAGGCAAGCGGGTCGATCTGCGCCCACCAGGCAAAGAGTGGGTGCGGACCGAGGGGGCCCATGAGCTCGAGCAGGCTCGCTATTTCTACGGCAGCGCCCCGCCTCCGGACGAGGCCGAGACGGCCGCCGCGCTGCGCAGCCTGGCCGGGAGAGTGGAGCCGTTCGGAGCCTACCGCGAGTTGACCACCTCCGAGTCGCCTCAGGTCCTGGTGCAGCTCGACAACGAGCGCGAGATGGTGGTCCAATCGGGCGAGGAGGCCCGGCTGGCCGACTACCTTTGCGGAGGGCCCGGTCCCCAGGGATTGAGCCAGCCCGAGCTGGCCCGAGGCCTGCACGCCCTGCAGCAGGGCAACTTCGCCTACCGGGGCGATCCGGCCGAGCTCTATCGCTACGGCGACAGCTATCTCTCGGTGGCCTATCGGAACGTGCAGGTGGGCGAGCACGAACTTGAGCGCGCCGCCGAGACCTTGAAAGAGCCGAAGGCCCTGCTGGACGCTCTGGCTCGGCTCTTTCCCAAGGGCCTGCAAGAGGCCTACGACTTCGTCCGCCAGAACCCCGCCCCGGGCACACCCGAGCAAAAGGCCGAAACGCTGGCCCGGCTGGGCCAGAGCCCGCTCTACCGGGCCGTGCTCGAGCGCAACGAGAATGAGCCTGGCCGCCTCAACGAGCTGCTCGAGACGGCTGACCAGGCCCGGCAGTGGTCCCAGGGAAAGCACGACCAGGCCGTCGCCCTCTGGCAGGTCTGTCAGGATGAGAAGCTCGCTCTGACGCAAGAGGACGGCGAGCTTTTGACCCGACTCGGAGGGGACGCCCGCGCCTATCCCCGGCTGGCCCGGGCCACCCCCGAGCAGAAGGCCGTGCTGCGCGAGCTCCTGAGCGCCCCCGATCCGGCCCGGGGCTTTCAGGGCGACTGGAAGCTGGTGGATCATCCCACGCTGGGCGTGGCCTTCGACGATTCCCCGGACCAGAGCTACCCCAGGGAGGCCCGCACCACTCTGACCTCCCCTCCCCTCTCGCTGCAAGGTCTGAGCCACTGCCGGCTCAGCTTCCGCTGCGAGTTTGAGCTGGAGCAGGGCTATGACCACGTCCATCTGGAGGCCTCCCGCGACGGCAAGAATTTCGAGACCCTGAAGAGCTTCACCGGAGCTTCCTCGGGCGAGGCGGTTGAACTGGACCTGCGCGAGTACGACGGCCAGAGCCTGACCCTGCGCTGGCGGCTGCAGTCTGACGACCAGGTCGAGCAAGCCGGCTTTCGCTTCGGCCAGCTGAGCCTGCGGGGCACCGATGCTCAGGGCCGCGTGCACACCCCCCTGAGCCTGGACTCGGCCCCGGTCAGCGCCGACGAGGTGGTGCGGCTGACCCTGGCCCAGCCCGACCCCGGCTGGCTGGGCGAGGCCTGTCGGCGGCTGGGCGATCACCGGGCCGCGGCCGCCCTGGCGAAGGTGCTGGAAGGGCGAGAGAAAGACCCCGACTATGCCGACCAGACGGCTGCCCTGACTCTGCTGGCCGAGCAGCTGGGGGTGCGCAAGGCCACCGAGCTGTGGCCCAACCTGAGCGGGAACTGGGCCGAGAAGGCCGAGCAGACGGTAGAGCTCGATCAGCTCAGCCAGCTCCTGGGCCGTCCCGAGCTGACCGACGAGCTGCTCAAACAGGGCCTCACCACCGAGACGGCAGCGACTCTGCGCGAGCTGGCCGGCAAGATGGGCGAGAAACCCGCCGGCTGGACGTTCGAGGGCCGCTGGGGAGTGGAGGGCCCGGCCCTGGTGCACCCCCCCTACCCCAACAACTGCGACAGCTCGCTGACCAGCCCGCCCGTCCAACTCGGCAAGGAGGCGCAGCTCAGCTTCGAGCTTCGGCACGAGCTCGAATCAGGCTACGACCACCTGCACGTGGAGATCGCACCCGAAGGGGGCAAGTTCACCCGGCTGACCTCCTTTACCGGCTCGAGCGGCTGGAGCGGTCAGCGCCTGGATCTGTCCCAGTATGCGGGCCAGACCGTGCGGGTACGCTTCCGCCTGACCTCTGACGACCAGGCTCCGGCCGATGGCGTGGCTCTGCGGGCGGTCAAGCTGGGCGAGCTCAGCTTCGACCGCGGCCAGGGCACTCTGGATCAGCTGGCCGAGCTGGCCCGGCAGGGTGACACGGCTCAGATCGCGCGGGTGGCCCGGCTGGCCGCGGAGCGCGGCCCGGCCGCCGCCCTGACCCTGGCGGCGGCGCTGGGTGCCAGGGAGGACGAGGCCCGCCTGTCCGAGCTGGCCGGCCGGGTTGGAGTGGACCGGGCCGTCAAGCTGTGGCCCCAGGTCAAGACCTTCCAGCCTTCGGTGGTGGAGGATCGGCTCACCGAGTGCTCCCGCCTGCTGGACCAGACCGACTCGAAGGGGTCTTGCGAGGCCCTGGCCACCAGACTGCTCCAGGCCGGGGTCGAGGCCCGCGCCCTGGTGGACTTTCTCGACCGCCCCCCGGCCAACCCCGATTTCGTGGCCGACCAGGGCTGGCAGGCCCTGCCCGGTGGAGGCTACAAGCGACCCTACGCGGGCACGACCGACAGCTCGCTGACCACCCCCAGGCTGCAACTGGGCAAGAACAGCCTGCTGGTGCTCGAGCACAGTCACGGCCTGGAGTCGGGCTACGACCACGTCTTCCTGCAGGCCCGCCGGGACGTCGGCGAATGGACCACGCTGAAGACCTATAGCGGACAGGTCACCGAGCGACGGGAACTGGTCGACCTGAGCGCCTTCGACGGCGGACCGGTGCAGCTGCGCCTGCGATTGCAGGCCGACGACCAGGGCCACGAGTGGGGCTACCACCTGCAGGGCATGCGGGTGTCCAGCGATTGCGGGCCCGTCTTCGGCTTCAACACCGAAAAGCTCTCGGCGGAGGAGCTGGTGGACCGGCTGATTTCGGTCGGTCCGGCCGGGCTCAGCGATGAGCTCTCCAAGCTGGAGCAGCTGGCCCAAGATCTGGGCTCGCCCAGCGCCGCCCTCGAGCTCTGGCCGCAGACAGACGATCCGACCGACCTCAAGACCCTGGGCGAGCTGGGGCGTAACCTGGGAGTTCAGGCCGCAGGAGCTCTCTTTGCCCCCGGCCAGCCCGCCGGACCCGCCCTGGAGGCCTTCCGGGCCAGCGGCCGGCTGGCCGCCGAAGCCGGCCAGGCGCTGGACCTGAACACCCAGCTCGAGCGGGCCCGCAAGCTGGTGGGCGCCAAACTGTCCGAGCCCGAGCAAGCGGCCCTGCACGCGCTGGTGGGGCGCGAGGACGACCTGGCCGGCTGGAAACTCGACCCGGGCTGGGAGACCCGCTTCGTGGAGGGCTCGGGCTACGGGCTGAGCTGCCCCAACTACCGCAACGAATGCAAGGCCACCGCCACCACTCCCAGCCTGGATCTGGCCGGTCTCACCGGAGCCCGCCTGCGACTGCGGCTGGGGGGCTCGCTGGAGAGCGGCTACGATCACCTGCGCCTGGAGGCCCGCCGGCCGGGCGGCCAGTGGCAGAGCCTGGCCTCCTTCACGGGCTCGCAAGATCCCGAGCAAGAGCACCAGCTCGACCTGTCGGCCTTCGACGGCGGCAAGCTGGAGCTGCGCTTCCGGATGGACGCCGACGACCAGGGCAGCGAGGCCGGTCCGCAGCTTCGCCAGGTGCTGGTGACCGGCTGGCGCGGACAGCAGCCCGAGGTCGCTCTGCGCCTCGACTCCGGACCCAGAACCATGCTCTCGCTGGTGGACCAGTTCGACCGCCTGCAGCCGGCCGAGCGGGCCGCCCGACTGCAAGCCACGGCCGCCCTGGCCGAGCGGCTCGGCTCGTCCAGCGCCGCCCTGGAGGTGAGCGGCTGGCTCAAGACCCCCGACCAGCTCGAGCCCGCCGCGGTGCTGGCCAGCTCGCTGGGGGTGGCTCAGGCGAGGGCCCTGTGGCCTCAGGTGACAGCCGCCGCCGACCCGCTCCAGGCCGCATCGCGGGCCTCCTTCCTCAGCGAGCAGGCGGCCGCGCTGGAGGTCAAGCTGGGCCTCGAGCCCTCCGAGCAAGAGCGCACCGCCTTCGTCACCGCCCTGCTCGAGCAGCCCTGCGGCGCGCCCCAGTTCGCTCGCCTGGCCGAACTGCTGGACATGACCGGCAAGCTGCCCGAGGGCGTGCGCCTCAACGACTGGGTGCGCCGGCCCGACGGCATCCTGAGCGACAACGACGGCTCGGGTTACCAGACCAACGCCAACAGCTCGCTCTTGCTCGGTCCGGTGCAGGATGCCTCCACCCTGACCCTGGACATGGCCTACGATCTCGAGGCCGGTTACGACTACCTCAAGCTCGAAGTCCGCCAGGGCGAGGAGTGGGTTGAGCTCGACAGCCTCAACGGTAGCTCGGGCTTTGAAACCCGCTCCTGGGATGTGCGCGGCCAGGGGCAGCACTTTTCGACCGCTCCTGTCGTCGCTGAGTTGCGCCTGCGCCTCACCTCCGACGATCAGGCCAACCAGGCGGGCGTGCGCATCCGCTCTTTGCAGCTCGGCTCGCTCGCCTACGACGCCTCTCGCCCGACCCTGGCCGACCTGCACGGCGCCCTGGTCTGCCCTCCCGAGAAGCTGCGCGATCGGATGGATCTCCTCACCCGGCTGACCATGGCCACCGGCAACCTCTCCGCTGGCCTGAAGGGAGTTCGCCTGCTCGCGCCGCTGGAAGGCAGCAAGGAGCTCAACCTGTCGGCCGAGGCCCTGGTGCTGCTGACCCAGCGCCTGGGACTGAGCTCGGCCACCGAGCTATGGCCGACCCTGGCTGCCAGCGGCGCCAACCTGAGCCCGCTGGTGCGAGTGGATCTGGCCTCACGCCTGGAGTTCGTCTCGCGACGCTGGGCTCCCGAGGCGAAGGCCGAGGACCTGAGCAGCCTGCTGGCCGAGGTGCTGGCCGAGGCTGGCCGCCCCGAGGGCCAGGCCGACCGCCTGCTCAAGAGCCTGGAGGTGCTGCTGCCCGAGGACGGCGCCCGGGTGGTCAGCTTTCTGCAAGAGCATCGCGCCCCCGGAGGGCGGCTCGCCCACCTGACCCTGGCCCAGGCCATGGACGACTTCATGGCCGTGATCGGCACCAGGGTGCTGTCCGACAGCCTGGAGGGCGTGCTGGAGCAGATGCTGGCCCGCCAGGGGCGCGCGGTGGAGG
>CAZWUN010000231.1:0-8709 GCA_964637145.1 uncultured Burkholderiales bacterium
GGTCAAGGAAAATTCCAGTTTCGCCAGGCATGAATCGGGCAAACGTCGCCTGAAGGAGCCATCAACGCCATGAACACTGCACCCTGTCAGAGATTCATCCAGGCCGCCGTCCGCGAGTACAGCTCCGGGGGCCAGAAGACAGCCTACCTGGACCTGGATAACTCGGGCGGCTACGAGTCCGAGAGCGACCTGTCGCTGTCCCTGGACTGCTTTGGGGTCCGGGGAGGCGGCAACGTCCCCCTGGAACTGGCCGATCTGCGGGCAGCGGTCGAGGAGCTGGGAGGCTCGGCGTCGAGCGCTCGGGTGGGCCAGACCCTCAACTCCATCGATCCCAACGTTCGGGTGGGAATCCAGAGCTCGGGCCAGCCTCTGCAGGCCCCACTTTCGGCCCTGGAGCTCTCGCTTCTGCCTGACGGCCAGCTCACAGCCAGGCTGACCCTGCAAGATCGGGCAACCATTCGTCCCACCTCGGATGGACTCGCCGGTCTGGACTATGACGGGGATGGGCAGGCCTCCGCGGACGAGGGCTGGCTGATCGGAAGCCAGGCACCCGGTTTCGTCAGGACCAGGTCCTGGGGTTTCGACGAGCTGTCTGTGGCTCTTCGAGCCGCCCCGGTCAAACCTGACGGCACCCTCGACCTTGACCCCGGACGAATTGGACGCACGATGCAGGTCTGGCCGCCCCTGATGGATCAGTGGCCTCCCACCCGGCCGGTGTTCCGCCGTGACGAGGCCGGGACGGTCACCGTGGAGTTCCCGCCCCGAGGCGATAGCTCGTAACGCCCAACCCCAGGATCTTCTGAGGAGCCGGACGAACCGCGTGCCCCCATGACCGTTTCTCTGGCTGCGCTCGCGCTCGAGCAGGCCCTGGGCGACCCGTTCCGGGCCGACCACGAGCTGAGCTTCAGCGCCGCTGTGGCCCGCGACGAAGCCGAGGAGTTTCCCCGCGAGCTGGTGGAGGCGTGCCTGGCGGCGGGCCTGCAACGCTGGTTCGTGCCCGGCGAGCTCGGGGGCGAGCTGCGCTGGTATGCCGAGCCGGCCGCCCTCCTGCGCGTGGTGGCCCGTCGCGATCTGACCGCGGCCATCGCCCTGGGTCAATCCTTTCTCGGCGCGGCTCCCATCTGGATAGCGGGCTCGAGGCTGCAGCGAGAGCGGATGGCCGAGCTCTTGCTGGCAGGGCAGTGTGCCGCCCTGGCCCTGACCGAGGAAGCCCACGGGAGCGACATCCTGGCCAGCGAGCTCAAAGCCACTCCGAGCGGCGACGGGTATGTCCTGGAGGGTGAGAAGTGGCTCATCAACAACGCCACCCGGGGCGCGGCCCTGACCCTGTTCGCCCGCACCGAGGCCGGCGGAGGCCGCGACGGCTTCAGCCTGTTTCTGCTCGACAAAGCCGCCTTACCTGGCACCAGCTACGCTCACCTGGCACGCAAGAGAACGCTTGGCCTGAGGGGCGCAGACATCTCGGGAATTCGTCTCGAGGCGGCCCGTCTGCCCGCCGAGGCGCTGGTGGGCCAGGTCGGGTCGGGCCTGGACAGCGTGCTGAAGGCCCTGCAGGTGACCCGGGCGGGCTGCGCCTCCTTTTCTCTGGGCGCGGCCGACTCGGCCCTGCGCATCGTGCTCGATTTTGCCACGAGCCGCAAACTGTACGGTGAAACCGTGCTGGACATTCCCCACGCCAGGGCCATCCTCAGCGATGCCTTTGTCGACCTGCTCTGCTGCGATGCCCTGGCCATCCTGGCTCCCCGGCTTCTGCACGTGCTGCCCGAGCAGATGAGCCTGCTGTCGGCGGTGGTGAAGAGCCTGGTTCCAACCGTGCTCGAGCGGACCATCCGAGAGCTGGCGGTGGTTTTCGGAGCCCGGCACTACCTGCGCGAAGGGCCGGCGGGCGGGGCGTTTCAAAAGCTGATGCGCGACGCCGCTGTGGTCAGCCTGTTCGACGGTAGCACCGCTGTCAATCTGGAGCTCATCGGCCTCCAGTTGTCGCGGCTCTGCGACCGGCGGCTCCCGAGCGACCCGGCCACCCTGGCCGCTCTCTTCTCGGTGGACCAGCCTCTGCCTGACTTCGACCCGGGCCGATTGGCCCTGCTGAATCGAGGGCGAGACGCCGTCCTGCAGGGGCTTCCCGAGGCTGAGCAGGGGCTGGCCAGGCTCCCCTCCAGCGAGCTCGTCCGCGAGCTGCAGGCCCGGTCCGGCGCTATCAGCCGCTCTCTGGAAGAGCTGCGGGCCGAGCTCTCGGCCCGCCCGGCCAGGCGCAGCTGGGAGCTCTTGGAGCTCTCGCGTCGATACGGCCTCCTGTTCACCGCCTGCGCCGTCCTGCAGCTCTGGCTGCACAACCGACAGGCCGTGGACGAGTTCTTTGAGAAAGGGGAGTGGGTGGCGCTCTGCCTGCATCGGCTGCTCGCCAGGACCCCGGCGCGCCATCCGCTCGAGCGGGCGGGGGAAGCTCGGATGCTGGAATTGCACCGCCAGAACCGTCTGTTCTCGCTCCTTAACTTTGCCCTGGCGGACAGGGAGTGACGTGTTTCCGCTCCCGCTGACGGCCTTCGAAGAGCTCATGGTGCGCGACCAGGCCTTTCCCATGGATATCTGGATCGAGCTCTGCTTCCGCGACCGGCTCTCGGTTCCGGCTCTGGAGGAGGCCCTGGCGGTTCTGGCCAGCCGCCATCCCCTGCTGGTGGCCGGGGTGGAGAAGATTGACGGGCGTCTGTGTTGGGTGCCTTCTGCCAGCGCCATCCCGCTGGTCCGTCTCGCCGGTGGAGCCTGGCAGTCCGAGCCGGTTCTTCCGCAAGCCGGGCGAGGGGTCCGGTTCTACCTGGTGGAGCGGACGGCAGCGGTCGACACCTGCTCGCTCTATCTGCAGGTCCACCACGCCTGCTGTGATGGCGCAGCCATCCGGCTCATCTTGTTGGACCTGATCACGCTCTACGCCCGTCTCACCGACCCTCAGGGGCCCTGGCCCGAGCTCACTCGCCTGGAGCCAGCACTGTTGCCCATGCGCGGACGCATCCCCCCTCCACCTTCGATCAAGACTTCTCGCAACGAGCTGCTGGAGCTATTTCGCTTCCTCTTTCCCTGGCCGCAGGCGCTCTTGAGCCAGCCCGGCCCGGGAGGAGAGCTGCCCTTCTCGCAAAGGATCCTCTCTCGCGAGGAAACTGAGGCGGCGCTGCAGCGGGCCGCGCGCACGGGCGGTCGATTCCATGAGCAGGCCCTCTCCGACCTGTTCGCGGTTCTGGCCGACTGGCAGGTCGCCCACGGGAAACCGCGCCGTGGCTCTCGCTTGCGGATCTTGATCCCGATGGACGTGCGCGAGCTGGAGGATCGGCGCCTGCCGGCCTGCAACCGGGTGACCTTCGCCTTCCTCACCAGGCGATTGGACCAGTGCGGGCCCGATCTCTCCCAGGCTCTTCGCGCCGAGCACGAGTACATTCGCCAGTATCGCACCGACCTCGACTTCTTGCGGGGGCTCGAGTTCGCTCGCGCAAAAAGGCTTTTGCCGCTCATTCTGCGGCTGCCCCTACCCCTGAGCAGCGCCGTTCTCACCAACCTGGGCGACGTGACCCCCCTGCGCGGCTTCCCCGTGGAGGATCAGGGCCTGAGGATCGGGGATGCCATTTGCCTGCACGCCAGCGGAGCCACCGGCGTCAGACCTGGCACGATCGCCTCCTTCAGTCTCTGTCGCCTGGCCGGGAGACTCTCCATCGGGTTGCGCTGCGCCCACCCGGCCTTGAGCCTGGAGGCAGAGAACAACCTCCTCGACGCCTTCAAAGATCGGCTGCTGGGTCTTCGCTGACCGCGCGGCGCCCCGCCTCGACGTCCACCCGGGTCAAAAGAAAGCCTCCCACCAGAAAGAAGGCATTCACGGCCAGCAGCGCCACCCGGGTGGAGCCGGTCCAGTCCACCATCAGGGCGATGGTGGCCGGCCCGAGCAACCCGGCGAACTTCTCGCACACGCCGAAGAAGGCAAAGAACTCGGCCGTACGGGCTTTGGGAATGAGGCTGGCGAAGAGCGAGCGAGAGAGGGCCTGACTTCCCCCCTGCACCAGGCCCACCATGGCCGCCAGCAGGTAGAAATCGAGGCTGGTTCGCACCCGAAAGGCGACCAGGGTGACGACCACGTAGAGCGCCAGGGCTCCCAGAACGGCCCGCTTGGGCCCGGTCCAGCCGGCCACGATGCCGAAGAGGAAGGTGCAGGGGATGCCCACCACCTGGGCCAGCAGGATGGCCCCGATGAGGGCGCTTCCGGGCAGGTTCAGCTCGCTGCCGAAGGTGGTGGCCATGCGGATGATGGTGCCGATTCCGTCGTTGTAGATCATGAAGGCCAGCATCATCAGCCAGGCCTGGCGGTAGCGGCGCAGCTCGCGCAGAGTACCGGCCAGCTGGCCCAGGACCAGTCCCAGGGAGGGCGTGGCGGGAGACTGGGGGCGCGGCTCGCTCACCCGGCGGAACATGGGCACCGAGAACATGACCCACCAGAGGGCCACGCTCAGGAAGGTGAGCGAGGTCGCGGCCGCGGTGGAGGCCAGCCCGAACCACTCGGGATGGGTGATCCAGGTGAGATTGAGGGCCAGCAACAGCCCGCCCCCCAGGTAGCCCAGGGCATAGCCCGCGGCCGAGACCCGGTCGACTTCCTCGGGCCGGGCCACGTGGGGGAGCAGGGCATCGTAGAAGACGAAACTGAGCGAGGCGCCCAGGTTGGCCAGGATGAACAGCAGGCCGGCCAGCTTCCACTGTCCCGGGCCCAACAGGGCCATGCCCGCGGTGGAGAGCACGGCCAGCCCCATGAAGCCTGCCAGGAGCCGCTTTCTCAGGCCACAGGCGTCGGCCAGCGCCCCCAGGAAGGGGGAGAGCACGGCCGCCAGACCCATCGAGAGCGTGGTGGCAACGGCAAACAGCACCACCGCCCGGGCCGGATCGAGCCCCTGGCAGGCAACCTTCTGAAAAAAGATCGGGAAGACGGCCGTCACAACCACCGTCACGAAGGCCGAATTGGCCCAGTCGTAGAGGGCCCAGGCGCGCAGCTCGGGGCGCTGCAAGCCCAGCCGGTCCAGCCAGGTCACGCTCTCGAGAACTCAGGCCTGAGCATCCCGCCCGGTTCGTGCCCGGATCTCGTGCGCCTGCCTCCTATCGGGTCGGGGGCCTGCACTCAACCGACTCCCCGCCCTGCTCCAGAGCCCAGCGAGACAGACGCTGCAGGGCCTCGCCGGGAGGAAGCTCGCTGCTCAGGGAGAGCGGCTGTTGCAGCGTCACGGTCACGGTCACCCTCGGATAGTGGTTCATCGGGGCCACCAGGTCGATGATCCGATAAGGCACCGTGCCCAGATCGGCCACACCGGACTGGTCGACGGGTGCTTGCTCGATCCGGGCCCGCCAATCGGCCTGGCGCAGGGGATTGTAGAGCCCTCCCTTGTCCACCAGCTGCTTGGTAACTTTCTTGCCCCCCGGAAACTCCACCACCGCCTGAACTCCCGCCATGCTGAAAGGGACCGCTCCCCGATCGCTGAGCTCGTGGGCCAGGTCGATCTCCAGCGCCGCCACGCCCTTGACGGCCTTCTTCCCGGAGGATGTGCGCTTGCCGTAGAGCCCATCTCCGTAACCGTAGGTGGAGGCCTCTCCGGTGACCCGAATCGAGTTGATCGTCCAGTCTTTGCGCTGGACCTGCGGAGGAACTTCAATCTGCGCCCGCCGGGCCAGCTCCAGGCTGGTGCGCCACTGGTGGGCCGCGTCAAAAGCCCCGTTCGAGCCGGCCGGAATGGTGAAGATCCCGCTCTGGCCAGGCACCTTATAGGCCACGCCGGGAGCGATGCACTGAGGGTGGGCGAGCAGATCCAGCACGTCGTGCGTCGCCTCGGGCGGAGCCTCGTGCGTGGCTGGCAGGGCCGGCTGGCCGACCAGCATTACGCCGGCCAGCACGGTGATCGTTTTGCTCGGCAGTGGCTGCATGACCTCGAGCCTAGCCTGGAGGCCTTAAAAAAGGCTCAGGCTTCCTGGTCGAGGAGCATCCTGAGCAGTCTCTCCAGGGTCGCAGGGGACGAGCGAGCCAGCTGCTCCGCCTCCTCGGGAAGGTCGGCCCACAGGGCGGCCTGGGCCAGCACGAGGCGATCCTCTTCCCCAAGCTCGACCCCCCGGGCTTGCTCGAGCGCGAGCCGGACCATTGGCCGGCGGGCTTGCGGGGGCACCGGCGAGCGAGTCAGTGGATCGAGGGGCGCCACCAGCACCTGGCCGGGACGAAAGCCAGTCACCTCCCGGTGCTGCTCGATCAGCTCACCGGCTCGATGCAGCGTCTTGCCGAATCGCTCTTCGGCCTCCCGGGTCTCGCCCCAGCTCCACAGCACGCGGACCACCTCGCCCAACCGGAGGGCCTCATGCCAGGCGCCGTGGGGATCACCGCCGGGGCCCGCCTCCAGCACCTCGCGCAAGAGCTCTCGGCCGGTCTCCGAGCCCGGGCAGGCCAGGCTCACCGCGACCCGGGCCCGGAATCCGTCATCGAAGTAACCCGGCTTTTCCCGGGCTACCTGGGCGGCGGTTTCCAACTCCCCCAGCTCGAGGTAGGCCGAGGCCAGGCAGGGCGTGCCCCGAATTCTCCCCCGGAGCCAGGCCAGGCGCTGCAGGGCCTGCTCGCGAGTGAATCCTCCAAACTGCACCGCCCGGGGATACCACGAGACCACGGTCAGCTCGCTGCGACGGGCCTTGTGCCCCTGACTGATGGCGCGCTTGAAGAGCCTCCCGGCCTCACGGGTCTGGCCGGCCTTCCCCCGGGCGGCCGCCAGGCGCGCCAGGGCCCCCGCCCGGGCAAGGGGGAGTCCGGGGTGGGCCTGCTCGATCTGGGTCACGATCTCCTCGCTACTCGGCCCGGCGCCGGCCTCGGCCAGGGCCAGCCAGATGCCCAGCCGGTGAGCTGGAGCGCCGGTCTGGCAGGCGAGTTGCCCGGCCAGCCCGAGGTCTCCTTCGCTGGCCAGCTGTGAGCCCACCAGCATCGTGCACCAGCTGCGCGCATCACCGGCCGGCATGGTCTCGAGCAGCTCGGCAGCAGACCGGGTGTATTCCCATGCCACCAGGGTCCTTACTGCGTGGGTGGCTTCCTGCTCGCCCAGACCCCGGGGCAGTTCCGGCACTCGTCCCGCCCGCCGGGCCCGGGCACAGGCCAGACACAATTGGCCGCTCCTGTCGTCGCTGAACGTCGCTGAATCGACCAGGTGCTGCAGCCGGGCCAGGAGCCTGGTGGCCAGCTCGCTCAAGAGAGCCCCTGCGGGAAGCGGACCGTGCCCGGCGGAAAGATCAACTCCTGGCGCATCTTTTCAGGTTGCCGCTCGCAGCTTGCGCCTCCTTCTGAGCAGGCTTTTTTCAGCCCCGCCCGCTAGACTCAGGCTATGAACATCCAGCCCTTCAGCGCCGCTCTGTTGCGCCCCAGCGCCGCCTCCGCAAGTCAGGTGGCGGCCGGCGAGAGCGGGGCCCTGGATGAGTTTCGCCCCACCGGCCCGGTGGCGACCCCGGCCGAGCTGCCCCGCTTCGCCCCTCAAGCCGGCATCGAGGCGATCGCAGCCCGGCTCGAGAAGGACTGGCAGGCCCGCCTGGCCGGGCAGGAGCGCTGTACCGTGGGCATCATCGTGGAGCGCGGCTGGAAGCCCGAAGGCCCGCACGACGAGGTGCTGAACATCGCCGACGCGGTCATGGACGCGGGCGGGCTGCCGCGCCTTCTCTACCTGGGCGCCGGCGAACCGCTCGCGCAGATGGGCGGCCTCCACGCCCTGGCCGTCCCGGGCGGGCGCGACATTGACCCCTCCAGCTACGGCGCCACGATGGGCCCGGGAATGGATCCCAACGAGCCCGACAAAGCCTTCGACAACTTCGAGATGGCCTGCATCGGCCAGGCTTATCAGACTGGACTGCCCCTGCTGGGCCACTGCCGCGGCTTTCAGATCATGAACGTGACCGGTGGCGGCACCATGACCCAGGACATTCCCACCGAGTTCAAAACGCGCGAGGGGTTCGGATCGAGCTACGGCACGAGAGTCGATCACCGCCCCGAGGAGACCCGCCACGACTACGCCAAACGAGTCGATCCGGTGCAACTCGTGGTGGTTGAGGAGGGCGCCCGGCTGGCCGGCCTGGTGGGGCTGCTCGAGTCGGTGAATTCCATCCATCACCAGTGCCTGGCGGCCATCAGCCCGCTGCTGGTGCCGGTGGCCTTCGCCCTGGACGGTCTGGTGGAGGGCGTCGAGCGCAAGGGGATGCCCTGGCAGTCGGGCTACCAGTTCCACCCCGAGGCCCTGCGCTACACCGACGGACGCTATCAGGGGCTGTATCAGAACCTGGTCGAGGACGCGGTGCGCTTCAAGAACGGCGAGCTGTTCGTGCCCGCCAGCCAGGTGCAGGTGCCCCAGGGCCCCCCCGAGACGGAATTTGCCCGCGATGCCGCCGCCCAGCGCCAGTGGTTGATCCAGCAGGCCGAGCAGCGTTTCGGCGCTTCGGCCGATCGGTTGATGCAGACCCCGGTCGGGGAGGCCCACTTCGTGGGCCTGGCCGAGGAGTGGCGGCTGGCCCACCCCAGGTAAAGGCGCCCAAAAGAAGCGCAAGCGAGCCAGGGGGATCCCCGGTTCATCGCAAAGCTGCCGGCATGACCACCAGCCACCCCCCTCTGGCCCGCAGCGCCGGCAGCCTGCGCACCTCCGTCTTCGCCAAGCTGGCCGAGCGCATCAAGGCCTTCGGCTC
>CAZWUN010000232.1:0-8705 GCA_964637145.1 uncultured Burkholderiales bacterium
CCCCTCCACCCAGGGCTCGTCGAAGCTGGCCAGAAAGTCGCCCCGATAGAGCTCCAGCGCGCTCTGCAACTGCTCGGCCGCCTCCGCCCCCTCGGCCAGCACTCTGGCGGCGGCCATCAGGCGCGTCTCGAAGTCTTCCAGGTCGAGCGAGGCGTCCAGGTGCATCTCCACCGTGCCCGACTTGCGGCTGCGCCGGATCACCTCTTGCTCCACCCCCACCTGGCGGAGCACGGTGCGGATCTGGTGCAGGGCGTGGCGCAGGTTGGAGCGTCCGCGAGTGGGGTCGGCTTCGGGCCAGAAGGCTTCCACCAGCACCCCGTCGGCGTGGGCCGCTCCCCGTCGGTGGGCCAGCAGCGCGAAGAGGCGCAGGGCCTTGCGGGTGGGCCAGTCGCTCTCGCCGATCACGCGCCGCCCCGCCTCCAGGCGCACGTCCCCCAGGCAACGCAGGCGCAGGCGCTCGACCGGCTCGGCCGGCTCGCTCTCGCGCAGGGGCCGCAGCAACCAGACCGCGCCCGGACCGGGAAGATCAAGGCCTTGCTCGGCCTGACGGGCCGGCTCAGCTTTCCCGACGAGGTGCAACGCCTCCGACTGCATCCAGGGATTGCCCAGCTCTCCGGCCTGCTCGGCCACCTCGGCCAGCACCCCGCCCCGGTCGCCACCGCTCAGTGCAGCCACGCTGGCCACCGCCATCAGCTCGCCCATCTTGTTGCCGTAGAGCTCGAACTGCCGGGCCGCCTCCCGAAAGGCCTCCTCGGAGCGCTGCACCACGCCCAGCCCCATCAGGCTCCAGCCCACCAGGTGGGTGTCCCCCAGCAAGCGCGCCTCGCGCAGGCTGTCCTCGAACGAGGCCACCGCCTGGGCTCTGCGCCCCAACCCGAACAGGGACAGCCCCAGCGGAAAGCGAGCCAGCCCGGGCAACCGGGCCATGCCCAGCTCGCGGGCCAGCTCGAAGCTCTCCTGGCCCTGGGCCAGAGCCGTCTCGTAGCGACCGGCCAGGGCCTCGACGGTGGCCGAGATGCGCAGCGCGTGAGCGCGGGCGGCCTGATCGCCGGCCAGCTGCAGGCTCTGATCCACCGTCGCGCGGGCCGGCTTCAGCTCGCCCCGAAAGGCCTGGATCAGGGCCATGTAGTTGAGGCACTTGAGCCGCTCGTCTCGGTCCGAGCCTTCCAGCGACTGTCCGTAGAGCTGCAGGGCCTGTCGGTAGCGGCCGGTGTTGAGGCAGACCCCGGCCAGCGAGATGCGGGCCTTGAGGTCGGAGTCGGCTCGCCCGAGCAGCAAGGCTTCAGCTTCCTCGGATCGGCCCAGGCAACTCAGGGCGTTGGCCTGCACCACGGCCAGCTGGTCGGGGCGACCCACCCGCTCCACGGCGCCGATCACGAACTGGTACTGGCCGCGGGAGCAGAGCCCGGCGGCCACCTGCTCGAGAAGCTCCCGGGCCCGGGTCTCCTGCCCGGCGCTCAGAAAGAGCTCGAAGGCCGGCTGGGACTGGCCCAGCCCGGTGAAGATCTCGGCCAGCTCGAGACTCCGCTGGCGACGCATCTCGGCCCCCAGCCCGGCCGACACCTGGCCGGCCAGCAACTGGTGCAGCAGCACTGCTCCGCCCGCGTCGCGCTGCACCAGAAAGCGCTTCTCCAGGGTCTCCAGGGCTGGTCCCAAGGCATCGCCTGGCAGGCCCACCGGGCTGAGGGCCAGGAGCTCGAGGGCCCTCCGCTCCTCCGGGCCGACCTGGCCGAGCACCTCGCGCAGCAGGTAGTCGCGCACCGCGGCCGGGGCCTCGCCGAGCTTGCCGGGCAGCAGCCGCCGGCTCACGATGAGGCTGGCCAGCAGCTTGATCAGCAGGGGATGGCCGCCGGTGGCCGAGGCCAGCTCGGCCAGCGGGGGGAGCTCGCTCTCCAGGCCGGGGTGCAGGGCCAGCAGGCGCTCGAGCAAGAGGCGAGCCATCTCGGGGGGCAGCTCCTCGAGCCGCTGCTCGAAGATGTCCACCCGGTCGAGCGGGGCCACCGGCAGGTCCTCGCGGGAAACCAGCACCACCCGGGCCGACAGGTAGGTCTGCAGCAGCTTGACCAGGGTATCCAGGTCAGCTGGACGCAGCAGGTGGGCGTCGTCGATGACAGCCAGCCGGTCGCTCTGGTTCAGCCAGCGGATCTGGATCAACAAGCGATCGCGCACCGAGGCCGTACCGGCTTCTCCGCCCGAAGCCGCTTCCAGGGCGGCGGCCAGGTCCTCCAGCCCTCCGTCGGGGAGGCAACGCAGGTAGAAGCCGCGGCGCCCGGGCTGGCGGTGCAGCAGGGCCAGCGCCAGCGAGGTCTTGCCGATGCCCGCCAGCCCGGTGATCAAGAACAGGTGGCGATGGGCCAGCACGTCGCTCAGCCTGGTCAGCTCGCTCTCGCGGCCCAGGAACGTCTCGGGGGGACGAGGCAGTAAGTCCACGAGACAGGCTTCTCAGCCGACCCGGTTCCACTCCTCCACGTACTCGAAAAGGCCCGGGTCGCGCTGACGCAAGAGCTCGCGCTCGGCCTGGTTGTTGAGGTAGAAGGCCACGCCCTCGGCCAGATACTCGTAGACCTTGTGGCTGCGGGCGGCATACTCGCTGACCACGTGCTGCTCGGCGTCGGGACGGAACTCGCGGGGCTCGGCGAAGCGGTCGGTCTCGCGCGGAGCAAAGACGGTCTCGGCCAGCTTCTTGCCGGTCCAGGCGGTGCCGGCCACCGCCGCCGCGGCCGCCACCGGCACCAGACCCGTGGCCAGCGAGGCGCCCACGGCCAGGGTGGTCACCAGGGCCGGGGTCCTGGCTCCCCGGACCCAGCCCTCCCAATCGCGCGGCTGGGTCTGAGGCGAGGCCGTGCGGGTCAGATAACCGCGGTAGAGGTGCTCGAGGCGGGCATCCAGCTGGGAGGCGTAAGGCTTGTCGAACCGGCTGAAGAAGCGCTGCACCGGGCCGAGCTTGCTCTGGCGCTTGAGAAAGTCGAGCGCGTGGGTGATCTCGTGCAAGGCCGCCCGGCGACGCTCGTTGGGAGCCCAGTTGGGGTTCAGGTCGATGCGCTTCTGGTAGCCGTTCTGGATGCCGCCGATCTGGCTGGGCAGGCACTTGTAGCTGATCCGGTAGCCGGCTGAGCACAGCTTCTCCACCTGCTCGGGAGTGAACGACTCGAGCACTCCCAGCAGCTCGGCGCGCAGCTCGCGGCTGGCGTACTGGGGGTTGAGCAGCTCATCGAGTGCCTGCACCGCGTCGGCACGAGAGGCCTGCTCGGGGGCACGAGCGGCGGCGGCGCGGACGGGCAGGTTCAAGAGGCCGTTGATTCTCACAGGAGCATTATCGCACCGGGGATTGAAAGTTCCCTGAAGCAGGAGCCGTCAGGGTCCTGCGCGGAAATTTGCCGAGATGGACCGCATCGAAGAACGGCTCACGCGGCTGGAGCGACGCGTCGCCCTGAATCACGAGCACCTGATGACGGTGATGTCGTCGCAGCGTGAGCAAGTTGACCGGGGATTCGAGCAGATCCGAACGACTTTCGATCAAGTCAGGGCAACCTTCCTGGAGCAGGAACTGGCCATCCGGAAGCACTCCCTGGACAATCTGGAAGCCGTTCGAGACTTGACCGAGTCGGTGCGCGACCTCAGCGCAGCCCTCAAGGCGCTCGAGGGTCGCGTGGAGGCGCTCGAGCACAAACCGCCCGCCGCCTGACGAGGTCAAGGCGGCGGGGGAAAGATGCGGCTCCCCTGGTACTCCTTCAGGGCACAGCTCCCCGCGACCTGAAAGCCCTTCTCGACCAGCAGGGCCGCTGCCCGAGCGGCCCGACCTCCACCGTTTCAAGCCGTGATGATGGGCCGATCGGTGGGCAACTCGTGGAGGCGGCTCTCGAGCTGGCCCAGGGGGATCTGCACCGCCCCCGGCAGGGTGCCCTTGCTGGCGATCTCGTCCGGTTCGCGGACATCGAGCAGCACGGCGTTCTGCAGGGCGCTGTCCAGGTCGTGGGCGGGAATCTTCATCACGGCACCGGCTGGAACGTGGCCGCGGACTGGGCGAACAGCTTGGAGACGCCGCTCCACTTGGATTCGAGCGACGAGCCCGTGAAGAGGTAGGTCTTTCCCCGGGCCACGAACCAGGTGCTGTGAAACTGCAGCTTGTGGCCCTGCATGGTCATCTTCCAGATCATCTGGTGTCCTGGCGTTTTGCCGAGCTTGACGGCCTTCTCGGAGACAATTGTGGCTTTGGCCGACTTGAGCTGCTCGCGGGTGACGCGGGTGTATTCGTCGAGCTTGCCCACCGGCTGGGTCATGACGTTGATGTTGGCCACGAAGCCGCCCTGATCCACCCCTTTGAAGACCGACAGGGCCTTCATCTGACTGGCCCTGTCCGGGTAGCTCTTCCAGCCGGCGGGGGGAACCAGCTGGTAGCCCGCCTTCTTGTCCACGAAGGGCTTTCCGGGCGCGGCCAGGGCCAGCGCGGCCAGCAGAAGAACGAGAGCCAACCGGATCTTCACGAGCTCTTCCGGGCCACCCGGCTGGAGCCGAAGACGATCCAGTCGGGAGTCTCGGCCACCGATCCTCCCACCGCCGGGGCGCGACCTCCCAGCAGGGCCGCCTTCAGGTGCTCTTCGGTGAGCCCGCGCTGCAGCCAGCGCTGCTTGTCCTCCTCGACGAAGCGGCGGGACCAGTCGTCCTTTGCGTCTTGCTCTTTCTTGACCAGGCGGCTGGCGGCGCAGGTCAGAGCCTGCTCGCGCTCCTCCTCGGTGTAGGGCAGCTTCTGGTCGAGCAGCTGCCCGATGGAGGTCAACAGGCTATCCTGCGGGGTCTTGCGATAGCGCTCCACGGCTTGACCGAGCTGGCCGGGGGCGTAGATCACCCGGCGGGCGCGGTTGACATCCTCCAATCGCAGCTCCACCAATCCCTCTGCGATCAGGCCCTTGACGGCCTCGGCCAGGGGCGAGGGGGGCTGGCTCTGGTAGGCCAGGAAGGCTTGAAGATCGGGGAAGAGGCCCTCGAGCTCGCGGGGCAGGGCCTGGGTGAGGGCCTGGGCGGCCGCCTGGCGCACCTCGTCGTCCGAGCCGCTGGCGCTGGCCTTGCGCCGGGAGGCGGACCGGATCACCTTTTCGTCCACCTGCTCCTGGGTCACAAATCCGTGGCGCACGGCCGAATGCAGCCGTCCGGCCGGGTCGTCCAACCCGTAGCCGGTGTGCCGACAGGCGGGGTAGACCGCCTTGAAGGCTCTGGAGCCGAGACGCGCCAGGGGCTGGCGCTCGAGCATGACCTCCACCTGGGCTTTCACGTTCTCGCGGTTGAGCGCCCCGGCCCCGCGCAACTGGGCCAGCTCGGTGGAGATCTGGCCCATCCGCTCGGACATGCGCCGGGAGGTCGCTCGCTCCTCGGCGCTCTGAAAATCAGCCGCCTCGCAATACATGTAGGTGCCGTGGCACTGCTGCAGCTCGGCCTCGAGCTCGCGAATGCGGCTGGCAGCGGTCTCCACCGGCGCCTCGGCCCCGGGCTCGGACTTGCGGCGGGCGGCCATCTGCGGCAGGGTCGCCTGAAACGGCTGGATGGGGTTCACCTGTGCAGGATACCACTTCAGATGCCTTTCAGGGAAGATCGGTAACCTCAGAAGGTGATTTCGGCGCTCAAGAACCTGTTCGCCTGGCCGGACCAGAAGCGGGCCCGCCAGGCCCTGGAGGGCGAGAGCCCCCTGAGCGACCGCTTTGACGGGGTGCACAGCCAGGCCGAGAAGCCCGAGGCTCGAGCCATTCTGGAGCTGACCCGGGCGGCTTCCGAGCAGGCCACCGGAGCTGGTCGCGAGGCTCTGCTGCGAACCGGTCTGGAGAGCCTGGTGCAGAGCGTGGACGCCAGCGGCGGGGCTCTGGCCGGCCTGGGAGCGCGCCTTCTGACTTCCGTCTCCGAGCCGAAGGAGCGGGCCCGGGTTGCCCGCACCGTGCTCGACCACCTGGGCGAGCACGCCCCCGAGGAGGAAACGCGCGAGTCGGCCCGCTTCCTGCGCGGGGTGACCGCGGCCGCCTACTATCTCAACAGCCAGAGCGCGGGCGCCCGGGCCGGGCTGGAGAGCCTGGCCGCCGGGGGCTCTCTCCCCGTGCAGGCCCTGGCCGCGGCGGCCGAAGGCCTGAAGGGCGAGGACAGGGACGACGCTGACGCCATGCGCCGCAAGGCGGTCGAGGTGCTGTCCGAGAAAGATCCGCTGGCCCGCATGGGCCATCTGGCCCTGGAAAAGATGCGCTTCTCGGATACCAGCGCCCGCCTGCTGGAGCGCACGCTGGAGCTGGAGGGGAGCGAGCTGCCCGAGGCGGCCCTGGCCCTGCTCGACTGCGCTTACGTGGGGAGGGATTCGCAGGGCAACTGGGCCGACGAGAAGAGCCCCGTGGCCCGAGTCCTGCTGGCCGAGCTGGGGGGCCCGCTGGCCGATTCGGCCCGCGCCCTGCTCGACGACACCAGCTACTCGGCCAGCAATGAGGCCATCGCGCGAGCGCTGATCCCGGGAACTCGGGGCGTCTCCTCGAGCCAGGAGGCGGGCCTGTTCCTGACGGCCCTGCACGGAGCCCTGGCCGCCAAGGACACCGAAGGCACCTACAAGGACGACAAGACCCGGGTGGCTCGCCAGGCAGCCCGTCATTTACAGGCCAGCGCGGACCCGACCGTGGCTCGACTGGCTCGTATCGCCTCGGCCGCCCTGGAGGGGCGCAAGTTCACCTCCAGCAACGTGGCCATCGGAGAAGCCTTCTTGAAGGCGGTCCAGAGCGGTTCCAAAGACCCCTACCCGGTGGCGGCGGCGATGCTCGACGGGTGCCTTAGCGCCAACGACACCGAAGGGACCTGGCAGCCCGACCGGGCCACGGTGGCCCGCCAGTTGGTGACCGCCCTCAAGAGCCAGGAGACCGATCCCGGCAAGCTGCGCCTGCTGGGCATGGCTGAGGCGGCCATGGGAGAATCGCTCGGCTTCGCCTCCACCACCGAGCAGGTGGCTCTGCAGGCCTTCCGCAGCATCGGCTCGACGAAGGACGCCGACCTGGGTCGACTGGCCCGCGTCATGGTGGAGAATTCCCACGCCGGACAGACCACCGAGCAGGCCTACAAGGACGACAAGACGGTGGTCGGATTGCGGTGCGCCGCCTACCTGGCAGCCCATGCCGAGCAGCCCTCCACGCGGGAATGGGCCGGCTTCCTACAGCTCTCGCTCGATCGCATGACCTTCACCACGACCGGTGAAGGCGTGGCCAGCGTGGTCTTCGCGGCCATCGCCGCCGGCAAGCCTTCCGACCCCGCCTCGCTGGCCAGCCTTGCCCGCCAGATGGTGCAGGAAAGCCATGCCGGCAAGACCTCCGATGGTCGTTACGAGGACGACAAGGCCAGGGTGGCCCGCAACGCGGTCGACCACCTCGTCTCGCTCCAGCCCGAGCCGGCCAGCCTGATGCTGCAGGCCTGCCTTCAGGACGCTCGCTACTCCACTTCCATCGCCTCCCTGGCCGACACCGGCCTGGCGGCCCTGGCCTCGGGCAAGAAAACGAAGGCCCAGCTGGCCTCGCTGGGCAAGCAGCTGATCGCCTGCGGCGAAGTGACCAGCCAGAAGCAAGACCGGGGGCCGCTTGCCATGGCCGTGTTCCGAGCGCTGGCGACGCACGAGCAGAACGACTCCCTGTGGGCCGCTCACGGGCTGATGAACACCTCGGTCGACTACCGGGTGCGCCAGGAGGTGGCCGGGATGGCCCTGGACGCCTGGGCGGCCGGAGAGCTCGAGACCTTCCTGGAGAGCGGGCTGGCCAGAGCAGCTCCCCAGCCGGGCAACCTCTGCGCGATGCTGCAGGGAGCCGTGCGGGCCGTGGCCGCCACCCGGGGCGAGACGGCGGTGCAGGCAGCCGAGCAGGCCATCGCCCAGGCCGGCGACAGCCCTCAGGCCCTGATCCAGGCTCTGAAGAATCTGCCCGACGTCCGCCGCGAGGTCAAAGAGCTGCTGGCCGCCGTTCAGGAGAAGAAGGGCGGAGCGGTGGAGGAGCGAGACCAGTACGTCCTGGTGGGCGGGGTGCGCATTCGCAAGGCTGCTTAGGAGCCCGGCCGGAAAACCGATTCCGGTGGAGTTGAGCGTTACGTGCTGAAGGTTTGGCCTATCCTTCGGGGGCGCCTCCATACAAGTCTGTCGGCGCCAATTACTACTTCACTTTAGCTTCGAGCCGTCACCGCCCGGGAAGCGCGCCACTCGAGCAGCTTCTGCACCGCCTCCAGGGGGAAGGGCCAGCCCAGCATCAAGATGATGTGCTCGGCCCCCGCGGCCACGTAATCGTCGAGGATGTCCAGGTCTTGCGGGCGCATGATGCCCACCGTGCGCTCGACCTCCCTGGGATTGCGGCCCACCTCGGCGCACCACTGGTCCAGAATCCTGTTCTTGTGGCCGAAATTGTCGGGCGGCCCGAAGCCGTTCCAGAGGTGGGCGTGTTTGGCCACCAGCTTGAGGGTCACCTTCTCGCCCCCACCCCCGATCATGATCGGCAACGGGTTGCGGATCGGTTGCGGAGTCAGGCGCTTGAGCCGCTCCTGGATGATGGGCAGGTTCTCGCCCAGCTGCTTGAGCCGCCAGGCCGCGGTGCCGAACTCATAACCGTACTCCAGGTAGTCGCGCTCGAACCAGCCCGAGCCGAGCCCCAGGATGAGCCGGCCGTTGCTGACGTGGTCGACCGTGCGAGCCATGTCGGCCACCAGGTGGGGGTTGC
>CAZWUN010000233.1:0-8673 GCA_964637145.1 uncultured Burkholderiales bacterium
CGGCGCTGGCCGTCGTCGAGCGGGTCCAGGAACGGTGGTCCGAACTGGGCGTCGAGATCCAACCCATGCCCGTGCAGGATCTGGAGCAGCGGCTGAAACGACGGGATTTTTCCCACCTGGCGCTGGTCGAGGTTCCCCTCCAGCCCTGGTTCTCACCCGCCCAGTTGATGGGGCGCACCGGACTGCCCTCGGAAGAGAATCCTCTGGCTTACAACTACTCCGGCTGGGTGGACGACGAGAACGAGGCCATCTGCTCGGCCGTCGAACGGGCCGCCGACCAGGTCGAGCTCAAGCCCTTGCTGGCTCGCCAGCAAAAGCACTTTGCCCAGGAACTGCCTTTCTTTCCGCTCTACTTCGTGCCCGATGTGCACCTGGTCTCCTCCAATCTCACCGGCTACCAGCCCAGAGGCTTCGGAGCCGCGTGCTACAACAGCCAGACCTGGAGCTACACTCCGCCCCCTGCGGGCGGTTCGCCCTCCCCACAGGCCCCCGTTTCCTCGCCTTCTCCGGAGCCCTCCTCGTCTCCAGCGTTGTCCCCCTCCCCGCTGGCCTCTCCCGACCTGGGGCCCTCCTCGCCGGCGCCATCCCCTTCCCCGGTGGACTCTCCCTCCCTGGAGCCCTCCTCCTCGCCGGCGCCCTCCCCGGACGTTTCCCCCTCTCGCTGAGACAGGAGCCCGCGACCAGGCCAAGAAACGTCCCCCACTTCCAGAATTGGGGCGCTCTTCTCGTGGCTGAACAACCGCTTTCCTTCGAAACCCTGGCCATCCATGCCGGGCAGGATCCTGAACCTGTCACCGGGGCCGTGGTGGTGCCGATCTACCAGACCTCCACCTACGCTCAGGAAGGCCTGGGCAAACCCCGGCACGGCTTCGAGTACAGCCGCACCGACAATCCCACCCGGCGGGCCTACGAGACCTGTCTGGCGGCCCTGGAGGGGGCCCGCCACGGGCTGGCCTTCGCCTCGGGCATGGCCGCCACAGCGACCTGCGCCCACCTCCTGAAGGCGGGCGACGAGGTGCTGTGCTCCGACGATGTCTATGGAGGCACGTTTCGCTTCTTCACCCGGGTGATGGAGAAGTTCGGGGTGACCACTCGCTATGTGGATACCTCCGACCTGGAGGCCACCCGCCGGGCCCTCACCGACCGCACCCGCATGCTCTGGGTGGAGACCCCCACCAACCCCATGCTCAAACTGTCCGACCTGACCGCGCTTGCCGGCATCGCCCGGGACGCTGGGGCCTACCTGGCGGTGGACAACACCTTCATGACGCCGTATCTTCAGAACCCCTTGAAGCTGGGGGCGGACGTCGTCGTTCACTCTGCCACCAAGTATCTCGGCGGGCATTCCGACGTGGTGGGCGGGGCCCTTCTGACCAACAACGACTCCATCTACGAAACTTTGAAGTTCCACCAGAACGCCATCGGGGCCGTGCCCGGGCCCTTCGACTGCTGGCTGGTCATGCGTGGGCTCAAGACGCTGGCCCTGCGCATGGATCGGCACTGCCAGAACGCCCACGCCCTGTCCGAGTTCCTGGCGGCCCACCCCCAGGTCGCTCAAGTGCACTACCCGGGACTTCCATCCCACCCCCACTACCTGCTCGCGCGCGCCCAGATGCGCGGGTTCGGCGGCATGATCTCGTTTGAGGTCAAGGGTGGCCTGGAATCGGCCCGCAAACTGGTGCAATCCACCCGGCTCTTCTTCCTGGCCGAGAGCCTGGGGGGCGTGGAGTCCCTGATCGAGCATCCGGCCATCATGACCCACGCCAGCCTGCCACCGGAGCGACGCGCGGCGCTGGGCATCTCGGACGGGTTGATCCGCCTGTCGGTGGGCATCGAGAACCTGACCGACCTGCGGGCTGACCTCGAGCAGGCGCTGAACGCAGCTTTGCCTTCTCCCGTCTAACGTGGTAGAATTGGCGTTGTTATGCGCCCCGTCTACCTTGACTATGCGGCCACTGCGCCCCTGCTGCCCGAAGTCCGCCACTGGCTGACCGATTCCGGCTTTGAAGCGGCGGGGAATCCCTCCAGTCTGCATCGCTTCGGGCGTCGCTCTCGCATGGAGCTCGAGCGTGCGCGCGAACGATGCGCGGCCGCCCTGAAGGCCCGTGTGGAGGAGATCGTCTTCACCTCGGGGGCCACCGAAAGCGACAACCTGGCCCTGTCGGGCGCCCTGACCCCGGGCGACCACTTCCTGGTCAGCGCGGTGGAGCATCCGGCGGTGCTCGAGCGGGCCCGCTGGCTGGCTCGGGAGCACTGCCTGGAGATCCTGCCGGTTGACGCCCAGGGGCTGGTCTCCCCCGAGAATCTGTTGCGACGCCTGCGGCCGGAGACCCGGCTCGTTTCGGTGATGTGGGTCAACAATGAGTTGGGCACCATCCAGCCCATTACAGCTCTGGCGGCCATCTGTCGCGAGCACGGGGTGCTCTTTCACGTGGACGCGGTGCAGGCGGCCGGGTTCCTGGAGCTGTCCCCCGAACGGCTGGGCATTGATCTGTTGAGCCTGTCGGGCCACAAGCTGGGAGGACTCAGCGGCAGCGGTCTTCTCTATGTGCGGCGCGGGTTGCGCCTTGCTTCGCAGCTTGCGGGCGGAGGCCAGGAAGACCACCGCAGGGCGGGCACTCCCAACCTGAGCGGGGCGGCCAGCCTGGGCCTGGCCCTGGAGCGCGCCGCCGCCAACCGGGCCACCGAAGCCGCTCGGCTGGCGAGCCTGAAGGATCGACTGGAGAGCGGTCTGAGCCGGTTGCCCGGAGCCCTCCGCCTGAGCGGCGAAGCTCCCCACATCTCGGCCTGGCGCTTTGCAGGGCTGCGCGCCGAGGGCATCCTCGTTCGCCTCGATCTGGAGGGAATCGCCGCCTCTTCAGGCTCGGCCTGCTCCTCGCACAGCCTGGAGCCCTCTCACGTCCTGCGGGCGATGGGCGCCAGCCAGGAAGAGGCCCTCGGCCTGGTGCGCTTCTCCCTGGGCTGGCAGAGCTCCGAGCAGGATGTCGACCGGTTGCTGGAAGTCTTGCCGAAAACCCTGGCCGAGCTGGCGGTGACGCGATGAAGAAGCGCGTGCTGGTGGCCATGAGTGGGGGGGTGGACAGCTCGGTGGCGGCGGCCCTGATGAAGGCCCGCGGTCACGAGGTGATCGGTGTCACCATGACTTTGTCTCCCTCCGAAAGTCAGGCCGCCCCGGCCAGTCGGGGGTGCTGCTCAGTGTGGGATGTGACCGACGCCGAGAAGGTGGCCTGGAAGCTTGGCATTCCCCATTACGTATTCAACCTGCGCAACGAGTTCGAGCAGCACGTCATCGAGGACTTCGTGGCCGAGTATGCCCGCGGGCGCACTCCCAACCCGTGCCGGCGCTGCAACCAGCACATCAAGTTCGACCATCTGCTCGAGCGGGCCCGGGCGCTGGGGGCCGAGGCCGTCGTTACCGGGCATTACGCCCGCCTCAGACGCCATCCTCAGGGCTGGGTACGCCTGCTGCGGGGCAAGGACCAGCGCAAGGACCAGTCCTACGTGCTGGCCAGCCTGAGCCAGAAGCAGCTGGCCTGGGTACGCTTCCCGGTGGGTGAGCTGACCAAGGACGAGGTGCGCGAGGTGGCCCGCGGTCTGGAGTTAGGCGTGGCCGACAAGCCCGAAAGTATGGACCTTTGCTTCATTCCCGACCGGGACACGGCCGGCTTTCTGACCGGTCGCCTGGAGGGCGTGCAGCCGGGCGAGATTCGCGACCGCAGCGGGCGAGTGCTGGGCCAGCATCGAGGATTACCCTTCTACACGGTGGGCCAGCGCAAGGGACTGGGCTTGACCAGCCCCTCACCGCGCTACGTGCTGGAGCTGGACGTTGTCAGCAACGCCGTGGTAGTGGGCGAAGACCAGGAGCTGCTCGAGCGGGCCATGGAAGTAGACGAGCTGAGCTGGGTCGTGCCGGTGCCCCACGCCAGGGCCCGCGTTCAGGTTCGCTCCAGCGCCGGGGGGGCCATGGCCAACCTGGAGCCGCTCGGACCAGACCGTCTCCAGGTGCGCTTCGACTCCCCCCAACGATCGCTGACTCCTGGTCAGGCGGCGGTGTTCTATCGCCGGCTCGAGGTTCTGGGGGGAGGCACGATTGCCCGGGTGCTACACTAGGACTTGTTGGGCGTCGCGCAGCCGGAAAATCTTGTCAAGGGGAGCGGTCGACAAATGTTGCCGAAGCGGTCGGATTCTTTGCCAAAGAGTTACCGTTTGGACATGGCGATTTGGTAACATCCTGTTAACAAATCGATCTTGTTACCATTTCACTCCGGTGCTATGATGACCACGCTATCGAGGAGCATCCAACCTCGAAAGCCAGGAGGACAAGAGACAATGGCGATGAGCAACAGCCCGATCGGCGGACCGAACTTCAATCAGAACCTTAGTCGTTTGCCGAGCAGCGCATCAGGAACGCCGGGCACGCCGGATACCGGGGCCCAGTTCGATACCACCGATGCGGTCAAAATCGGGCGTCCCGCCAAGCTTTCTGGCGGCGGCGACAGCCGCGGCCCGGCCGTGGAGGCCAACCTGACCGCCCCTCAGGCCGCCGGGTCCCCCACTGCCTCGACCGTCAACAACGCCCCCACGGTGCTCACGGTGGGCGGGCTGAGCCAGACGTCGACCGATCACCACGAACTGGGACTGAACGGCTTGAACCAGCCCTGGATCGAGACGATGGGCGGTCAGGTCATCGCTGGTCACCGGTTGGGCGGCAACTGACAACGAACTCGTCCGTCCGAGTCTGATGAAGATGAAGCCACCGAGAGTCGGTGGCTTCATTCGTTTCCTCGAGAGGCCGCGATGGTCACGAAGAAGGCGACTTGGTAAGCCGAGCCCAGTAACGACGCGCAAGGGATTGGGCAAGATGCTCGAAAGACCCGAACCCGGGATGGGGCTCCCCAGGTCAATCAGGGCCTCTTCCAGCAAGTGTCAGCGAGGAAGTAGCGGGCGACGAGTCTAGCCTATTCTGAATGAAGCCCCCCGGCCACGTTTTTAGCCAGACAGCATAAAAAGAGCCCCACCTTAACGGGTGGGGCTCTTTTTCAGGTCCGGAGGAGGCTTACTCGAAGCCGCCGCCGCGAACCAGACCGTTGGGCGGGCCGCCCTCGAAGTTGACGGTGTAGAAGATCCGCGTCACATCCTGCGGAAGACCCGTGATGACGTCGAAGGGCTGGTTCAACCCGGTATCGATCTGATCATTGCTGGCCACGGTCAGGTCGGCCCGGTTGACGACCACGGCCCGAACCAGACCATTGGGCGTGTTGACCGACTCGGTGAAGAGCAGCAGGTCCTGAGTGCCACCCTCGAGTTGGACCAGGTCCATGCCGGAGGGGTTGGTGATACCGGTCAGGCGGGTATCCCCCACCCCGATGTCCACAGCCACGTCGGTGCCAGCTCGGATGATCTGGATCTGGCCGTTGGCGGTTCCCAGCGGAGGCAACCCACCCAGAGCAAGACCCATCCCTTCTTCCACGTAGACGTCGCCCACGTCATTGACGGCCAACTCGAAGGGCTGGCGCATGATCTGGGCGGCAGGGCCATTCTGGATGCGGGTCACGTCGCCGCTGGGGATGCCCGCGTTCACGGGCAGGTTGGCCGCATCGAGTCGGATGCGCACCACCGCGTTGTTCCCAGCCTCAGCGATGAACAGGAACTCGCCGTCGGTAACCAGGTCAGCCGGGAAGGTCAGGTTGTTGGCAAAGACCTCGACCACCGGGTTGGCCGGATCGGCCAGGTCGATGCGGCGCACCTGACCCACGTTGTTGCCGCCGAACTCGGAGAAGAACAGGAACGAAGGCCCGACCGGCAGCAAGAAGGCTGGATTCTGAGGCGTGGTGGCCCCGGCGGTCAGGTTCGTGATGTTAAACTCGAGCTCGTTGGCAGCGGGGAGCACCGACAGGATGCGTCCGCCGTTGTTCACGTTGAACCCGTCCGTGACAAACATCAACCCGCCGATTCCGGTCGAAACGACGTCGAACGGGTTGGTGAAAGTCGCCTGCAGTGGAGAGCCCGCTGCGGCCACCGCGGTCTTGGGCTGGGCACCATCGGTGTCCGAGTTGTTGGCCGTCGTGTCGAGCGCGAAGCGGATCAGCCGCCCGTTGTTCTGACCCGAGTTGAATCCCACCAGACCGAAAACGAAGCCAGCAAAGTTGGTCATACGGGTCGGGTTGTTCAAGCCGGTCAGGATGTCCCGCGGAACAAACGTGCCCTGGTCGCCCGGCCCACCGGGTCCGCCAGGTCCACCGGGTCCACCGGGTCCACCCGGTCCGCCGGGTCCACCGGGTCCACCCGGTCCTCCGGGTCCACCACCATCGGTTGCCGGCGGGGGAATGGGATCCGGGATCGGATTGATCACATTGTCGCCGACCTGGTTGGCACTGGTACATCCCACCACCAGCATGCCGGCCATCAAGCAGAGCACGACCAATGCGGCCAGGCTCTCACGTAGTCTCCTCACGCTCTTGCTCCTCTCCAAAAAACAGGCCCTGACCTGACAAGGCAGACAGGTCGGGCTGGGAAGGTTTGCTCCCCCTTTAGACTTTCCTTCGTTCGCCACCGAGAAGAAAATTCTTCCTTCTCGGCGACCCGATTATTCAGCTGCTGCGGCAGCTGCTTTGGCCTGAGCGATGACGCCCTCGGCCACGGTGGGCGGGGCCTCCTCGTAGTGGCTGAACTTCATGTTGAATTCGCCACGACCCTGAGTCATGGAGCGCAGGTCGATCGAGTAGCGCAGCATCTCCGATGCCGGAACATTGGCTTTGACCATCTGCAAACCGCGACCGATGGGCTCCATGCCCAGAATGCGCCCCCGCTTGGAGTTCAGATCACCCATGATGTCGCCCATGAAGCTCTCGGGGATGATGACTTCCACCTCGGTGATAGGCTCGAGCAGCACGGGGTTGGCTTTGAGAGCCCCTTCTTTGAACGCCTTGGCACCCGCGATCTGGAAGGCCATGTCCGACGAGTCGACGTCATGGTAGCTGCCATCATACAGGGTGACGCTCATGTCGACCACCGGATAGCCGGCCAGGAAGCCGTCCTTCATGGCATTCTGGACGCCCTTGTCGACCGAGGGGCGGAAGTTGCCAGGAATCACGCCACCGACGATCTTGTCGACGAATTCATAACCCTCGCCGCGACCCTTGGGAGCGAGCTCGAGCCACACGTCAGCGAATTGGCCACGGCCGCCGGTCTGCTTTTTGTGGCGCCCCTGAATCTTGACCGTGCCACGAATGGTTTCTTTATAGGAAACCTTGGGATGCTCGAGCTCGACGTCTACGCCCGCCCGCTTGAGGCGGTTGACGCAGATGTCAATCTGCACATCACCCACGCCCTTGAGCAACGTCTGACGAATCGAGTCGTCGCGCTCGACTTGCAGCGTGGGGTCCTCGGCCAGGATGTCGGCCAGCTTGCTGGAGAGCTTGTCCTCGTCGGCCTTGGACTTGGGATGGATGGCCTGCACGAAGTAGGGCTTGGCGAACTTGATGGTCGGAATGACGACCTTCTTGTCCTTGGTGCAGAGAGTGTCGCCGGTTCTGGTTCCTTCCAGCTTGGCCACCAGGCAGATGTCACCAGCCGCGGCCTCTTCCAGAGGCTCTTGCTTCTTACCGCGCAGAGTGAAGATGTTGGCCACCTTCTCGGAGCGCTCTTTGGTCGAGTTATAGTATTCTCCGTTGGGCTTCAAGGTTCCCGAGAAGACCTTCATGTAGCTCAGTTTGCCCAGATACTGATCGGAGGTGGTCTTGAAGACCAGACCCGAGAAGGGTCCCGCGGGATCGATCTTGGGGTCGGATTTGCCTTCCAGCGGGTTGGGAACATAGCGCAGGATGGCGTTGAGCAGGGGGGCCACGCCTCGGATATGGATTGCCGAGCCGCACAGCACCGGCACGATCTGGCCCGACTGGATGCGGCGCAAGAGGCCGTCGCGCATCTCCTCGTCGCTCAGCTCCATGGTCTCGAGGTATTTTTCCATCAGCTCTTCCGTGGCCTCGGCCGCTTCCTCGGCCAGCTTCTCACGGTAGGTCTGAATGCGGTCATTCAGATCGCCCGGGATGGGGATCTCCTGAGGCTTGCCCTTGTCGTCGAACTTGTAGGCCTTCTGGGTTACCAGGTTGACCACTCCCGAGAACGTGTCGGCCGTGCCGATGGGCAGCTCGATGGGCACCAGGCGGCTGCCCGAAAGCTTCTCGCTGCAGTCGTCCAGGCAGCGATAGAAGTCGGCGTTCTCCTTATCCATCTTGTTGAAGAACATGATGCGCGGCATTCCAAGCAGCTCGGCCTGGCCCCACACTTTTTCCAGGCCGACCTCGACTCCGGCCACGGCGGAGGCCAGCAACACCAGCCCTTCGACCACCCGCAGCGATGCGGTGATCTCATACTGGAAGTCAAAAAAGCCCGGCAGGTCGAGCACGTTGATCTTGTGGCCCTCCCACTCGACCGGCGCCAGCGCGGCGTAGATCGTCATTCGCCGGCTGACTTCCTCGGGATCGAAGTCGAGCAGGCTGTTGCCATCATCCACTTTGTGAAAACGATCAGCCCCACCGGTGAGGTAAAGTATGGAATCGGCCAGGGTGGTCTTTCCCGAAGCCTGGTGACCATAGAGCCCTACGTTGCGAATCTGTTCCGTGGAATACTTCTTCACTCTGAGTCCCTCCCTCAGCTAGGCAAGTGCGTGTG
>CAZWUN010000234.1:0-8642 GCA_964637145.1 uncultured Burkholderiales bacterium
CCACCCTGGGCAGCGTGACCGACAGCCTGACTTACTCGACCTTCGCCGAGGTCTCCGGTTACACGGCCTCGGCCGGTGCAAGCCAACTCTACAGCGAGAGTTATTTGCGCGACAACCTGGGACGCATCACGCAGCGCACTGAGGTCTTGCAGGGCACGACCACCACGTGGGGCTACACCTATGATCTGGCCGGGCGGCTATCGAACGTGACACGCAACGGAGCGGCCTTTGAGAGCTACACCTTTGACGCGAATGACAACCGGCTGACAAGGACAACCAGCACCGGTACGACGACTTATGCTCACGACGACCAGGACCGACTGCTGTCGGCTGTTGGGCCCGACGGCGCGCAAAGCTGGATGTACGACGCCAACGGGGACCTGGTGAACCGGACGGATTCTTCCGGAACAACCAGCTTCGACTACGACACAACGGGGCAGCTTCTCAGCGTGGCCAAGCCGAGCAGCGGCGTGGTGGCGTACGAGTTCGACGCCAGCAACAAGCGGTGTGTGAAACGCGTCAATGGCGTGGTGCAGCGCAAGTGGCTGTATGCCGGACGCCACCGCGGACCAAGCGTATGCCAATACCATAGCTAACCTGAAGGCGTCTGGCAATAGTAGTGTGGCCCAATTTGCCGCCGACCATCTACACGTTGTTGGAGCTGGCGGAACCAAATTGTGACTTTCAAAGTGTTTGGCAAATATGCTTTGCTCATTGTCAGCATCATTGCGTGTATTTCAGTGGCTGCACGATTCGGCGGAGGCAAACCCTCAACCATTACGGTTGAGGGTTTGACGTTGGGCATATCAAAGGCAAAGGCTCTGCGTAGCCTGGATGTCGTCGGGAAAACATTTCAAGATAATGAGGCGTCAATCATAACCTGCGCATTGGCTTCTGGTGGATACATAGAGGTTGGGACTAATGCAGATGGCATAGTCGATGGTATTGTCGGCTATGACGGGGCGTCGGTGAAGGTTAAAGGTAGGCTTGTCACGACATCTAATGAGGATAAAATTAATGGCACAGCAGTCGATGATGTTGTTGCAGATATTGGCAAGCCGGACCATGAATTAGATGGAACCTATGTGTATGTTATTGGCTTCTCGAGGCTCTACTTGCTAACTTACAAGTCGCGTATAAACATGTTTCGCGTCGAGCGCGATTCCAATCCCTAAACAAACGTCCGGTACTCACTGTCTCCGAAAGGGACGAATCGGAGACGATCGGGTCGGGCGGCCACCCGCTCCGCGGTTTGCATGCAATAGCCCTTTCTTCTGTCCCAGCGATTCAAGGCACAATGGTCGTGCAAAGGTCGTGCTCCACCTGGCCTGACCCCGAAATCCTGATCCAGGAGTTATGAGAGTACTTCAAGTAAACTTGATAATCATTCATGGAGGCTCTCATGAAACGCAAGAGACACACGCCGGAGCAGATCGTTCGCAAGTTGCGGATGGCCGAGGCCGAGCTGGCCACCGGGACCGAGCTCGCGGTCGTTCTGAAGAAGCTGGAGATCAGCGAGGCGACTTTCGCCCGTTGGCGCCGCGAGTATGGATCGATGAGTCCGGATCGGATGAAGACACTGAAGGAACTGGAGAAGGAAAACACGCGGCTCAAGCGGATCGTCGCCGAGCAGCAGCTGGACAACGAGGTGCTGCGGGAGGTGATCCGGGGAAAATTGTAGGCTCGAAGCGCAGAAAGCAAGTCGTGGAGGACGTTCAGAAGCTCTTCGACTTGACCGAGCGCAGGGCGTGTCGAGCCCTTGGATTCCCACGAGCAACCCACCGGTACCGGCGTAAACGCAGGAAGGGCGAGGCCGCGATCATCCGCGAGATGAAGCGCCTTGCCCGGGAAAATCCTCGCTACGGCTACCGGCGCATCTATGCCCTGATGCGCCGCGAGGGGTGGAACGTCAACCGCAAACGCATCCAGCGCCTTTGGCGTGAGGAAGGCCTGAAGGTGCCTCAATACTCGCAGAAGCGCCAGCGAGTGGGCTTTGAGAACGGCCAGTCAGTGAGGCACCGCGCTGAAGAACCGAACGACTGTTGGTGCTACGACTTCATCTACGACCAGACCGAGGACGGGCGGGCGCTGAAGATCCTGACCATCCTCGACGAGTTCACCCGAGAGTGCCTAACCATCAAGGTCGGGCGCAGCCTCAAGTCGGAAGGCGTCATCAAGGCCTTGGAGGACCTCTTCCTGACACGAGGTGCCCCGAAGCGTATCCGCAGCGACAATGGGCCAGAATTCGTCGCTAAGGCTGTCAAGAGCTGGCTCCAGGCCCTGGGTGTGGATACGCTCTACATCGAGCCGGGCAGCCCGTGGGAGAACCCGTTTATCGAGTCCTTCCACAGCCGCCTGCGCGACGAGGTACTGAACCGAGAGTCCTTCGCAAACAGGCTCGAGGCTCACGTCATCCTGCAAGACTTCCGGCGTCGGTACAACGACGAGCGTCCACACAGCTCGCTGGGTTACAAGACTCCCAGCGAGGCTTGGCTCGCCGCAACCCCGGCCCGACCTGGAGCTGCTACGGCAGCCTGACCCACCCTGCCCACTCGGCATACCGCGCCTGGTGGGCGGGGGGAGCGGAGCGACTCACGCCCACCAGGCGCGGTATGCGGGACCTCTCTCATAAGACCTGGATCAACTATCGAGGGCAGGTCAGGCGACAGAAGCCCCCGCGAGTATAGCCGCGGCACCCACAATGATTTCACCACACGGCGTTGGCTCGCCCAGCGCAATTCCCCAGGCAATAGTCCATCCAGCCGCCGCACCGGCGGCGGCACCCGACAAGCCCGTCGGATCTATTATCTCTAACGGCGAGTTCTCGGCATAAGCAAGGGAATTCCATCCGCTACGAAGATCGTCCGTGCTTGCCACAGACTTGCTAAGCGGGTCCTTACTCAGGAACCGCTGTAACCCGGCCCCATCATACCAGCGGTTGCGCATGTAGCAGAGGCCAGTGGTCGGATCGTGCCTGATCCCGTAAGCCCCGACCCATTTGTAGGGCATCGTGATTCCGCTCGGTTCCGAGGCGGAGAGAATCTCGCCCCACGCCCCGTAGGTATAGCTCCCCACCACGTCCCCATTCGAGTCCGTGATGGCCCGCACGCTGCCCAGCGCATCGGAGTGCACCTGGTAGAACGCGCTGTTGCGCTCGAACGAGTGCAGCTCGTCCTCGGGACAGTACCACCGGAACACGTTGGTCCCGTCATCTTCCTTGACGCAGTTCCACCCGTCCCAGGTGTACTTGGTCGTGACGCCGCCGGAAACCCGAGTCAACATCCGCCCCAACGAGTCGTACGAGTAGCTCACGTCCACGCCACCCGTTGTCCTCGTCCCAGGTCAGAGTCCAGGTGTCCGTCCCGTTGGTCTTGCTGGTCATGCACCCCGTTCGAGTTGTAGCTGTAAGTCCCGGTCACCGCCGACCCACCGGCCGGGGTCACCACCTGCTTCTTGACCTGGCTGAGGTCGTTGATCCGGTCCCCGGCGCTCCACCCGGCATCATCCCGAACGTCGGTGGAAACACCGGAAGCCGTCTCGGTGGTCTTCGATGTCATGTTCCCGGCCGCATCATACGCAAACACCTGCAGCATCGAGGTGCTGGTCCCGCCGTGCGTCAATTGCACTTTGGTGAAGTCCGGAGTGAGCGTCCCGCTCGAGCCCGCCGTCAAAAAGGCCTTGTAACGGGCATATCGCCCGGTCCCTGGCTGGAGGCTTCCCAAAATGCTTCCTCCACTTGGAATGTGAACCTATTCGAGGCGCTTCCCAGCTAGCCCTGGCAAATCCAGGGAGCTAAAACTGACGTTCCCCTTGAAGCTGTTGAGGCAAACGCCGAATCCCGGTGGTCCGCGGAGCCCGCCGGCGAAGCCTGAGGAACCTTCCCGATGGTCAAGTGCCCCCGGGCAAGCCCGGCGGGAACCAGGCAGGCCTGACCGCGGGGAAAGGCATCACGTGCTTCGCTGGAACGATTGGCTCGGGCAGTCCGAGCGCGAATTCGCCGCCGCCGGCTGTCTGCTGGAGGGCGAGCACCACGCCTGGTGCTGCTTCACCCTGCCAGCAGTCAGCCGAGAAGTCTTTGAAGGCCCTTCTCGAGCGGCAAGCCGCCGACCATGGTGGCCACAACCTGCGCGAGCTCCTTCAGTCGGTCGAGACACATTACCGGCCGCCGGGGCCCGTGCGGGCAGCCTGTCGCCGCCTGACCCGCCACTACATCCCGACCCGATATACCCGGGGCATCCCGGCCATGCAGTATGACCGGGAGGATGCTCAGGAATCATTGGAGGACGCGCGTGCTGTCTTGGACTTTGCCCGAGCTCAATTACGCCCCCCTGCGCCCTAAGCTGGAAGAGTTCATGAGGGAGCTATCCACCGCTTACTCCGAGCAGGTGGCCTTCGTCGTCCTCTTCGGCTCGGCTGCGCGCCAGGAGGCAGGTCGGGGAAGCGATCTCGATCTCCTGGTGGGCCTGACCTCGGAATCTTCCGAGCGCTTCCTCGAGCGCCTCGAGCGATTCAACGACCTGGCGCCGGGAGTGGAGGTCTTTCCCTATACCCCCAGCGAGCTTCAGCTCATGCGCAGCCAGCTCCACTTCACCCTGCTGGAAGCAGCCGACCACGGCAAGGTCCTCTTCGACCGGGGTCGGTGGGGCGAGATCTCCGGAGAGATCCGTGATCTGGTGGCTTCGGGAGGGGTGCGAAAGATCCCCGGAGGCTGGCACCGCCCCATCCTGCTGCAAGGCGAGCGGCCCGCTACTTCCACTTCTTGAGCGGGTGGCGCCGGTGGTAGGCGTCGTGGTCAAACGGCTCCTGGCATAGCGCCAGAATGGCCTTGACCATCTCCTCGTGGCACACCGGGCAGAACGAAGAGCCCTGGCTCGAGCGCATCACGCAGCGAAAGCTCGGGCGCCACACCCCCACGCTGCGGTAGTAGCCGCCCTGGTAGGCGCTGACCAGGGGGTAGCTGTCGGGCAGGTCCAGGAAGTGGCCCCACTTGGCCGTGGCCCGCACCGTCTCGCGATTCTTGGGGTCGATGGAGCCGTCTCGAGTCAGGTTGGCCTGGCGGAAGTCGCCCGAGGGCATGGTGGAGTCCTCGCGGTCGGCCAGCTTGGAGTCGGAGTCATACTCGTCGCCCAGATCGGCCATGCTGTGGCCCAGCTCGTGGGCCAGGGCGCCGAAGCGATCGCGCGTCAGGATGGGAGCGGGAAGCGTGCGCCGTCCATCCTGCAGCTTGCCGCCCGTGGCCCGGCCGCTGAGAGTGGTCAGGGTGACCACGATGTCCACGTCCGGCGCGTTCTTGGCCGCCGTCAGCACCTCGCTGCGTCGCTCCAGGCGCACCATGTCGCGACTGACCACGGCCGAGCCGAAGGCGAAGAGATCCGGACTCTGGTTCTGCACCCGCCGGCTCGTATTCGACTCGACCGGGATGAGGTGCACGTTGAACCGATCCTTGTAGTCGCCGAAGGGGGACACTTCCCACAGCATGCTCAGCATGCCGCGAGCATCCTTCTCGAAAGCCCCGCCTCGATTGAGGTCCGAGCCGCTGTAGCCGTCGCCCACGATCACCAGATCGATCTTGCGCGCGCTTGGACCCGAGTTCTGGATGGTGTTGCAGCGCAGACCCGTATAGCGAAACTCGGGGGCCGCCAGGGCCGGCCACAGAAGCAGAAAGAGAAGGACCAGCAGGCGCATCACCGGCGCAGTCCCAGAGCCATCCCCAAACCGCCCGAGACGCACAGCGTGGCCAGGCCGCTGGAGGCGCCCCGGCGGATCATCTCGTGCAGGAGCGTGACCACCACCCGGTTGCCCGAGCAGCCGATGGGATGGCCCAGCGCGATGGAGCCACCATTGACGTTCAATCGCTCGGGATCGACCTTCAGCTCGCGCTGGCAGGCCAGCACCTGAGCCGCGAAGGCCTCGTTGATCTCGACCAGCTCGAACTCGTCGAGCTTGCCCCCGAAGCGGTCGAGATAGCGGCGCACGGCCGGCACCGGGCCCAGTCCCATCCGCTCGGGCTCGAGGGCCACCGTCACCGCTCCGGCAAAGCGAGCCAGGGTGTTTGAGCCGGGCTCGGCCGAGAGCACCAGCGCCGAGGCCCCGTCGGTGATGCCCGAGGAGTTGCCGGCCGTCAACGTGCCATCCTTGGCGAACACGGGGGAGAGTTTGGTGAGCGAGGCCAGAGTGGTCCCCGCCCGTGGATGCTCGTCATGGTCGAGCGCCTCCAGGGTGATCCGCTCGGCCGCGAAGCGCCCCGCCTTCTCGGCTTCCTCGGCCCGGTTCTGGCTGCGCAGGGCGAACTCGTCCTGCTCGGCGCGGGAGATGCCCAGCTCGCCGGCCAGGGCTTCCACCGTTTCGCCCATGATCTTGTTGGCCAGCGGGCAGAACAGGCCGTCCTGGTACATCGCGTCCACCAGCTTGCGATGGCCCATCTTCTGGCCGAAGCGCACCTCGTCGAGCAGGTAGGGCACGCGGGACATGTTTTCGGCTCCGGCGGCCACCACGAAACGGCATTCGCCCGAGCGGATCTTGTCGGCCGCCTGGGCGATGGCGGCCATCCCCGAGGCGCAGGCCTGGTTGAGGGTATAGGCCGGGGTGGTCAGGGGCAGGCCCGCGCGCACCGAAACCTGGCGAGCGGGGTTGGGACCGTTGCCCGCCTGGCGGGCCAGGCCCAGGATCAGGCAATCGACCTCGGTAGGCGCGATGCCGGCCTCGGCGATGGCCGACTTGACGGCCGCAACGGCCAGCTCGACGGCGGTGACTTTAGCCAGGGAGCCTCCGAACTTCCCGATGGGAGTGCGTTTGGCCGACAGAATATGAACGTCTTGCATAGCGCTCGGCAGCTTCTGCGCTCAAAGGGAGAGCCCTCCCCGGTGTGGAATCGCGGGCGCTATGACACAAACCCAGGGCCACCCGATGAACATCCGCGACATCCTCGACTGCTTGCCGCACCGCTATCCCTTCTTGCTTGTCGACCGTATCGACGAGGTCGTTCCGATGGAGACGGCCCGCGGCTCCAAGCTGCTGACCATCAACGAGGAGTTCTTCCAGGGCCATTTCCCCGACGATCCCCAGATGCCGGTGGGCCTCCTGATCGAGAGCATGGCCCAGGTGGGCTGCACGGTGGTCATGTCGACCCCCCAGGGCCGGGGCAAGAACATCCTGTTCGCGGCCGTGGACAACTGCCAGTTCGGAAGGCCCGCGCGGCCAGGCGATCATCTCGACATCCGGGCCCGCATGACCAACTTCCGGGGCGACAAGGGCAAGATCGCGGTCAGTTGCCAGGTCGGCGAAGAGATCCTGGTCTCGGCCGAGATGATGTTTGCCCTGACCGATCCAGACAACCAGGGGTAGCCTTTAGAACCCCCTGGCCTGCCCGTCCTCGATGAGGGCCCAGAACAGGCGCCCCTGACACTCGCCCCGATAGGGCCGCCCCTGTCGGTCCAGCCCGATGGCCCCGAAGTGCCGGTCGCGCTGGCGGCAGTCGGCGAAGACCTGCTCGAAGGAGCGCTCGAGACCGCCGCAGACCAGGCGGGCGGCCAGCGCCTCGTGCACGATCTCCTCCCCCAGCCCGGTGCAGCTCACCGCTCCTTCCGCGTCGGCGTAGTTGCCGGCCACGGTGGCCGAGTCGCTGACCCGCCCTACCGTCTCCTGTCCCCGACCTCCGGTGGAGGTCGCCGCCGCCAGGCGCCCCTGGTCGTCCAGGGCGCAGGCCCCCACCGTGCCCGACTTGTCCGGTGGGCGGACGGTCCCCACCGGCTCGTAGTCCGGAAAGCCGTGCTGGCGAGCCCAGGCGGTGGCGCCCTCTCCCGCCAGCACTGTGAACGTCTCGCCTTGCAGGCGCCGGGCCAGCAGGATCGGGTTCTGGACCCGCTCCACGTTGACCACCCCTGAGAACAAACGAGAGCTCCCGTCCATCAGGGCCGCGCTCATGCGGACCCGACCATCGGCCTGCAGCTTGGAGCCGGTTCCGGCATTGAAGCGCGGGTCGTCTTCCAGCCAGCGAACCGCCTCCACCACCGTCTCCAGCGCCGAATGGGAAGCCAGAGAGTCCCACGAATGGCGCACGCAGTCCAACAGACCCTGGCGCATGCCCTCCAGCTTCTCGCCGGGCAATTCGCGTTCGCTGAAACCCCCATGGATGATCAAGGCGCGCACGGCCCTATACTGCAGGATTTTGTCCCGCTCGTCAAAACCTTGACAGATGGCCATCGAGAGCACCCTCGCCTACCCCGAAACGCGTCGCGAACCGGTCCGCGAGGTCTTGCACGGACATGAACTGATCGATCCTTACCGCTGGCTCGAAGAGAGCGACAGCCCCGAGTCCGTGGCCTGGATGGAGGCCCAGAACCGCCTGACGCGAACCGCCCTGGACGGCCATCCCGGCCGGTCGGCCATTCACAAACGACTGGAAGAGCTGCTCTCCATCGGTTCGCTCAGCACCCCCTCGCCCCGCAAAGAGCGCATCTTCTATTTCCGTCGCCAGGGGACTCAGAATCACTCGGTCCTGTTCCTGCGCGACGGCGACGGGCCAGAAAGGACGGTGCTCGATCCCAACACCTGGTCAGCCGACGGGACCAGCTCGCTGGACTGGTATTACGCCAGCAAGGACGGCCGCCTGATCGCCTACGGCCGCTCCGAAGGGGGCGACG
>CAZWUN010000235.1:0-8639 GCA_964637145.1 uncultured Burkholderiales bacterium
ACCTCTACCAGGAGGTCAAGAGCTCGGCCCCCGGCCTCATCGACATGCTCAAGGAAGACCGCCAGCAGTGGGAGCCGGTCTTCCAGGACATCGTGGAGCAGACTCTGGAGGGGGGCCAGCAGGCGCTCGACGAGATCAAGTCGCGCCCCGAGCTGCCCGAGCAGGCCCGAGAAACGGCCCTGGCCTTCCTGGAAGGCGGGCTGACGGCTGGTTGCTTTGGTGCCGTGACCGCCTGGGCTCTGCGTTCGGTCGATCTGCGCGACGGCATCGCGGGTCAGGCGGAGGAGTTGCGCCGGGAGATGCGCCTGAAGGGCAAGCCGGCCCTGGAGCGGATCCTGGCGGCAGAGCAGGAGCGGGGACGCGAGCTCTATGAGCAGAGCGCGCAGAGTGAGAGCTATTCTGAGCTTCTACAGCAGGCGTTCGTTGCCGGGTATCGGGTGGGGGCCGCCGAAGCCTTGCTTGTGTTGGGTTGAACGACGCCTGATCAGGCTGCCGGTGGACGCTTCTCCAGCACCTCGACACGGCGGGTGAGGTCGGAAATGTCCGAACGGACGGCCGTAAATTCGCTTCGCATCTCGCGGCGCAGCTCGCCTACCTCCTGACGAAGCTCCAGGACGGCATCCATGGTCGTCTGCATCATCGGGATCAGCCGGTCGAGTCTGTCAAACCGAGCCGTATGCTCGTCATGCCGGGCCGAGTGCTCGTCGAGCTTGGCCGAATGCGAGTCGAGCTTGGCCGAATGCGAGTCGAGCTTGGCCGAGTGCTCGTCGAGCTTGGCCGAATGCTCCTTGAGCAACTCTCCGTGCTCTCGCAAAGTGGCTCCCTGCTCGTCAAAGCGCCGGTCGTGGTCGGCCAGCTTTCCCCAGGTCAGTTCGAAGTTGGCCTGCATTTCTCGACGCAAGCGCTCGTAGTCGCTCAAGGTGTCCTCCTGTGCTAGCAGAGATTCGCCGGCTGCTGGCTTAAGCCTACCTGTCACAGGTGAACAATGCCTTGCCGGGCTGTTGCCCGGCTGTTGCCCCCAGGTTACCGAATTTTGAACGGGGTCAGAGGGTGCTGCCGGCCGGCCCGACCTCGAGCACCCAGAAGCGCCCGAAGGTCGGGTTGCGCAACTCCTCCACCACCGCCTCCCGGGCAAACCCCAGCTCGACCAGCTCGTCGGTCAGCTTTCGCTTGAGCGGCTCGTCGGTGAACCAGGGAACATGGTCCTTGAGGAGCTCGATGGCAGGCCGGCGGAAGATGGCGTTGACCTCGAAATCCAGGTCGATGGCCAGCTTCTCCAGGTTGGAGTTGACGTGCGGCCAGTCCACCCCCGGCATGCTGAGGCGAACCCAGCCCTGCTGCTGCAGGCGGTCGAGGAAGGCCGGATAGTCGTCGATGGTGTCGGCCAGGCGGGCTATCGCCTCATAGTGGAGCAGCGACTTGAGCGGGAAGGGGGCGGCCGCGCCGCTGACCACCCGCGAGACGTGGCTGGTGCCCTCTACTCCGGCCAGCAGGCGCAGGAAGACCGGGTGCTGGCCGGTGGTCTCGGCCACGAACTGCTCCAGCCGCACTACCCGGGCCGGTCGGCCGGCCTCCTGGGCGATGCGCGCGAACATGTCGAAGAGCAGGTCGCGGGTGGCCGAGGCGCCATAGCGGCGGATGACCTGCACCGCCTCCTCATAGGTTCGGGCCGCGCCGCTCAGGTCGGGGATGCCGTAGTCGACGATTCGCAGGTAGTGGGCTCGCTCGAGCGACTCGCGGAAGAAGCGGGCCGGCCCGTTCTGGTAGGAGAAAAGCACGTCCGACAGGCCCTTCAGGGCGGGGTCATCGCACTCGAAGGGCTCAAAGCGCACCTCCCAGTCGACGTGCTCCAGAGTCTCCACCCCGAAGCGCCCCAGCGGCTCCAGCTCACCGGCCGCGAGCCAGGTGTGCAGCTTCTCGGCGCTCACCTCGGGGGTGAGCAGGGCCTCGGGGAAGGTTCCCCGCACGGTGGCGCGATACAGCTTGCCCTTCTTATCGGCGTAGAGCACGGCGGCGCAGGGCAGGTCGGTGAAGAGCTCGTTGTGGCGCTGCAGGGCGTAGGGGGCCAGGCGGTTGAGCTCGTCCAGCCCCAGCACCTCGATGTCGCGCGAGGTGGGGCTGTGGGCCAGGGCGTCCTTGAGCATGGCGGGGGAGATGTCGCCCATGCAGTAGTGCACCGGACGGCCCAGGCGGCGGGCGCAGTCGGCCCGGAAGTCGGCCGCGTACTGGCCGCCGCCCACGCCGACCTCCAGGACCCGGAGGGGGTCGGGAAGATTGCCGACCTGGGAGCAGAAGCGCATGGCGTCGGCTTGCGCCTGCAGGGGATCGTGGCTGACGGCGGTGATGAAGTCTTCGTAGATGGTGGAGCCGCGCAGGCGGTAGTAGACCAGGTTGGTCTGGTCGAGCACGTTGCCGGGCTCGTCCAGGGGGATGAAAGTCTCGCCCAGACGGGCCCGCGGGCCGGGGTCGCAGAAGTTGCCGGCGGTGGCGTGGGCCAGCTCGAAGGTTTTGACCACCACGGCGATGTGGCGGAGCCACTCCTCGGTGCTCAGGGGGGCCTCGCGCAGGATCTCGGTGCAGCGCCCTACCAGGGCTTCGAGCTGGCGGCGCACTTCGCGGTAGCCCGGCAATCCAAGGGGGCTCTCGGGATCGAGCTCGGCCACGGCCAGAGCCAGCGGGTCGATTCCGGCCGACTCGGTGTTGCGAATGCGATTCATCAGCCTTCGCAGGGAGGCGTTGAGCCCGGCGTAGTGGGCTCGCAGCTCCACCAGGCCTTCCTCCAGGGAGGGCGCGGCGCCGATGACGTCCGGCCAGCGGGTGGGGAGGTTGTTGAGATAGCGGGGGTCGTGCAGGGTGATCACGACACCGGCTTCGGGACGGAGCGCTGGCCTACCTTTGCCGTCAGGGCATGCGGGGTGGGGGCCAGAGCAGGTCGCCCAGGCTGCGCGTGAGGGCCTTCGACTGGGGATCGTCGGGACGCATCCTGGTTACCCTGGCGGCTTCGTCCCAGGCCTCACCGAGCAACCCGTGCTCGAGATAGACCCCGATCAGCAGCATGTGGGGCGAAAGGTCATCCTTGCGCGCCTTGAGGGCGGCGTTCGCATCCTTGCGAGCCAGGCCAACCTGCTCCGCCTCCGAGGCCGCGAGGACCTCGAAGGCCAGCTCGCTCTCGACGCCTCCCTCGTCCACCGCCTTGACGGTGTAGCTGCCCGGGGGGAGCCTGGGGCCGCGAACCTGGGCCTTGTCGGTTCGCTTCTCCCAGAGCTCCTTCCCATCCGAATCAAAGATTCTGAACTGGGCCGGGCTCATGGCCTTGGTCCGGAACAGCGGGGGGCTGAGGAAGCGTTTCTGACCAGAGAAGACGACCCCCATCTGGCACAGGAAGGGGGGCGGGATCGCGACCTTGTTGACGTCCAGGTAGGCCTGCATGCTTCCGCCCAGCCGCTCGAGATTCTCGCCTCGGGGGACCAGGGCCCTGGAACGGCTGGGGGGGAGGCTCTTGAGTTGACCGGGTGAGCCCTCCAGCAACCGCGTTCGATCCAGGGCGACCTCCAGGCGGCAGGGGCCGGTGGCCAGATCGGTCCGCCCGTCCGAGTAGCAGGCCAGCGCCACCCGGGCTCCTGGATCGAGTTCGAGCTGCTGTCCCGCTTCCAGCACCCGCAGCAGTTTGACAGGTGTGCGTCCGGCCGGGCCGGATAGATAGACATTGCCGCTCACGTCGGTCAGTACGGCCACGCGCTGGGCAGCCCAGACGACTCCCACCACTAAAAGAGCAAGGATGACTTTTCTCACGGCTGCTCGACCTCCCAAACCTGCATTTCTTGCTGTTTTCCCTTGAAATGATGAAGTCCCAGCGAACGCCAGCCGAGTTGCTCGAGGGCGGCCTCGTGCCGGGTCACGTCGCTGACCAGGATGACCGCTCCCAGGCTCTTGGCCAGCGACTCGATGCGGGCGGCCAGGTTGACCGGGTCGCCCACGGCCGCGTACTCCGAGCGTTCCTCCGAACCCACGTTGCCCACCACCACGTCGCCGGTGTGGATGCCGATCTTGACCTCGTAGAATCCGCTCTCGCTGGATTGCTCGCGCATCTGCTTGAGCCGGGCCACCATGGCCAGCGCCGTGCGCACGGCCCGGGCGGCGTGGTCCTCCACCGGGTCAGGCGCCCCGTAGAGCACCATGATCTCGTCTCCGGCGAATTGCTTGACCGTGCCTCCATGGGCGAAGATCACCTCCACCATGGCCTGGAAGAAGCGGTTGAGCATGGTGATCACCTCTTCGGGCGGCCGTCCCTCGCAGGTGGGCGTGAAGTTGTTGATGTCGCAGAACAGCACCGTGATGCGGGCTCGACGGCCTCCCACGGCCAGGTTGGCGGGCTGCTTGAGCAAGGTTTGCATCACCTGGGGTGAGACGAATCGCCCGAAGATGCGCTTGAGCTGGCGGCGGCTTTGTTCCAGAGTGGCCTGGCGCCAGCCCAGGTCGATCAGCCAGCCGCCGCTCAGGCTCAGGCAGCCCGCCGCCAGGGGAATCCAGAGCCCCTGGCCGAGCAGCGTCATGGCCAGCCCCGTCAGGGTGAGCAAGGAGAACGCCAGGCCCAGGGCGGCCGCGCGCAGGGGGGGGTAGGTTGACCACAGGCCACCCACCACGGCCAGGCTCAGCACCAGGCCAAAAGCCAGACCGGGAGCCGCGCGCCGCAGGGGCGCGCCGGTGAGCAGAGTGTTCAGCCCGGCCGCGTGCACTTCCACCCCGGCCGTGTGTCGGCCCCGAAAACGATCGATGGGGGTGGTCACAAAGTCCTGGAACTGCAGGGCTCCCGGTCCCACCAGAACGATGGTGCCGGCCAGCTCGGAGAGTTTTTCTCCCGCTTCCACCCGGCGCAGCAGGCGGGCAAACGACAGGCTGGGGAAGGTCACCCCGCCCGGGCCGGGGTAGTTGACCCGCAGGCTCCCCGCTTCGGTGGGAAAGCCCCGACCCTCGAAACTGAGCTGATCGGTTCCAAGCTTCAGAGGCTGGTTCTCGGCCAGCTCGGCCAGCCTTCCGGCTACGAAGCGCACCCGGCCCGAATCGTCGGCGTAGAGGGGCAGGCGGCGCACCACCCCGTCGGGGTCGGTGATCAGGTTGGCCAGGGCCACGTTGCCCCGTGAATCGGCCGCATAGTAGAGCACCTCGCTCGAGCCCGGACGGGGTTGAGCCTGACCGCGGTCAAAGTCGATCAGCACTACCTGGCCCGAGAGCAGCACCTGGCCCAGCTCCAGGTCGGCCTGCTCCAGCTCCAGTGCCAGCGGGCTGTCGGCCGGAAGGTTGTGCCAGGAGCGGGGGAAGAGCGAATCCAGCAGCACCACCCGCGCCCCACCTTCCAACAGGGCGGTCGCCACCCGGGCGCAGGCTCGCCTCCAGAGTACCTGGGGCAGGCCCACCGTGGCCAGGGTGGCCTCGTCCAGCTCGACGATGCGGATGCGGGGGTCGACCGGCAGCTCGGAGCGGGTGGCCAGCAGGCCGTCCAGGGCTCGCAGCTCGAGGGCCTCCAGAGCGCGCAGGGCGTGCAGCCAGCCCAGCATCAGCCCCACCAGGACCGACAGGGCCAGGGCCACCCACCGATAGGCTCGCTCGGACTTCACGATTCCACCATGCCTGCTGAGGGCCACCGGGGGTATGACACCGGTCATATGCCGACTTCGAGTAGCCGGCTAAACTGGGCTCGTGGCTGCTCAGCACAAAATCTTTCTTGGCTCGCTGGCCCGGCTGTCCAGCATTCGCGAGCCCCTGACCCTGGAAGAGCTGCCCCGGCAAGAGTGGCAGACCGCCGACTTCGTGGTGGGCGAGTTCGTCACCGCCGGCGGGCCGCTCTCCCGCGTGGAGCTGGATACCGGGCGACTGATCGACGTGATTCGCGGCGACCGCCTGTTGGGGGCGCTGGGCAGTCGGGCCGCCACCCTGGAGGCGGTGGGAGATTGGCGCGACATCGGGGAAGACGGCCTGATGGACCTGATGACGCCGGCCGGCCTGCTGGGCAGGATTACTTCCCAGTCACCCTACCTCGGTCAGTTGCCGGTGCTGCGCTACCAGGGCCACGTGCTGGTGCAGGGGGCCAAGGCCAGCATGCGCGACTACGTGGGGGCTGTTCCTCAGCGTCCGCTGGGGGTGCCGGTGGTGCTGCTGGTAGGGACCAGCATGTCGGCCGGCAAGACCACCGCCGCCCGCGTGCTGGTGCGCATGCTCAAAGAGCTCGAGCGGCACGTGGTGGCTGCCAAGCTTACCGGCGCAGGTCGCTACCGCGATATCTTGAGCCTGCACGATGCCGGGGCTGACGCCATCTTTGACTTTGTGGACGTGGGATTGCCTTCCACGGTCATCCCCCCGGAGGATTTCCGCCCGGCCATCGAGCAGCTCCTCACCCGGATGTCCCTCCTGGAGGCCGACGTGGTGGTGGCCGAGGTCGGCTCCTCTCCGCTCGAGCCCTACAACGGCGAGATCGCTCTGGAGGCGCTGGGGGATCGCATCGCGATGCTGGTGCTGTGCGCCTCCGATCCCTACGCCGCCCTGGGGGTGATGGTGGCCTTCCAGCGTACCCCCGACCTGATCTGCGGAGTCTGTGCCAACACCAGCGCGGGCATCGAGCTGACCACCCGCCTGACCCGGGTGCCCACCGTCAACATTCTGGACGAGTCCTCTCATCCGCTCGTGAAAGACCTGCTCAAGAGCAAGTTGGGGCTGCCATGATCGAGCTCGACCTCTCCCAGCCCATCTGGTCCAAGTTCTTCGTGGTGGCGCCGCTGGTGCTGATCGGAACCCGGCATGCCGACACCACAGTGGACATGGCACCCAAGCATCTGGCCATGCCGCTGAGCTGGGACAACTACTTCGGCTTCGTCTGCTCGCCCGAGCACGCCACCTATCGCAACATCCAGCGCGACGGCCGCTTCGGGGTCAGCTTCCCCAGGCCGTCGCAGGTGCTGCAGACCTCGCTGGCGGCCGCCCCCCGCTGCGGGGACGGACCTGAGGCCCCCAAGCCCTCGCTGGCCGTGTTGAGCACCCTGGAGGGCAGCCGGCTGGGCTGCCCCCTGCTCCAGGGCGCCTACCTCTTTCTCGAGTGCGAGCTCGACCGGATCGTGGACGGCTTCGGGCCCAACAGCCTGATCGCCGGCGTGATCCGTCACGCCGAGGTGGACGAAATCGCTCTGCGGCGGGCCCAGCAAGATGATCACGACGCCATCGCCCACGACCCGATGCTGGTTTACCTGCAGCCGGGGCGCTTCGCAATCCTGTGTGAAAGCCATGCCTTCCCCTTCCCCAAAGGCTTCCATCGCTGACGCGCTGAACGGCTGGCTCGAGCAGCGGGCCTCCGCCATGGAGGAGCTTTTGATCCAGCTGGCGAGCCTGGAGACGCCGTCCCAGGAGCCGCCTCGCCTGGAGCCTCTCTACGACCTGCTAAGCGAGCGCCTCAGCCGGCTGGGCATGCGCCAGAGCCGCTCGGCTGGCGCGCTGGTGGCCACCTCCTCTCCGGCCCGCGCCCCCTGGCAGATGCTGGTGGGCCACGCCGATACGGTCTGGCCGGTGGGCACCCTTCAGACCTTTCCCGTGGAGCGACGGGGTGAGCTCCTGCGCGGCCCCGGGGTCTACGACATGAAAGCCGGTCTGGTGCAGATGGTCTACGCCCTGGAGGCCCTGAACGCCCTGGAGCTCTCTCCCGCCCTGCCCCTGGTGGTGGTGATCAACGGCGACGAGGAGATCGGCAGCCCCCGCTCGGCACGTTTGCTGCTGCAACTGGCCCGGCGGGCGACCAGGGCCTTCGTGCTGGAGCCCTCGCTGGGCTCCACCGGCAAGTTGAAGACGGCCCGCAAGGGAGGGGGGCGTTTTCGGGTGACGATCAAGGGCATCCCGGCCCATGCCGGCCTGAGCCCGGAGCAGGGCGCCAGCGCCATCCTGGAGCTCTCCTACGTGATTCAGGATCTCTTCCAGCTCAACGACCTGAGCCGCGGGGTGACGGTGAACGTGGGGGTGGTGGATGGAGGTCTCCGCCCCAACGTGGTGGCGCCCCACAGCAGTGCCGATGTGGATGTGCGGGTTCCCAACCACGAAGAGGCCGAGCGGGTGGAGCGAAGGTTGCGCTCGCTGCAGGCGCGGGTGCCCGGAGTCAGCCTGGAAGTCCAGGGAGGCTGGGGACGCCCCCCCATGGAGCCCACCCCACGCAACCTGGAGCTGTTCGAGCGAGCCCGCGCGCTGGGATCGCTGTTGGGCCTGGAGCTCGAGGGGGGATGGGCGGGAGGCTCCTCGGACGGGAGCTCGCTGAGCCAGGTCACGGCCGTGTTGGACGGATTGGGAGCGGTGGGGGATGGAGCCCACTCCCTGGAGGAGCACTGTCTGCCCGCCCAGATGCCGGTGCGCTCTGCTCTGCTCGCCCTTTTGCTGCTCAGTGAGCCCTGAAGTGCTTTCAACGCGGGAAAAGCGCTGCTGGCGCCAAAGAACCCTGGGAATCTGAACGGGGGTTTGCCTGATGTCTGAAAGCCGCGAACGGGATCTGATCCTGGCTCCCAACGAATACGCCTACATTCTCGACGAGACCAAAGGGCACGTCATCGCCTATTGTGGTCCCCACAAGACCAGCCTGGCCAACACCGATCGACCGGTCACCTACGACCACA
>CAZWUN010000236.1:0-8602 GCA_964637145.1 uncultured Burkholderiales bacterium
CCGATTGAAGCTGAGATCAAGCGAAGCCCCGTTGGCCTGTCCCCGGATCCATCCGAGGCGCGGCGGGGCGAGAGTGTTCACGGCCATGACAAGTCCCTCCAGATATCTGTGTGTGGCGCCAGTATAGTCAGGCCCGACCGGGCAACCGTGAACGGAGTGTTACACTCTCCCTTTTGGGGGGCCCAGGCGGAGGGATGTCGAACCTGCTGGTGTGGATCCCATCATTCGAGCCGGCGCTCCCGGTCTTCACGTCGTGGCCCAGGTGCGGCCAGCCGAGCCTGGACAATCAGGCGATGGATTCGAGGTGGCTCCCCGCGAGGATGGGAGCACCGCCATCTGGCTGCTTGACGCCGAGGGCCACGGGGCTAAAGGCTCGGCTGAGCGCCAGCAGATCCTCAGCGTGCTCAAGAAGGATGCCAGCTGGACTTCGCTGGAGCCGGAGAAGGCGCTGGCCCGAGCTGACGAGCTGCTGTCGGCTGAAGGCAAGGAGGTCTCCATGACCTTCGTCGAGGTAGACCCGAGCAGCCAGACCCTTACCGTTGCGGTCGCCGGCGGGATCCCGTTCCCGATGCTCCTTCGAGGCGACTCGGGAACGCTCGAGACCATCGAGTCGGGTGGCCTGTTCCTCGGCTTCGGCTACCCCGACATCCAGCACGACGTGATCAAGACCGAGTTCCACCCCGGCGATCGGCTGGTGCTCTTCAGCGACGGAGTCACCGAGGCTCGCGACCAGACCGACACGCTGTTCACTCTGGAGGGGGTCTCGCAAACCCTGAAGGGCTCCTTGGACGCGCCTCCGGAGCAGATGGTGGACCGCCTGGTTCAGGCCAGCCTCAGCCATGCCGGCCGCGAATTGCCCGAAGACGACACTACCGTCGTCCTGGTAGAGTTCTTTCAGCCCCCTCGATTAGACTGAGCCCATGGAACTGGGCGCCGCCACCCGGGCACTGAGCAGCATCAAGGACGCCGATCCGCATCGGCTCTGGTCGTGCCAGCCGGAGGAGCTGATCGAGGAAGACCAGCGCCCCTTCGCGGTCAAGGGCACCTTTTACGCCTCCCCGGTGGAGGACACGGTGCTGATCGGCTATCAGGGCCGCCTGGCCCGCCTCGACAGCCTGGACGGGGCCCAGAAGGAAGTGCTCAACACCGAGAAAGCCGGGTTCTGGTTCTCGGACTGCTGGCAAACTCTGACCCCCGACGGAAAAACGCTCTTGCAGGCCGACGACAAAGCCATCACCGCCCTGGACGTGGCCACCGGCAAGAAACGTTGGAGCTTCCCCAACCGCGACAAGAGCACCAGCTTCGGCCGGGCCGGGCCCAGCGTGGGTCCGGACGGTACGGTCTATTTCGGCACCACCAGAGGGGCCGTCTATGCGATCAACGGCGAGACCGGCAAGAAGCTGTGGAAAGCCGAAACCGGCGCTTACGCCCGGGCCGCCCCGGCCGTCGGGCCGGATGGCAAGATTTACGTAGGATTGCTGGGAGGCGACAAGCTGCCGCTGGTGGTGCTGAACGGGGGCGATGGAAGCGAGGAGCGGCGCATCCCTCTGCGGGGCAGCCTGCACAGCGAGCCCTGGGTGGGCGGTGACGGGGCCGTCTTCGTCAAGCTCGACGGCGGCGTGACGGCGCTCGACCCGCAGAGCGGGAAGGACCGATGGAAGGTCAAGCCCGGTCCTCGCGACGACGTGCTGGGGCCGGCTCCGGGCCCGGACGGGCAGTACTACTTCAGCACCCGCCAGGGCAAGCTTCTGGCCGTCAACCCCGCCGATGGACAGGAAACCTGGCGCCTGGACGCCGAGCGGCGCCTCAGCTCCGGCCCTCAGGTGGACCGCCACGGGGTGCTCTACGTGATGAACGACGAGGGCGAGGTGGAAGCCTTTGCCCGCAACAAGGGCGCTCGCCTGGCCGCCCAGGCCAGCGCCGCCCTGGCGGCTGGACCGGCGGTGGGAGCCGCCCACGGCTACTTCGTGGTGGGCGGCGTGCGCCTGGCCATGGCCTCGCGCTGACGCAACCCGTTTACAGCGAGTTCACAATCTTCACAAACTGATCGAAACCCGGAAAAATGCTGCCCCGATCCGGCTGCTACCCTCCCAGTAAGAGCCCACAGGGAGGACAGCAAACAATGTCGACGGTCAAGAAGTCCAGCAACTCCACCTCATCCAGCCGATCGAGCCGGCCAGCCAACCGGTCGTCCAATCCGTCCAGCCAGAGCCCGGGTCGGACTCAGTCCGGATCCTCCCAGAAAGCCGGAGCCGCCAACCAGGGAAGCACTTCCCAGCGCACCCAGACGCGCGATGCCGGGGGGACCCGCCAGAGCCGTGACCAGGCCCCCCAGCAGACCAGGCAGGCCGGTTCGGCTGACCGCGTCCAGCTCGGGTCCGAGGCTCGCGAGCTCACCGGCGCCGGGCAGACGAAGGACCAGGGCCAGGCGAAGGGACAGGAGGGCCTGGGCGGCCTGCTCAACGGCCTGCGCGACAACTATGGCGACAACGCCGGGGGGTTGGAGCGCAGCACCTCGGGCGTCCAGGCCAGCGACTCCCCCGATCAGCCTTCCAAAGGCCCGGGCAGCCAGGAGGAGAAGGGTGGCCAGGCCATCGGCCAGGGACCCGCTGGCCCCTCCGTGCAGGCTCCCGGCAATGGAGGGGAAGCCGCCCGCGGCTCGGAGGGCAAGGACACCTCCATCACCCAGAGGATCGGGGACCTCTACCAGTCTTTCAAGAGCAAGGTGGGCTCTCTGTTCGGAGGCGGTAGCCAGGCCGAATCGACCCGCCCGCAAAGCGAGGGCACCATGGCCGAACGCGAGCGCCGCGCCGCTGCCACCCGCGAGTTCAACGCCCTGGCCGACAGGCTGGCGGCGGGCTCGCCCGCGGCCCGAAAGGCCCTGGAGGCTTTCCGGCGAGAGGGAGGCCAGTTCGTCGACGGTCAGGACGGCGGCTACTTCCGGGACGGCAAGCCTCCCGTCATCGGCATCCTGACCGACTCCCACGGCCGCAAGACCACCGATGCCGACCGACTTGGCACCATCGCCCATGAGCTGGGACACTTCGACTACGCACGCAACCACGCCAAGAATCATCCCTACGTGCCGCCGGGCAACCCCACCGGGACCAGCGATCGTCAGATCGAGCACCGGCGTGAATCCGAGTACGTGCGTCGCAACGTCGACCGGCGCCTGGCGGACGAAGCCCACGCCAACGAGTTCAACGCCCAGGTGCGGGACGAGTTCCTGCGCAGAACCGGCCAGCAGATCGAAGTCTCCGGGGTGGACAGGGGCCCGTTCCGGACGCTCGGACCCAAGAAGGACGTCGCGGATACCATTGGAGGCTTTAAGCCCTCGGGGACCCCTCCGGGAACGACCTATCGCGACTACTACGGGGAGCCCTATCGAGAGTATTACGACAAGTATGAGCTTCCTGGAGCTCGCCGCTGAGAGGGAAGCGCCCGCCTGACCTGCGAAGGGGGCGCCCATGGCTGGGGATCGAAATCAAGCCAAAGCGGCCCGACTCAATCGATTGAGCCTGATGCTGCGCTCGCGCTCCTATTCGCTGGAGGAGCTGGCCGAAGCGTTCGGCAAGGACAAGCGCACCATCCAGCGCGACCTGGCCGACCTGCGCGACTGGCTCTGCTGCTCGCTCGAGCCTCGTGACGGGCGCTACCAGCTCGACTCGGATGGCTACCTGACCCCGCCCCCGCTCACGGTGGAGGAAATGTGGGCCCTGTTTCTGGCCTGCCGCACCCTGGCCAAGCGAGGCACCTTTCCGGAAGCCGCCCAGAGCGCACTGGAGAAGCTGCGCGGGTCGGCCCAGGCCATCACGCGCCGCACCCTGGTGGACCTGGAGGAGGCCGTCGAGGTGGGTCCGGACCAGCACGCCTTCTCCTCCGAGTTCCTGCGCCTGACCCTGGAGGCTTACCGTCGCAAGGAATCGCTCGACATCGAGTACCGTTCCATCAAGAGCAAAGAGCCCGTGGCCCGGCGGCTGGACCCATGGGGCGTCTTCTTCCTGCAAGATCACTGGTACGTGGTGGGTTTTGACCACCTGCGCGGAGAGCAACGCACTTTCAAGCTGGCCCGCATGCACTCGCTCAAGCTCAGCGGAGTCAAGCACGAGCGACCGCAGGACTTCGATACCGGCTCAGCCGTGTTTCACAGCTTCGACGTGGGTGACGCCCCTCCGCAACGGGTCCTCCTCAAGGTGACGCCCGAGCTCGCCCGCCTGCTCGAGGAGAATCCCGGCCATCCGACCCAGAAGGTCGAGGGCGAGCTGGTCGAGTTGCAGGTCAAGGCCCCTCTGCGCATGCTCCGCTGGCTGCTGGGCCTGAGCAACGTCGAGGTGCTCGAGCCGCCCGAGCTGCGCGCCGCCCTGGCGGCCGAAGCCGAAAAAATCGCGGCCCGGCAACGGTGAACGAGCGCCTGCTCGAGCTGCTGCGGGCTCATGGCTCCAACGTCTACTCCTTCGAGATGCTCGAGCCGGGCCTGGAATACTGGCTCAACCCCGAGGGCAGCGCCGCCGTGGCCTATGTCGACAGCGGCGGCTACTGGGTGGCGGTGGGAGCACCTCTCTGCCCCCCCGAGCAGGTCGAGCAGGCGGCCCTGGAGTGGGCCCGCGAGGCGCGCCGACAGGGCCGCGGCGCGGCCTTTTTCGGGAGCTCCGACGGGCTGGTGGACCAGCTGGCCGCGGGCCCCTGGGACTGGCTTCAGATCGGCCAGCAGCCGGCATGGGATCCGCGCAACTGGAGCCGCAAGCTCCGCTCCTCCCCCGACCTGCGCCGGCGCCTCCGGCGGGCGGTCAAATCCGGGGTCAGCGTGCGCGAGGTGCCCTGGCAAGAGCTGCAAACCGGATCAGCCCTGCGCGAGCAGGCTGAAGCCCTGGTGCGGGCCTGGGAAGCGGGCCACGCCATGCCACCCATGCGTTTCATGGTCACGCTCGACCTTTTCTCGCACCTGGGCGAGCGACGTTTCTTCATCGCTCGAGACCCCTCGGGGCTGGTGGGCCTGCTGGTGGGGGTACCCATCTACGCCCGGGGCGGCTGGCTGCTCGACGATCTGCTGGTGCTGCGAGGCAGCGCACCGGGCGCCTCGGAGGCTCTGATCGACCTGGCCATGAGCTCGTTCGAGCGCGAGCAGGTGGGTTACGTCTCCCTGGGGATGGTGGCTCTGTCCGGGCTGGGCGAAGGCCGGGCGAGCCGCTACCCGCACCCCATCCTGGACCGGCTCTTCAACTTCAGCCTGCGCTCCATGTCGTGGCTCTACAGCTTTCACGGCATCCGCGCCTTTCGCTCCAAGTTCATGCCCGACGCCTGGGAGCCGGTCTACCTGGTGGGCTATCGCCGGGTGCACGTCTTCACCGTGCGGGCCGTGCTGATGGCCTTCAGCGGCGGTTGGCTGCCCCGCTTCGCGACTCGAGTGGTCACCCGCCAGTTGGCCCCCCGGGTAGCCCAGGTCAACCCGGCCCTCTTCCCGGCCCTGGCGGCGGGCATGACACTCTGGAGCGGGGTGTTGCTCTCCCACGCCCATCTCTTCGGCGGTCTGGCCCCGGCCTGGGGCTGGACCCTGTACGACTGGCTGCAGGCCGGAGCCCTCTGGAGAGTGGGCACCACCAGCGACCTGGTCGAGCGGCGAAAAGCCGCCGCCCTGGCCACCCGGCTGGCGGCCGTGGATGCCCTGGTCAGCCTGGTGCAGCTCGCTCTGTCGCCGCGTCGCTCGCGAGGTTTCGTTGAGGGGCTGATCAGCGGGGCGGCGGTCACCGGCCCGTTGGCCCTGGCGGGCTTCTTGTGGCTCTACGAGCGGGGCCTGGAAGACGTTCAGACCTCTTTCAGTGGCCCGCGCTAAGCTCGAAGCAGCGAGCCCGAGGAGGAAAAGCCGATGCGAATGATCAGCGAGAACTACTTCCAGACCACCTACGCGGTCCCCGTGCGGCAAACCAAGATCTATGCCTACGCTGATCTGGACAACTCGGGCGACTTCAACCCCGAGGTCGACCGCCAGTTGGGATCAACCTCGGAGAACGGCTCCAGCGCCCTGGTGTACCGCGACCTGGCCGCTCTGGTCGCGAGCAAGAACGGACCGGTCTCGGGGGCCGAGGCGGCTGGCTCGACCGAGGAAAAGCCTCGCTTTATCAGCTTCTTCAAGCTTCCCCCCGGCCTCACCCACCCGGTGGTCGACTTCGCCTTTCAGGCCACCGAGGACGGCGGAATCGAAGCCCGCTTCACTGTGCAGAAAAGGGCCTTGCTGACCTCGACGCCCGAGGGCCACGCCGCCATCGACCACGATGCAGATGGCCGGCCTGATGCCAAGCTCCACGTGGAGCACTGGCTCGAGCAGGGCCAGAAGGCGCCCGACTTCGGTGCCGAGATGGCCGAGCAGATCTCCCGCAACGGCCAGGCCGGCCCCTACGCCGACAACGGTCCAGGTCCCGGCCAGGCCCGGGTCTTCGAGTCCCCCGCGCGCCTTTACGGAGGAGGATTCCTGGACGTGATCGAGCGGACCATCATCCGAACGCCGTCCAGCATGGAAATCGCCTACAACGTGGTCCCCTACAAGAAGGACTGAGACACCAGCCCGCGATCACGACCGAAACTTCAAGGAGACGAAGAACTGCTCGACCTCGGTCTCCTTGCGCTCAAGCGTCTGTCCGGGGCCGGCCTGGACCTGGAGCACCACGAGCCGCAGCCGGCGGGAGTCCACCACGGACTTGAGCACGATGCTCGCGCTGCTGAGCCGAAGGACACAGACCTGCTCACAACGGATGCCCCCCAGCTTGTCGGTACGAATCGTCCTGAGAGCGCCCTTCTCCACCAGGGAGCCAACCGGCAGCCTCAGTTTGTCCAGGGTGAACGCCCACAGGTCGACGCGGTCGATGACCCGCAGCTCCTTTTCCTCGAGACGAAACAGGGCAAGATTGAACTCGCGTTCTCTGTGCGCGAAGCGGTAAAGTACGTCGGATCGTGCCAGCGTCGGCTGAGGCTGCCCCGGGAAGTCGACCTGGAACCACTCATCGGGTGCGGACACCCGGCGCCAGGTGGTCCGTCCATCCCCTGCCGGCTCGAACTTGTGGGGATTCTTACGGTACTCGAACTCGACGACGCGGGCAATGGCATCGGTTACCCTCCCCCTGGATGGGGAGAGCCAGTGACGCAGGGAGGCGAGCTCGGAACAAACGCGATCCATGATGCGGGCATAGGCCTGGTCTCGAACGACCGAGAACTCGGAGAGGTCGAACGTCATGTCCTGGGCTGAGAGAATACCGACCACGCCGGCCAGGGGGGAATCAAGCTCGACCTCCTGCAGAATCACACCCCGCCAGACCAGGTGGAGGACTGCCTTTCCCTCGTCTTGCTCGGGCGCGTTCGCGGGCAATGCCAGCGCCAGCGCGTAGCCGGGGAAGAGGCTCGACTCGGCCTGAGCCGAGCAAGAGTCCCAGAAACCCTCGCGCTCCTGCGTCGCGCAGCTAGGCAGAAGCCAGAAACGGTCCCGATTCAGAGCCAACTGGTGGAATCGCAGCTCGAGCACATGGTGATCGATCGGGACGGAATGACAGAATCTCTGGTTGTGTTTGACGTCGTGCCAGCCCAGGGAGATGCGCGGAACCTTCGACCTGGCGGGATTGCTCGGGCTCCCAAACCATCCATGACGGGGAACGGGCTTCCCGTCGACCACCAGAGTGGCAGGCGCCCATCGGCATCGTTGCTCAACCAGCCGGGCCTCCGGGCCCTTGAGGACGTGCCAGGGCAGGGAACGCCGGACGCTGACCCTCGAAATCCGTACCCCGGAAGAGTCCCCCGTCGATGGCAGTCCGAGCAGCTCGGGTGGGGCGGTTGGCGACAGGTTCATCAGTCTTCCGCCATTGGAGCCGGTGGCGAGGACCGAAACCTTGGCCGGGAGTCCTAGCGCCGCGTTCACCCCAACGGCCAGCTCGCGGATTGGCTCGCAGCTCGCCGAGGTCGCGTAGGACAACAGGCGGGCGAGCTCTTCGGAGGTAGGCAGAAGTCCGTCATGCTGCAAGACCACCGAACGCCGACTGCACGTCACCTCGATGCGGGTGGCCTGAGAAGCGACCGCCCATTGAACCAGCTTGAGCACAAAGAAGGAGGGATCGGCCAGACGACGGGCCCTCTGGTGGAGGAGAGCCCGGTCGAAGTCAACCGTGAACGAACCCGTCGACTCGAGCAAGCCCTTGCCACGAAGCTCCTGGAGCATCCGTTCAAGGCTCTCTGGCATGCCCGGAGTCTTCTTTCCCTCATGGTCGCGAGCCTTTGTCGCGAGGTCATCGATGGACCAAGGTCATCAAGGCGCGGAACTGTAGTCGGAAAACCGTAGCGGCTCGGCTCCTGAGGGTCAGCGACGCTTCGGCTTGCGCCGGCTGCCCCGGGCTTCCTCGCGCAAGGAAAGGCGGCGCTTCTTCTCGGCCAGGCGGGCCGCCTGACTCGGGCGGACGTCGGGGCCCTTCTCGCTCAGAGCATCGTGCTGCTCCAGCGAGGGCATGAAATCGAACTCGCTCTTGCCGATGCGCACCGAATCGCCCTCCACCGCGCCCTGGCGCAGCAGCTCGTCCTCCACCCCCCAGGCGATCAGGCGGCGCTGCAGGCGGCGCACCGACTCGTC
>CAZWUN010000237.1:0-8545 GCA_964637145.1 uncultured Burkholderiales bacterium
AAGGAGGGCTGCGCTTCCACCCTAGCGTCACCCTGAGCGTGCTCAAGTTCCTGGCCTTCGAGCAGGTCTTCAAGAACAGCCTCACCACCCTTCCCATGGGGGGCGGCAAGGGCGGCTCGGACTTCAACCCCAAGGGCAAGTCCGACCAGGAGGTCATGCGCTTCTGCCAGGCCTTCATGACCGAGCTCTACCGTCACATCGGAGCCGAGACCGACGTACCGGCCGGCGACATCGGCGTGGGCGGGCGCGAGATCGGCTTTCTTTTCGGCCAGTACCGCAAGCTGACCAACTGTTACAACGGCGTTCTGACCGGCAAGGGCATCAACTGGGGAGGCTCCCACGTCCGTCCCGAGGCCACCGGCTACGGCTGCGTCTATTTCGCCCAGGAGATGCTGGCCACCCGGAACGATTCGATGCAAGGCAAGCGAGTGCTCATCTCCGGCTCGGGCAACGCCGCCCAGTATACGGCCGAGAAATGCCTGGAGCTCGGAGCGAAGGTGCTCACCATGTCCGACTCGGACGGCACCATCGTGGACGAGGGCGGCATCGACGCAGAGAAGCTCGAGTGGGTGAAGCACCTCAAGAACGTCAAGCGTGGGCGCATCCGCGAGTATGCCGACAAGTTCAAGGGCTCCCGCTACCTCGAGGGCAAGCGCCCCTGGGCGGTGGCCTGCGACGCCGCCTTCCCCTGCGCAACCCAGAACGAGCTCGACGGTGAGGACGCCAGGACCCTGGTGGCCAACGGATGCGTGCTGGTGGGCGAGGCCGCCAACATGCCCTGCACTCCCGAAGCGGTGGACCTGTTCCTGGAGAAGAAGCTGCTCTTTGCCCCGGGCAAAGCGGCCAACGCGGGGGGGGTGGCCACCTCGGGCCTGGAGATGACCCAGAACGCCATGCACCTGACCTGGACCCACCAGGAGGTGGACGACCGGCTCAAGCTCATCATGAAGAGCATCCACTCGTCTTGTGTCGAGCACGGGCGAGAGTCGCCCACTTTCGTGGACTACGTGAAGGGGGCCAACGTGGCCGGCTTCATCAAGGTGGCCGAGGCCATGGTCGACCAGGGAGTGATCTGAAGCCAGGTGGCTTCCGGGCGCAGCCAGTCGTGGAGCCTTCGGTTCCACGACCTCATGCCCCACCAGATCCACTACGTGCTGCTCGTCTCCTCCGACTATGACGCCTTCGTCATCGAGGAGGACGGGCGGCTCACCGAGCGGCTCTTCGCCGACGCCAGCGAGCTGGACATGCCGGCCATCCCCCGCATCGTGCACGTGTCCACCGCCACCGAGGCCTTGCAGCAGCTCGAGCGGCGTCGCTTCGACCTGGTGCTCACCACCATGCGGCTGGAAGACCCGGGCATGCTGCGCTTCTCGGTGCGGGTCAAGTCGCGTTTTCCCAACCTGCCGGTGGTGCTGCTCGTGCTCGACGAGTTCGAGCTGCGCCGGCTCTATACGGCTCCTCTCCCCACGGTGGACTTCGTCTTCCTGTGGACCGGCGACTCACGCATCCTGCTGGCCATCGTCAAGCTGATCGAGGACCAGCTCAACGTCGAGGCCGACACTCGGGCCGGGGTGCAGGTCATCATCGTGGTGGAGGACTCGGTGCGCCGCTACTCCACCTTCCTGGCCCTGCTCTACAACGAGCTGATCACCCAATCGCAAACCCTGGCGGCCGAAGGGGTGAACTCCCTGCACAAGATGCTGCGCGTGCGCTGCCGCCCCAAGATCCTGCTGGCCACCAACTACGAGGAGGCCTGGCAGCACTACCAGGAGCACCAGCAGCACACCCTGGCCCTGATCGCCGACCTGCAATTCCCCCGCCAGGGCAAGATGGATGACGAGGCGGGCTTCCACCTGGCCCGGGCCATCCAGGCCAACCAGCCCAACATCCCCATCTTCCTGCAGTCGGCTAACCCCGACGTGCAGGCCCGGGCCTGGGAGCTGGGAGCCCACTACGCCGACAAGAACTCACCCACGCTGCTCAAAGAGATCCGCTCCTTCGTCAAGGAGACGCTGGGCTTCGGCGAGTTCGTCTTTCGCCTGCCCGACCGCACCGAGCTGGCCCGGGCCAAGGACATGTACGAGCTGGAGCGGGTGCTTCGCACCGTGGACGGTCGCTCGCTCTACTACCACGCCTCCAACAACCACTTCAACGTCTGGCTGCGAGCGCGCAGCATGTTCGACCTGGCCGACTACGTGCAGACCATCCGGGCCTCTGACTTCCCGGAGGTGGAGGATCTTCGCAACCTGCTGGTGGAGCTGATCCGTCTGGCCGGCCAGGAAGAGCAGAAGGGCGTGGTGGCCGACTTCATCTCGCAGGAAGACGGCTATTCGCGCCCCTTCGTCAAGCTGGGGCAGGGCTCGCTGGGCGGCAAGGGGCGCGGCCTGGCCTACCTCAACTCGCTGCTCGTGCGCGAGAGCCTGGCCGAGGAGCTCCCCGAGCTCTTCATCCAGATTCCCCGCACCATCGTGCTGGCCACGAGCGAGTTCGACCGCTACCTGGAGAGCTGCGGTCTCGACCCCATCCGCACCACCCCCGAGCAGATGCGCAAAGAGCTGCAGCGCCGCGAGTTGCCGGAAGAGCTGTTGAGCCAGCTGCGGGTGGCCCTGCGCAATTTCACCGCCCCCCTGGCGGTGCGCTCCTCCAGCCTGCTCGAGGACAGCCAGCACCAGAGCTGCGCCGGCATCTACGAGACGGTCTTGCTGCCCAACACCCACCCTGACCCCGAGCAGCGCCTGGCCGCGCTCAGCCGGGGGATCCGCCGGGTCTACGCCTCCATGTTCAGCGACCGAGCCCAGAGCTACCTCGAAGGCACTCCATTTTCGCTGGAGCAGGAGAAGATGGCCATCGTCCTGCAAGAGCTGGTGGGCGACCGGCACGGGCAGCTGTTCTATCCCCACTTCTCCGGGGTGGCGCTGTCCTACAACTACTACCCGATCGGCCCCCAGGAGCCCGAGGATGGGGTGGCCCTGCTGGCCCTGGGGCTGGGGCACACGGTCGCCGAGGGGGGGCGCTCGGTGCGCTTTTGTCCCCGTTATCCCCAGATTCTGCCCCACCTGGCCTCGCCCAGCGAGTTTCTGCGCTATGCCCAGTCGGAGTTCTACGCCCTGAACCTGAGCGCCGACGAGGAGGCCCTCACACTGGTTCCCCTCGATCAGGCCGAGACCGATGGCACCCTGCAGCAGGTCGGCAGCGTCTATTCGGCCGACGACGATCAGCTGCGGGAGAACTTTCGACTGCCCGGAGCCCGGGTGGTCACCTTCAACAACATCCTCAAGTGGAAGTCCCTGCCTCTGGCCCCCGCCCTGGAGCGGCTCCTGGAGGTGCTGCGCCGGGGCATCGGCTCTCCGGTCGAGATCGAGTTCGCCGTCAGCCTGTCGCGCCCGGCCACGCTCTACCTGCTGCAGGTGCGCCCCCTGAGCGAGTTTCAGCTGGACAGCACCGTCGACCTGGAGGCCATCCAGGCCCGGGACGTGGTGGCCCGCAGCCCGCGCTCGATGGGCCACGGCTGCATCGAGGTCAACCACGTGCTCTACGTCAAGAGCCAGGCTCCCACCGACCTCAAGGCCATCGCCCGCGAGATCGGCGCCTTCAACCGCGAGCTCGCCCGCGAGGGCTACCTGTTGATCGGACCGGGCCGCTGGGGCTCGTCTGATCCCTCGCTGGGCATCCCGGTTGAGACCGGGCAGATCACCGGGGCCCGCGTGATCGTGGAGTTGCCCTTCTTGGATCGCGCCGTGGAGCCCTCGGTGGGCTCGCACTTCTTCCACGAGCTGACCTCGCTGCGCATCGGCTACCTTTACATCCCCGCCGAGGGGTTCCTGGACTGGAGCTGGCTGGAAAGCCAGCCCTGCAAAGCCGAAACGGAATCGGTCCGCCACCTGGCCCTGACTTCTCCCCTGCAGGTTGTGCTCGACGGGCGCAAGCGGCAGGGCGTGGTGGTCCGAACGGCAAAGAGCCGCGAATGAGCCAGACCTCTGCCCGGATTCTGGTCCTGGAAGACGACCCCGACATGCGCGACCTGCTGCGTGAGGTGTTGACCAGCCACGGCTATGAGGTCGTGTCCGTGGCCCGGGGCGAGGAGGCCGTTCAGCAAGCCGCCAGCGCCCCCTTCGACCTGATCGTGGCCGACATCCGCATGGAAGGGATGGACGGTCTGGAGGCCCTGGAGCGCACCAAGAAGCAACAGCCCAACATCGGAAGCCTGGTGGTCTCGGGCTACGCCAGCGACGAAGAGGTGGCCCGGGCCCAGAGCCTGCAAGTGGGGGGATACCTGCGCAAGCCCTTCCGCATGAACGAGTTCCTCAACCTGGTGGGCGAGCAACTGCGCGGCCGCTACAAGGGCGAGGAGCGTCGGGCCCAGGGCTCGGTGGCCCGCGACGGCTTGCTCTGGGCCCTCGAATCGCTGGCCCGGGTAGCCGACGCGGCCGGCCTGGCCGGCCCTCCGCGAGCCGAGCGGGTGGGCTTGCTGGCCGAGAACCTGGCCCTGGAGCTGGGCATGACCGCCGAGGTGGCGCGCCAGCTGCGGGTGGCCGCCATGCTCGCCGCCGTGGACGCCCCCGAAACCCGGCCCCCGGCCTGGCTGATCGCTTCCGACCTGCTTTCGGTCATGGGCCAGGCGCTCAAGCAGGGCAACCCGGCCCCGGTCGAGAGCCGGGTGGTGGCTCTGGCTCTGGAAGCCGGCTCGCCCGAAGAGTTCCCCCAGCCCGACGAGTTGGCCCGGCGCGCTCCCGGCCGCTTCGACCCGGAGCTCTTGGAAGTCTACGCCCGGGCCCGCTCGCGACCGGCGGCGGGGGCTCCGGCACCGGCCCCGGCTCGCCCCACCGGCCTGCTGGCCCTGGCCCGCACGCTGGAACGGGCCGGCGATCTGGCCAGCGCCACGCAGGCCTACCAGGCGGCCTCCCGCAACGGGGGGCGCGAAGGGGTCCAGGCCTTGCTGGGGCTGGCGAGATTGGAGCCCGCCCAGGCTCCCCAGCGCGCGGCTGAAGCCTGTCGCGAGGCGGCCGCACTCGGTCCGGTGGCCCGCGCCCAGGCCGCCCTCGAGGGAGGGGTTCTGCTCTACGAGCTGCGCCACGCCGGAGCCCCCGAGCTGCTGGAGGAAGCCCGCGAGAGCTGTGCCCGGCTGGGGATGACCTTCGAGGAGGCCCAGGCCCGCTTGCTCCTGGCCCGCACCGGCCGAACCGAGCCCCGTCTGGGCGAGGTTCTGAGCTACCTGCTCAACCCTCGCCAGGCCGGTGAGCTGGCCCCCTGGCTGGGGGTGGAGATGCTGGAGTTGAGCCCCCCCGTCGAACTGGTGCGCCGCTTGTTGAACGCCTTTCCCGGGGCGCTGGCCCGGGCGGTGAGCCGCCAACAGCTCACCCCCGAGGCCCGCCAGAGCCTGCTGGGCGCCCTGGAGCCGGGCCTGAGCGTGGCGCCCGAGCTGCTGCAGGCCCTGACGCAGGATCCCCAGCTGCGCGACCGGGTGCTGAACCTGCAGCACGCCGCCTCGCCGGAAGCGCTGCTGCGGGTGACCGCCCTGGGTCCCTTCGAAGTCGTGCGCGGCGACCGGGTGCTGGACGAGCGCGAGTGGAAAACCCAGAAGACACGCTACCTGTTTGCCTTCCTGGCCTGCCGCTGGGGGACGTTCTTCACCGAGGACCAGGTCCTGGACGAATTCTGGCCCGACGACATGGAGAAGGGCAAGAAGAACCTCTACTGGTCCACCTCCGTGGCCCGCCGGGCCCTGCGCGGCAACGACGAGAACTCCGGACCCGAGATCTTGCTGCGCGACCGGCGCGGGCTGGCCCTCAACCCGGACGTGCCCCACTGGCACGACGTGCTGGAGCTGAACAAAGCCTCCGAGGAGGCCATCCGCCTGGAGGCCGCCTCGCGCCCGGCCGAAGCCGTGGCCGCCTACCGCCGGCTCGCTCAGCTCTACCAGGGCAGCTACCTGGAAGGATGCTACATGAACTGGGCCGTGGAGGAGCGCTCGCAGCTCGAGCGCAAGACCACCGAGGGGCTGGTGCGCCTGGCCCGCCTGCTGGCCAGCTCACAGCGCTACCAGGAGGCCCTGGAGGCGGCCCGCCAGGCGCTCTCCCTGGGCAGCCACCGTCAGGACGCGCACCTTTTGGTCATGCGGGCTCACCTGGGGCTGGGCCAGCCGGAGCTGGCCGTCAAGCAGTTCCAGCGCTGCGAGGAGATCCTGCGGCGCGAGTACGACCTCGAGCCCACCACCGAGCTGCTGGAGTACTTCCACCGGGCCCGGCTGGGGATGGGCGACGCCGAGCCGCGGGCGCGCACACCCTGAAGTCGTTCAGCGGTCCCCGTGCTGGGTGAGCTGGCCGGCCGGGGTCTTGCGGTGGTCCCAACCCGAGTCGTCCACGGTTTCGACGGCCCGGATGTACTTCTGGAAGTCGCTCAGGGACATCTTCTTCTGCTCGCCCCAGGTGTTGAGGATGACCTGCGGGTCGCCCTGGCTCTTATCCAGCCCCACCACCAGGATCTTGTGGCCGGGCACGCTGGCGGTGACCGTGCGACCCCGGGCCAGGTCGTCCTCCATGTACTGAATCAGGGTGCTGCGGTTGCTGCCCACGGTGGTGTCGTTGGTGTAGTTCCGGCCGGGGAAGACCCGGTTGAGGGCCTGCAGCACCTCACCCGAGGTGCGTCCGTCCTCTTTGGGATTGGTGGCGTCGAACCCGCCCCAGTGCCCGCTTAGAAGCGAGGTGCACGAGCCCATGAGCGAGTCGGACAGGTACTTGACCGTCAGGCTGCGCTTGTCCTCATCGCTCTTCTTGTGCGAATCGTTGCGCTCGAGGGTGCTGCCGTCAGGCATCCTGGTGGACCCCTTGGCGTGCAGTTCGGTGAGACACCGCACGTAGGAATCGGGATCTTCGATGGCCCACTTCATCTGCACCGAGGTCATGGTGCAGGTCCCTTTGTCCTTCTGGTCGATGTCGGAGGGGATGGCCAGATCGTGCAGCACGTCTTTCATCAGCTGCTGGTTGGGCTCGGCATTGCCCTGCTTGAGGTAGAAATCGCGCAGCCGGCCGAGGGCCTGCTCGGCCTTCTCGGGCCCGAGCCGGGAACGAATCTTGTCGATGTAGCTCAGGTGGCGCGGGTCGGTGAGCTTGTCGCGCTCGAGCAAGTCGAGCAGGCCTTTCGTCTGCTCGCTCTTGCCCTGCAGCCGGCCCTCGAGCTCGGCCCGCGTCTTCACACTGGCGGGGTCGTTGAAGGGCTCGCGGTGGCTCTTCCAGACCTCATCGTAAGGGGGCTTCTTCTTGGAAGCGTCCTCCAGTCCGCCGGTCAGGGCCGACAACCAGGGCAGTTGCTCGCCCTCCTCCGCCAGGCTGGACGTCTCGAAGTCGTCTCTGGCCGGGGCCGGGCTCGAACGGCTCTCCGTCCTCCCTCCGGTGGCTCGGGCCGAGGCCGCCGACGGGGCCGTGGAGGGAGCGGGGGCGGAGGATTCTGTGCGCTTGCTGGAAGCAGACTCGACCGAGCGGGTGGGTTCGGGAGGTGCAGCCATATCCTTAAGCTATCCGACCCTGGCCCTTCCAGCCCGTGGAAATCGTTACAAAATCGTTACTCATGTGAGCAAGCTGTGAACATTGCGTGAACAGCCGATCAGCAGGGAGCCAGACGGAGCCTTGCGAATCTGCCCGGTGCAATGCTGGCGGGGGGGAAGTTTCGCAGCCTTGGATGGTCGGGCGACCAGTGCCCGATCTGCAAGTCCGTGCAGCCGTTCCACTTCCTGGGCGAGCCCCGTCGCAAAGAGATCTGGCGCCAATGCGGAACCTGCGGGGTGCCCGTGCAGATCACCGGCGAGCTGCGCGGCAAGCTATACGACAACCGCCGTGACGCCGAGCGCAGCGTGCAGACCCTGGCCCACCTGGATAGCCAGGTACGGCTGCGTCCGCCCGAGGAAGATCGGCTGGGGGCCATCCGCACCGTGTTCGAGCTGCTGGCTCCGCTGGTTCGGATGAACCGCAGGCCCCGGGTGGACGAGCCGACCCGGCGCTGCGCCTGGGCCACCTTGCTGGGAAGCGCGCTCTTGCTCTGGCTGGCCACCTACCTGGCCACCACGACGGAGAGCAGGCTGCTGGTCGCGGCGGTGATCGGCCTGCCGCTGGTGGGAGTGGCCCTCACGGTTTCCTTCTTCCTGAACTCGCCCCGCTACTTCGCGAGCACAACCATCGCATCGTGGCTGGCGCGGGCTCTGCGCTCGCTCAAGCCGACCGCCGAAGAGCTCGACCAGGTGCTGCAGGAAGGCAAAGCCAGCGGAGAGCCGATCTACCGCATGGTCACCGTGAAGATGCTGGCCCGCAAGCTCAGGAGATAGCCTCCCCATGTTGACAAAACTGCTCTTGCTCCCCGAGGATCTGAGGAGAACTTTGAGACAAGAGCACGCGGCACTTTGCCGAATTGTTTCTGAGAACTTTCAGGGTGGCTTGATAGCCTGGGCTTGACTCGAAAAATGCATGCCCATGCGCCGAGGGCGCGGGCAGAAGAGGGAGACCCACAGCATGAAGGTGCAGCAGTTCCAGATCGGCGATCTCGCCCTTGATCCCAA
>CAZWUN010000238.1:0-8496 GCA_964637145.1 uncultured Burkholderiales bacterium
AGCCAGCCTCGCTTCGAGCGGGTGGGGGAAGTGCTGCGCGGGGAGATGCGGGAGAGGGAGACGACTCGGGCTCCCTGAGGTGGTGCTCTCACGGCGCCGGTGCGTTCGACTGCCGTGCCTGGAGTTCACATTCCCCAAGATTTTGCAAAGGTGGCCCGGCTATGCTCAGGGCGTCGGAGGTGACGCCAGATGAACCGGAACGGAAACGTCTTCTACAGCTCGCACGTGGACGCGAGCCTGCTCAGCAACCTGCGCAGCGCGGGAATGATGTCGGCGCTTGTGGACCTGAAGAGCTTTCGAGTGAAGAGCTACTGGGCCAAACCCAAGCTCATGCTGCAGGATGGCTGGCGCCTGGCCCCCAACTGCGACCCGCGGCGGGGCCCGCCCAGCCAGTGGATCCTGGGTGACCACCTGAACGGCCAGCGCCTGACCTTTGACCGCGACCGAGGAGTGGTGCACCTGACAACCTACGTGCGCGACTATGGCCAGGAGATCGCGCTGCAGCTGGCAACCGGCGAGGTCATGGTCAATCGAATGGTGGACAATCATTAACAAATTCCTTCGTTGATGAACTGAAGAACACAGCATTGGAAGCGTTCTCCAGTTCATAAATCCCAGCAAGCAGTTCACTTTCGTTAACAATCACCTGAGCTAGAGTTCCCTCAGCCCGCTAGAATCGGGCGACAAGATTGAGGAGGACTTTCCGGTGATCATTCATTCTCTGAATTCCAGCAACCAGGCGCGGGCCCAGCGCCCCCAGAGCGCCACTGCGGCAGCCGAGCCGCCGCTGCCCCAGGACACGGTCACGACCTCGGGCCTGCCCGAGCACGTGCCCGGTGAGGTCCTGGTTAAACTCAAGCCGGGCGGCTCGATGGAAGACCTGGTTGCCGAGTACGGTGCCCAGGTGCTCGAGACCATCGCCATGCCCGCGGTCGGCGCCCAGAGCTCGGCCGACCAGCTTCTGCGCCTGAGCCTGCCCGAAGGCACCAGCACCGAGCAGGCCATGCAGGCGATGCAGGGCGACTCGCGGGTAGCCTACGCGGTGGCCAACGAGATTCTGCGGCTCGACGACGAGCCCGCTCCTCCCCCCACCCCCGAGCCCCCCACGCCCGAGCCTGGGGTTCCCAACGACCTGGACTCGCGCCTCTGGGGACTGAAAAACACCGGTCAGGACGGCGGCACGGCCGGAGCCGACATCAACGCCATCGAGGCCTGGAAGGTCAGCACCGGCAGCGCCCAGGGGCCGCTCATCGCCGTGATCGACACCGGCATCAAGTATGACCACCCCGACCTGGCCAACAACATCTGGACCAACCCGGGCGAGATCGCCGGCGACGGCATCGACAACGACGGCAACGGGGTCATCGACGACGTGCACGGCTACAACGCCATCACCGACAGCGGCAACCCCATGGACGACCAGGGCCACGGCACCCACTGCGCCGGCACCATCGCGGCCGAGGGCAACAATGGCCAGGGCGTGGTGGGCGTCAACTGGCGCGCCCAGGTGATGGCCGTCAAGTTCCTGGACGCCAACGGCAGCGGCAAGCTGTCCGACGCGGTGAAGGCGGTCAACTACGCCACCCGGATGGGAGCGCGCATCACCTCCAACTCCTGGGGCGGCGGGGGAGCCAACCAGGCCCTCAAGGATGCCCTTCAGGCCTCCAACGCGCTGCACATCTTCGCGGCCGGCAACGCCGGCGGCAACAATGACGTGCGCCCGGCTTACCCGGCCAGCTTCGAGCTCGACAACATCGTGGCCGTGGCGGCCATCGACCGCAACGGTGCCAAGGCGAATTTCTCCAACTATGGCGCCGTCTCGGTTGACCTGGCCGCGCCTGGCAAAGACATCTACTCGACCTACATCAGCGAGGAAGGCTATCGCAGCATGAGCGGAACTTCCATGGCCACACCCCACGTCTCGGGCGTGGCCGGGCTGATCGCCACGGTCTATCCCGAGGCCAGCAACGAAGAGATCAAGTCCCGCCTGATCAACGGCGCCACCCCGCTGGCCGGCATGCAGGGCCAGACGGTCAGCGGCGGGTTACTCAACGCCCCGAACAGCCTGGAGAATGACCAGGTCGCTCCGGGAGCGCCCAACGACCTGTCCGCCGACGCGGTCACCACCCGCTCGATCCAGCTCCGCTTCACCGCCACGGGAGATGACGGCTGGTGCGGCCAGGCCAGCTCTTACAAGCTGGTGTGGTCGGATCGGCCCATTGTGGAAGGCGAGGCGGCCGAGGGCCAGGTGAGCTTCGACGAGGCCAGCGTGCTGGCTTCGGGCGCCGCCAGCGCCACCGGCACCGTGGAGAGCAAGACCCTGGAGCTTGCTCCCTCCACCGAGGAGCGCACTGTGCACGTGGCCGTGCGTTACCAGGACAACGTGGGCAACCGCTCCGAGCTTCGCACCACGGCCATCACCGTGCCTGCCTCGCGCATCGCCTTCGAGGACGACATGGACGGCACCGCGCCCAACTTCACGGGCGAGGGCAGCTGGGCCCTGGCCGAGGCGGAAGGCCGTGGCCGGGTCTGGAGCGACAGCCCGGAGGGCAACTACGAGCCCAACGCCAACCGCTCGCTGGTCTCGCGTCCGCTGGATCTGAGCTCGGTCACCCGTCCGCTGCTCACCTTCGAGGCCGCCTACGACCTGCAGACCCGGCGCGACAACGTGGCCGTCGAGGTCTCCGAGGACGGCGAGAGCTGGACCGGAGTGGCCAATCTGACCGGCAAGTCCGACTTCAAGAGCCACTCGGTCGATCTGAGCGCCTTCGAGGGCAAGACGGTTCAGCTGCGCTTCCGCCTGACCTCGGATGACAAGATCGAGAAGGACGGCATCCGCATCGACCGCCTGACGATCCTGGGCGACGCGGCACCCGAGCCGCCCGCTCCTCCGGCACCCGAGCCTCCCGCTCCGCCGGCACCCGAGCCTCCCGCTCCGCCGGCACCCGAGCCGCCCGCTCCTCCGGCGCCCGAGCCTCCCGCTCCGCCGGCACCCGAGCCTCCCGCTCCGCCGGCTCCCGAGTGGCTGCTGGCCTGTGGCCAGAGCCCACGGTTAGCCGGCCAGAGGGCGGCTAACCGCGGGGGGTCCCGGCTGGCTCAGCCGGGGCCTCCCCTCATCTTTGGACAGGAGAAAGCCATGCAGATCACATCCACCCCCTACACCCGGCCGATGCGGGCCGAAACTCCCCCGCCCCCGCCTCCCCCGCCCGAAAACCCGGGCACGCCTCCCGAGACCCCCGACCTGGGTGACAAGCTGGTCGAGAACCTGCTCAGCTCGCCCGAGTTCGCCAAACAGGTGGCCGGCAAAATCGGTGGCAACGGCTCGGAGCTGACCATCACCGTGGACGGCGAGCAGGTGCTGAAAGTCCGCAAGGACGGTGCCAGCTTGATGGAACGCAGCATCCGCGGAGGCCAGCTGTTCATCAGCGCGGCAGCCGAGGAGGCCAGCAAGCTGGTCCAGGCTGACCCGGCCTTTGCCTTCAAGGAGTCGGCTCTGGGCGTCAAGGGTCAGGTCTACTCCGGCCTTCCACGCGAGGTCCAGACAGTGGCGGACAAGGCATTCCTGCCGATGCTGCGCGTGGTAGCCCTGCTGCTCGACGCCAAGAAGCTGCGCGACACCATGGCCAACAAGGACGCCGCCCTGACCGACAAGATCGTGGACGGCGTGCACGTGGCCACCGACGTGGTGGGCCTGGTGGGAGCCCTGGGCGACAAGCTCGTCCCCGCCCTGGCGGGGGTGGCCCCCACCTTCACGGCCATCGGGCTGGCCGGCGACATCGCCGCCTACTCCTACCACGTGCTGAGCTACCTCAAGGAGCGCGGCCAGGTGCAGGCCGTTCCGCCCACCGCCTAAGCCGTCTGGCGTGCGCGGCGCTCTTCGTCGGGCGGGACGGGTGAGGCCTTGACCACCATCACCGGACAGGGGGCCATCCGCACCACGGCCTCGGCCACGCTGCCGAAGACCTGGCGCGAGATGCCGGTGCGACCGTGAGAGCTGAGCACGATGATGTTGGCGCCCGTCTCGGCGGCCGCCAGCACGATCTGCTCGGCCGGATCGCCCTTCTTGACCATCCCGTCGGTATGCAGTCCTTCGTAGTGCGCTTCCTGGTTGACCCGGAAAAGATAATCGGCCGCCTGCCGCACTCCTTTTCCGGACGCGACCACGCGCACGAACACGAGCCGGGCTTTGGCCAGGCGCGAGAGCTCGGCGGCGTGCACGGCGGCCAGCTCGGCCAGGCCCGAGCCGTCCAACGGGACCAGGATGGTTTTGTATAGACTCGAGGCCATCAGGACACCGTGACGCCTTTCCAGAAGGCCATTCGGCCGCGGATCTGAGCCGCGGCCGGCTTGGGGTCGGGGTAGTACCACACGGCCTGGGGATTGGACTTGCCCTCCACCTCCAGGTCGTGGTAGTGGGCCGTTCCCTTCCAGAAACAGCTGCTGGTGTGCGAGCTGGGGCGCAGGAACTCGGCTCTGACGCTCTCGGGCGGAAAGTAGTGATTGCCCTCCACCACCACCGTGTCGTCGCTCTCGGCGATCAACTGTCCGTTCCAAACTGCTTTCGGCATGCCAGCCAATACCTTGCAGGCCGAGCCAACTCCTGCGCCAAATGGAGCGGCATGGAGATCCCTTTCCGCCAGCTGACCCCCGAGGCGCTTCAGGGCCTGCTCGAGGAGATCGCCTCGCGAGACGGCACCGAGCTCACTCCGGTGGCCGACAAAGTGAAGGAGTTGAAGTCCGCCCTGGAGGCAGGCCGTCTGCGGTTGGTGTTCGATGCCGACAGCGAGACCTGCACGGTCATCGAGCCGCCGATTTAGATTTCCTTGAGGGCTGGCCGATAGACTGCGGTCATGAACGTGCTCCACCGGGATCTGGCTGGACTCGCGCAACGCCTGCAACTGGACGCGCCCGACCCTGCCACGCGCTCGATGCTGGGCGAACTGTCCGATCGCTACCAGAAAGACGGCGAGAAATCGGTCGAGAGCCGCGAACTCTACGCCCAGGCCCTGCGGATGTCCGATTTCGGAAAGGACACAAAAGCCAAGGTCACCCTGGGCCGGGCCGCCATGGAGTATCTCTCCCAGCGCACCGCCTGCCAGGTGGCGGCCGGCTTCTGCATCCAGGCCGGGGCAGCCGTGACCGGTTACGACTCCGAGTGGGCCCTCTACCGGGCCGCGCTCAAGCAGCCCGAGCCGTTCGAGAGCGGCCAGATCGCCCCCCTGGCGCTCGGGATGATGAGCGCCTGCGAGCGATTTCAAGCCGACCACGCCAAGATCGGCGAGCTGGCCTGCCGCGAGCTGAGCCAGCACCCCGAGGCCGGCCAGGCGCTGCACCAGTCCACCTTCAACCGCACTCACAACCAGGATGCCAGCCTCTACAAGGAAGCCCTGACGGCCATCAGTCAGGGCCCGGGCGCTCCCGCCGCTCCTACCGCCCCGGAGGGGTACCTGAGCCGGCTCGACCGGGTTGCCGGTGTGCAGACCAGCTATGCGAAAGCCGTGGAGCTCTTGCAGGAAGCCTCCCAGAAACCCGAGCAGGCGGCGGTCGCCAAAGTCGCCCTGGAGATGCTCGAAAAGTCCCGCGACTACAAGGTCTGCTTGATGGTCGCCCGCTCGGTGCTGGAAGACTTCGACGCCGGCAAGGCGGACGCGCTCTCTGTCTTCAACCGGGTCAACCAGACCCTGAGCCTCTATCCGCCCAGCCCCATCGACAAGAGCGAGGTGGCCACCCTGGCTCTCTCCCACTTCAAAGGCCAGCTCCAGCACGAGCCGGTGGCCTCGATGGCCCTGGCGGCCGCCAGCCAGAGCAGCACCCACCTGGCCCAGTTCGAGGTGTGCCGGGTGGCCACGCTGGCGCTGGCCGAGTCGCCCTGTCCCTCGGCCGGCACCGTGGCCGAGCGCATGACCGAGGCGGCCGCGGCCATCAACCTGCGCAGCGCCTCGCGCTCGGGGCAGGCCGCCCTGCAAGCCATCGGAGCCCTGTACGCCACCCCCGAGGTGGAGTCGCTGTGCCAGCGGCTGGAGGGCCAGTTGGCCAGGTCGGAGTCTTACAATGAGGACATCGAGCTGATCCGCTCGGCCCTGAAGGGCCTGGAGCAGCTTCCCTCCCCTTCTTCGGGCTCGCTGCTGGCCATGGCGCAGGCCGCGGCCGGGGTGAGCGAGAGCACCGCCATCGGCGAGAAGGATGGCCAGATGGTGGTGGGAGGCGTGCGGCTCAAGCTGCGCAAGCGCGACTGGGAAGTCGAGACGCCCAAGAGCTAGCTCCGCAGGAAAGCCACCTCGCGAGCCTGCGCGTCGCGGGCCATCTCGGTAGGATAGCCGTCGAACCCGTGAGGAGCCTGCGGATAGATCACCAGCTCCACCGGGCTGCCGGAGGCCCCCCAGCGGGCGGCCAGAAACAGGCTGTCGTCCAGCAGGATGTCCTGGGTTCCCACCAGCATCAGGGCCGGCGGCAGGTTCTCCAATCGAGCGTAGAGGGGCGAAACCTCACCCGAGCGGCGATCGGTGCCTTCAGGGAGAAACCAGCCCGTGTACTCCTCCATCGAGGTGGGGGCCAGGTCGGGATGGTCGGCATCGCTGGCCAACAGCCGCGATGGCGTGCCGGTCAGGTCGTAGACCCCATAGTAGAGCACCGCGCCTGCGAAGCGCGCCGCCTGCGCGCCCAGGCCCACCAGGGTGGAGACGGCCAGGTGGGCTCCGGCCGAGGATCCGCGCAGAAAGAGCTGGCCTTCCCCCAGCTCGCTCTGGAGCAGCCAGCGGGCCGCTTTCAGGCAATCCTGGGGACCGGCCGGAAAGGGGTGCTCGGGAGCCAGGCGGTAGTCGACGCTGACCACGGTCAGATCAGTGGCGACAGAGAGCCGGGCCAGTTGCTCCTCGCCGCTGGTCGCCGCGCCGAGGCACCAGCCGCCACCGTGCAGTTGGAGCAACGTGCCGCGCGGATTCGGCGCTCGCAGGATGCGCACCCGGGGCCCGTCCGGAAGCTCGAGCCACTCTCCAGCCGGGGTCTCGAAACCCGCCAGCCAGCGCCGTCCGGCCTCGAGCCGCTCGGCCGGGGGCGACTTGGGTCCAGCGGCGAGGGCCTTCAGATCGGCCACAACCTTGAGCTGCTCGGCCTGAGAAAGCTCCGAGCACTGAAGGCGCAGAGGCACAGACTGGTCGGCCTGCGAGGGAAGCGAAACGGCGGCCCCCAGGGCCGCCGTGCCGAGCAAGAAATGGCGCCGGTTCAGCGGCGTCGATTCCCGCCGATCACCCGTTTGGCTCCCAGGTAGCGGCTGGCGAAGAAGTCCTCACTCAGGTTGGCGATCGTGACCCCGCGCGAGGAGGAGGCGTGAATGAAGTAGCCGCGGCCGATGTAGATGCCGCAGTGACTCGGGCCAGGGCAATAGGTCTCGAAGAACACCATGTCCCCGGGCTGCTCCTTGCCCCGACCCACCTTCATGCCCACGTTAAACTGCAGGTCGGCCGTACGCGGCAGCATGACGCCATGGCGAGCGTAGACATGCTGGAGAAAGCCCGAGCAGTCAAAGCCAGTGGGATCCTCACCGCCCCACACATAAGGGACGCCCATGTAACGCTTGGCCGTGCCCAGCAGCCCGCCGATTGCCCTGCCCCGGCGCGAAGCCAGGGTACGCCTGCGGTCCTTGCTCGCCGAGGGGGGCGGAGGCGGAGGAGCGGCGCTGGGGATCTCCACCACCCGCCCGTCGCTGCCGTAGAACAGGTTGCGATGCTGGGGAAAGGCCGCCCCCACCGGGCCTCGGCCCGCGTTCTTCCCCATGGCCTGCTCGATCAAGAGGGCGATCTCGTCGTCGGTCAGGTCATCCGGGGTGTTGGCGTCGATGCGCTCGGACTCCACCACCTCGACCGGCCTGGCCTTGCGCTTGCGGGGAGGGGGCGGGGGCGGACAGGGAACGAACACCACCCCCAGCTCCTGCGGCCGGCGGAGCTTCAGCTGGGGATTGAGCGAAAGCAGGGTGCGAGCATCGCAGTTGTTCAGCATGCAGATGGTATCGACGGTGTCGCTCTCGGTCACCTTGTAGTAGCGATAATCGGTCTGGGCTTGCTTCTGCTGAGCCGGTGGAGCGGCGGAAGGCGTCTCGGCGGGCGCCTGGGCCACTGAGGGCAGGGCCAGGGCGAGCAGAAAACAGGCACTCAAGACGCTGGTCTTCACGGGGCAAATCCTCCGGGCAAGTTGGATCGCATGTTCGCCGTAAATTGTTCAATTTCCTGCCCGGCCAGGGGAGACGACGGGAACAGCAAGCCCCGCCGCATAAAGGCGGGGTTCCCGCCAATAATGGAAGGGAATTCAATACCGGCTCAGGCTGCCGGGGCCTGCTTTCTCTCCAGGGCTTCCACTCGGGCCTCCATGTGCTCTCTCCAGGCCCGCATCTCAGCATCGCGCTCGAACAACCGGACAAGGTGCTCACCGAGACTGGCAAAGGTTCCCTTCAGACTCTGCAAGTCCTCATCCATCAAGCGACCCCTGGCCGCCATTCGGCCC
>CAZWUN010000239.1:0-8482 GCA_964637145.1 uncultured Burkholderiales bacterium
CAGGGACGCAAGGACCGCCTCGGTCTTTAGCCAGACCGAAGAGCCTACTTCTTGAGCGCGTTGTAGAGCACCGCTCCGGCCACTCCAGTGGCCACACCCAGACCCAGCCCGACCAGAGCTCCCTGGAGCATCGTGTTGGGGAAGCCCACGCTGTGGTGGTGCACCTCTTTGTAGAGCGTGCGACCGGTGTAGCGCGTCTCGTAATCGGTCACGGTCTCGACGCACAGCGGGTTGTAGCCATACTCGTACTCTCCGCTGCCGAAGTTGTAGTGATACTCGAAGCAACCCATCGAGGTGCGGGTGCCAACCGCCTCGCGATAGCTCTCCGCATAGGGCACCTGCTCGACGGTGACCACGTCGGAGGCCTGGCGAGAAGCGCCTATGGCCGCGCCCACGCCCATCCCCAGGAGTCCCCCGCCGATGGCGGCCCCGGCGGTGATCTGTCCCGATGAGGGCCCAGAACGCTGGTAGTCCTGGCTGGAAGCCCCGATGTGAGTGTTCAGAAAGTTGCGCACGCTGCTCAGCATGGCCGCAGCTTAATCCGAGGGCTGATCGAGAAGGGTTGCCGGTTTGTTACCCGATCTTCATGCCCAACAGGAATCCCCCCGTGAAGCCGACCAGCGAGGCGCTCAGCTCGCGGGTCATCTCCCAGACCCAGCTTCCGACCGTGCGGGCTCCGGTCTCGATGCCATCGCTGACAGCGTTCCATTTGACGGTGATGTAGCCACCCTGCATCAAGAGGTAGAGTAGAATCAGCACCACCCCGAGTGTGAGCAGAGCCAACTTCGTCGTCTTTTTGAAGGCATAGCCCACGGCCAGGCCGGCGATGGCACCGCCTCCCATCTGGGTCAGCATCGGGATCATCCACTCTTGCATGTCCACGTCGAGGGCCAGCGTTCGCTCCATCGCAGGAGGCGACCTTCGAACCAGGGCGAAGCAAAATTCGTGCTCTCATCCGACCGCCTGTCGCTTCCAGGGCTCGAGATTGGGGAGGAAATCGGGCGCGGCGCTTACAGCATTGTCTATCGAGCCGTTCGACAGGGCCGGACCTACGCGCTGAAAGTACGCCGCGAGGTGCGACCCGAGGAAGCCGCCATCGAACTGGTCAGCTTCTTGCGCGAAGCGGCTGCCCTGGCTTGCGTTTCTCATCCCGGTCTGACCGCAATCCATGAGGTGGGAGCAGTGCAAGACCGGCCCTATCTCATCATGGATTTCATCCAGGGAACCCCGCTGCAGCGCGTTCTCGAGCAGGGCCCGTTTGATGAGGCCCGGTTGGTGGACTCGGCCCGCCAGGTGGCCTCGGTGCTCGTGGAGGTGCACCGGCGGGGTATCATCCACCGGGATGTGAAGCCGGGAAACATCATGCTCGATGAGGCGGGGGGGCTCAAGTTGACCGACTTCAGCCTGGCGACCCGGGCCGACCAGGACCAGGATTCACGGGTGGTGGTGGGAACTTTCCTCTACAGTTCTCCCGAGCAGACCGGAATGCTCGAGCGCCCGGTGCGCGCTCCCTCTGACCTCTATTCGTTGGGTGTCGTGCTTTACGAGATGGCCACCGGACGCCCGCCTTTCCAGGCCGCTGATGCCGGCGAGCTGATCCGCATGCACGCCAGTGCCCAGCCCGTCAATCCTCGCCAGTTGCGACCCGAGCTCTCGCCCGCCCTGGAGGCGGTCATTCTCAAGCTGCTGGCCAAGGACCCGGACGATCGCTACTCGAGCGCGGAGGCTCTCATCGGGGATCTCGACCGGTTGGACGAGCTGAACCTGCGAGCCGCGCGGGGCCTTCCTCTGGAGCTCGGCCCCGATGACACCGCCCCCACGATCTTTCGCACCGCTCTGTGGGGCCGCGATCTCGAGTTGGAAGAGCTGCTCGCTCGCTGGGCCGAGGCGGCCCGAGGTCGGGGTAGCGTCGTGCTGGTGGAAGGCGAGGCCGGCAGTGGCAAGAGCCGGCTGGTGGCCGAGTTGCTGCACCGGGTCCGCCAGCAAAGGGGCCTGGTCCTCGCGGGCAAGTGCTCGCGGCAAGACGGGCTCCCGTTCATTTCTCTCAAGCGGGCTCTGGAAGCATATCTCGAGGGTCTGCGGCGCCGCCCGGCCGAGAAACGCCTGCCGCTGGAGGACGGCGTGCGTCAGGCGGCCGGCGATTTTGCCCCTCTGCTGCAACGCTTTGTGCCAGCCTTGCAGGTTCTGTGCCCGGACGCCCGACCGGCCCCCCTCTCGCTGCCTCAGGATCAGTTTTACCAGGCTCTGGCTCACTTCTTGCTGGAGCTGGGTCGGCTGCAAGGTCCGGCGGTGCTCTTTCTGGATGACGTGCAGTGGCTCGACGAGGCCACCCGCGACGTGGTGGTCGGACTTTCTCGCCGGCTGGCCCGCTATCCGGTGTTGGTCGTGCTGGCGGCTCGTTGCGAGAACGAGTACCAGGAGGCGGTGACCCGGGTTGTCCAGCCACTGGCCGCACCTCCTGTGCGCGTGCCTCTCGCTCCGCTGGAGAACGAAGCCGTGCGCCGTCTGGTGGGGGAGCTTCTGGGGGGTCGGGTGGACGACGAGGTGGCCGATCAGATCGCCCGCCGCAGCCACGGACGCCCCTTTGCGGCCGGGGAGTACGTCCGGGTGATGCTGGATGCCGGGCTGCTTCGACCCTACTGGGGAGAGTGGCGTTTCGACGGCCACCGGCTCGAGCAGCTCGATCTGCCCGAAGACCTGGTGCAACTGGTCCTGCGCCGTTCTCGCGAGCTCGGGCCCCTGACCTCCTCGGTGCTTCAGGTGGCGGCTCTCATGGAAGGGCAGTTTGAGCTCAGCCTGCTCTCGGAGGCGAACGGCCAGGCCCTGGGCGAGGTGGAACGCGCCCTGAGCGAGCTCGAGCGGGTGAACCTGGTCGAGCAGGTGGGGCCGGGACAGTACCGCTTCATGCACGAGCAAGTGCGGGACGCTTTCTTCTCCACCCTCGAGCCGGCTGAGCGCCATCGGCTTCACCAGCGTATCGCTGAAGCTCTCGAGCGGCGTGGGGTCGAGACCCCCGAGCAGCAGTATGCCCTGGCCCATCACTACACGGCGGGCGAGGTGAAAGTTGACCCGATGCCGGCGGCCCGGGCCAATCGCCAGGCCGGCCTGACCGCCCTGCACCAGTACGCTCCCGAGGAGGCCCGCCAGTTCTTGCTGCGGGCCCACCGCTGGATGGCTCAGCCCGATCAAGAGCTGGAGACGGCTCTGGGGGCCTCTCTGGTGGCCACTGGCCGCATCGCGGAAGGCCTGCGTCACTTCGAGGCTGCTCACGCTCTCAAGTCCGAGCCCCTGGAACGGGCCAGGTTACGGGCCCGCATGGCCCGAGCTCACCTGATGAACTTCGACACTACCCAGGTCCGCGAGCAGGTCGAGCTGGGTTTTCAGGAACTGGGGGTCGTGCTGGGCCAGGAGGTGGTCGCTCTGGAGCACGAGGAGCGCAAGGTGGTGCTCGAGCTGTGCGATGCCCTGGCGGAAGTGGCTTACACCGAGAGCCAGCCTGAGCTGCTCTCCAAAGTCGGCTCGTTGGCCCTGAAGCTGGCGCGCCGTCTCAAGCCATGTCCCGCACTGGCCGTGGGGTATGCCCGCCATGCTCTGATCTGCGCCAGCCTGGGCCAGCCTCGGCGAGCCGAGCGTTATTCGCTCGAGGCGCTCAAAGTGGCCGAAGAGTTGAACGACCCGGTGGTGCTCGCCCGGGCCCACCTGTTCCGGGCTATGGCTGTGTTGCGGGCGGGCGCCCCGCTCGAGGCCGAGCTCTTGATCCGTCATTGCCTGCAAGAGCATGGCCGCTGGCTGACCGCGGCCGAGTATCTGAACGCCGTGACCGATCTGGTCTGGAATCTGTTGATGCGGGGCTATCTCGAGCGGGCTCTGGAGTGGGTGGAGCGGGGCCTGGCGCGTTCTCGGGGCAACCGCGAGGGCGAGCTGCACGGCCACGTGCTCTTGCCCTTCGCCGGCTCGCTGCGCGCCTTTCTCGGCCGTCCGGACGAAGGGCTGGAAGCGCTCAACGCCTTTCGGGCCATCGCCGAGGAGGATGCCCGCGAGCGTTACCGTCAGAGCCTCTGGCTTCAGAATCGGGCTCTCTACCTGCTCGAGCAAGAAGATCTGGGCCCTGAGCTTGACGCCGTGATGGCTCAGCACGCCTCCCTGGGCTTTCTCCCCCAGGCGGCCCCCCTGCACGTGCGAAGCTTCTACGCGGTGGCCGCCCACGTGCGACTGGCCCAACTGCGTCATTCGCCTCCGAGAGAACGGCTCGAACGCCAGGAGCAACTCGAGCAGGCTCTGGCCGACTTGCGCAGCGCAGGCGGAGGCCCCTTGCTGCAGGGCCACTGGTTGGCCCTCTCGGGCGCCTGTCTCCACGAGCTGGGCCAGGGCGAGCGAGCTGTTCCCTTGCTGCGAAAAGCCTCCTCGCTAGCGCGCGAGTTCGATGCCCCCTTTGTCAGCCTGGAGGTGGCCACCGGACGAGCCCGCATTCTCCAGAGTCAGGGTCGCAGCAGCACCGCCCTGCGCGAGGCGCGCCTGGCTCTGCAGGTGGCCCAGGAGATGGGCTGGCGACGTCGGGCCCGCTCCCTGAGCCTGGAGTTTCACCTCGAGACCATGCCCTATCTCAACCTGGGCCCCAACCTCTCCTTCCGTACTTACGGGAGCACGACCGAGGGGGTCAAGATCCAGCGCTACCTGGATGCCCTGTTGCGCCTGACCTCGGCTTCCACGCGCGTGCTCGACGCCCACCAGCAGGCTCGGGCGGTGCTCGACGAGAGCATCCGCGTCTTCGGAGCCGAGCGCGCCTTTCTGTTCCTGCGCAAGGAGAACGAGTCCGCCCTGGAGCTGAGGGCCGGCCGCAACGCCCAGGGAAACGACCTGACCCATTCGACCACCTACAGCACGACCATGGTCGAGCAGGTTCGGGCCACCCGCGAGCCCCTGGTCGTGGCCGGCTCGGAGGACCGGGCCGTGCTGGGCTCGGCCAGCGCCGTGGCGCACGATCTCCGCAGCATGATGGCCGCCCCCTTGATTCAGCGCGATCAGGTGATGGGCGTGATCTACCTCGACAACCGCGTGGCGCGCGGCATCTTCACCGAGGAAGACGGCCACATTCTGGCCGCCATGGCCAGCCACATCGCCATCGCCCTGGACACGGCCCGGGCCGTGCAGTTGGAGATGAACCTGGAGGCTGAGCGTCGCCAGCGCGAGCTGGCTGACGGACTGCGCGAGATCTCTCAGGGCCTGAGCTCGACTCTGGATCGCGTCGAGGTGATGCGACGTTTCATGCATTCGGTGCGGGCTCTGGTTCCTTTCGATCGGGCCCTGGCTCTGATGGTGGAGGGCACCATCTCGGAGACCCCCGAGCGGATGCTGGTCCCGCTCACCGGCCTGGGCTACCCCGAGCTCTCGGCCCGCACGCTGGTGACCGCCGGCGAGCTCTTGTCCGACACGGTGATCTCGGGCACACTGCTCGAGCTGCCCGACCTGGTGCACGAGCCGCTTTTTCAGCATCCCTCTCCCCAAGATCCGTCCACGCGTTCCCTCCTGGCCGTGCCCCTGCAGGGCTATCAGGAGCGAATCGGGGTGCTCTTGCTCGAGCGCACCGAGGTGCACCCCTTCAGCCCCAATGAGCAATCGCTGGTGCTGGCCGGGGCCGAGCAGGCCGGCATTGCCCTGCAGAATGCACGTCTTTACGGGGAAGTGCAACGCCTGGCCACCACCGATGAGCTGACAGGGCTCAGCAATCGCCGCCAGATCCTGAGCCAGGGCGAGGTGGAGTTGGCCCGAGCGCGACGATACGCTAAGCCCCTGTCAGCGATCATGATGGATATCGACCACTTCAAGACGTTCAACGACCGCTTCGGCCATGCCGTGGGCGACGTGGTCCTGCGCACCGTGGCCGAGTGGGCCCGCTCGGCGCTGCGAACCTTGGACGTCATCGGGCGTTACGGCGGCGAGGAGTTCGTGGCTCTCTTGCCGGAGACCGACCTGGCCGGGGCGGCCCTGGTGGCGGAGCGGCTGCGCCTGGCGGTGGGCCAGAACCAGGTGCCCAGCGAGGCAGGCCCCTTGAGCGTCACCCTGAGCCTGGGCGTGGCCCAGCTGGTTTTTGGAGAGGGCCTGGCGGGCCTTCTGAATCGGGCGGACGAGGCCCTCTATCAGGCCAAGGAGAGCGGCCGAAACCGGGTCGTGGTGGCCCCCGAAACCGCCTAGGAGTGCCCCACCCATTTGATAACAGGAGAGGTAACTCCCTTGACACGGTTTTGCGGCTGCGCGCTACCTTAGCGTAAATCCTGACTGAGCCGCCCCTCGCGCACCCCGAAGAGCCCGGCGTAGCGCACCGGATCGCCCGTCAGGTGGCGCCACAGCTCGGCGTAGGTGAGCACCTGGCCAGCGTAGCGCTCGACCAGATCGTCCAGGGCCTGTCGATCGGTCTTGTAGTCGATCACCTCCCAGCCGTCCCGCTGTTTCAGGGCCAGGTCCAGCACGCCGTAGTAGACGGTGGGGGTCTGGTCCTCGCCGGGCTGGGCCAGGGCGAAAGGAACCTCCACCAGTCGCTCACCCGCCTCCATGGCCTGGCGCCAGAAGTCGCTGCTGCGCACACTCTCGACGGTCCGGACCGCCTCTTCGACCAGGCCGGCCAGGTCGGGGTCGGTGTGAGTGAACCAGCGGGCCAGTCGGGCCACGTCCTGGGCGGTCGCCTCGGGATGGCGCATACAGTGCTCGAGCAGTCGGTGGATGAGGATGCCCCAGGCCGCGCCGCCGTCGGGGCCGGCCTGCTCGGGGGTGTCCAGAGCCGCCCAGAGGGCCTGGCTCTGGCCCTCGCGCACGGCGGCTGTGATGCTGCGTCGGCGAAAGGCCGGGCGGGACAGGTCTTGCCAGCGCGAGGCATACTCCGACTCGTCGGGGTAGGCCGACAGGGCCTCCACGGTGGGCTCGGGCACGGGTGGGGGATTGCTCGCCGGGAGCGGCAGGCAGGCCTCCAGGTAGGGCTCGAGCTCGCCCCAGGGAGAACGGCCCTCCTTGAAGCGCGACACCACCAGTAGCTCGGCGGCGCGGGTAGCAGCCACGTAGAGAAGGCGCCGATCCTCGGCTTGCAGGTAGACCGACTCGGCCTCCTGCAGCTCGGCCCAGCGTTCGGGATGGGCCAGCACCTGGTAGCGGTGCTTGATCTCGAGGTAGCCCAACACCTCCGAGCCCTGGCGCCGGATCACCGTGTCGACTCCGAATCCGGAGCTGGATGTGGGGGCGGCCAGGAAGACCACTCTGGCCTCCAGGCCCTTGGCCTGGTGCAGGTTCATAATGCGCACCACGTTGCGCTTGCCGGCCTCGAGAGCCACCGACTCGAGCTCGTGGCTCTCCAGGGCATCTTGCAGGGCGCTCAGACCATCGGCCAGGGCGCCGCCCTGTTGCTCGGCCCGGCGCACCAGGTCGAGGGACTGCCAGAGCCGCCCGGCTTCGGCCCCGCCCCGGGTGAGCGTCACGGCCCGGGCCAGCAGGCCGGTCTTCTCCAGGACCCTCTCTACCGCGGCCACGGGCGGCAACTCCAGCGTCAGAGCCCGCAACTCGACCAGGAAGCCGAGCGCTCCGGCCACCGGATCGTCGCTCTCGGCGGCCTTCTCGGGCAGCATGAAGCGGCCGCCGGCTCGGCGAAAGAGGTAGAGCTCGGCGTCGCTGAGGCCGAAGAGGGGACCCCGCAGCAGGCCCACCAGCCGCAGCGAGTCTTCCGGATCGGTCAGCACGGCCAGCAGGTCGGCCAGCAGCTTGACCGACTCGCTGTCGGAGAAGTCGCTGCCTCCGGTGGCCTCGTAAGGGACGCCCTGGGCCTCCAGGGCTCGGGCGATGGTCTGGAGCGGCCGCTTGACCCGGGTGAGCACCAGGAAGTCGCCCCAGCAGCGTCGTCCGGCGGTCACCTCCGAGGCGATGAAGGCCGCGATCATTTGCGCTTCCACCTCTCCGACCCGAAACTTGTTGGTCCACCCCGGGATGACCAGGGTGCGCACGCCCACCGGCTCGGTCGCGGGGCCCCGGCCCGGATCGGGCTCGAGGGGCTGGTGGGCGGCCTGGGCCGGTCCACCGCTGCCGAAAAGCTCGGAGAAGACCTGATTGGTCCAGCCCAGCAGGGCCGACTGGGAGCGAAAGCTGGTCACCAGGGGCAGCACCTGTCCGCCGTTCTCGGCGATGCGACGGCGCACGGTCTGGTAGGTGTCGATGTCGGCCCGTCGGAACCGGTAGATGGACTGCTTCGGGTCGCCCACGATGAAGAGCGCGCCCGGTCGCAGCTCGACCTGGTACCAGTCGGGAGCGTCGTTCTCCGCAGCCAGCCAGAACAGGATCTCGGCTTGCAGGGGATCGGTGTCCTGGAACTCGTCCACCAGCAGCCAGCGAAACTTCTCTTGCAGGGCCCGGCGCACCCCGGGATGCTCGCGCAGCAGTCGGGCGGCATAAAGGAGCAGGTCCTGGTAGTTGAGCAGGGCCTGCTCCCGGCGCAACTTCTGCGCCC
>CAZWUN010000240.1:0-8442 GCA_964637145.1 uncultured Burkholderiales bacterium
GCGACGTGCACCACCAGGGGCATCTGCACGGGGGCACGATGAAGGCCCGGCGCGAAAAGAGCAGGAGCATTCTCTGGCAGGTGGGCATTCGCGCTGGACGGGCTTATCGGGTGTTCCGCGACGACCTGAGGCTCGCTCGAGAAGACATCGCTTGAGCCCCTGGCAGGGCATGACAGGTTCAGCTCCAGAGCGAAGAGGTAGCCGCACCCACTTGAGTTGAGGCTACCCTCCCCGATCTCCGAGGGCAACAGCCCTGGCCAGCCTGGATGAGGAGCCTGCCCCGAGGCCGCTGCCGGGTTCCAGGGCCCCGGACTGATTCCATGCTGGAAAGACAACTGCATCGACCTCGTCGTTTCGGGACTGGCTCCTCCGGTTTGAGCAGCTAAGCCCTGGCAGGGGCGAGGAATCGCACCCCCGTTCGCGAATCGCGCTCAGGAAAGCGAAACACGGGAGGGCCCATGCAAGTCGTCGATCTCAAGCAAAGCGCCCAGCGGGTCATCAGCGACCTGCGCGAGCTGGCCGACAAGACCTCTACCCCCGAAGGAGCCCAGCGCCTGTGCTGGGGCCCTGTCTGGCGCACGGCCCGGGAGTGGTTCAAAGCCAAGGTGGACGAGCTCGGCCTGAAGATCGAGACCGACGCGGCCGGCAACAACTGGGTGGTGCTCCCGGGCGAGTCGGAGAAGTCGGTCCTGCTCGGCGGACATCTCGACTCGGTGCCCAACGGCGGCTGGCTGGACGGGTGCCTGGGGACTCTCTCCTCCCTGGAAGCCCTGCGGCGCTACGCCGGCAGCAAGCCCCCCGTGACCCTGCGCCTGGTCGACTGGGCCGACGAGGAAGGGGCCCGCTTCGGACGGAGCTTGCTGGGCTCGTCGGCGGCCGGGGGCTCGCTCAAGCCCGACGATGTGCGTCACCTCAAGGACAAGCAAGGCACCGCGCTGCCCGACGCGCTCAAGGAGAACGGGGTCGACCTCGACACCATGGGCCGGGCCCACGAGCAGCTCAAGCAGATCCCCGCGAAAGCCTATCTCGAGCTGCACATCGAGCAGGGGCCGGTGCTGGAGTCGATGGGCAAACCCACCGGAGTGGTGCTGGGCACCTTCGGGGTGGAGCGCCACCTGATGCGCTTCAAGGGGCAGGCCGCTCACTCGGGCTCGACCCCCATCCCCATGCGCCGGGACGCCTTCCTGGCAGCCGCTTCCACCGCCCTGGAGTGCCGCGAGATCGCAAAGCGCCATTCCAAGCCGGGGGCCAACGTTGTCTGCACTGTGGGCACGGTCAAAGTAGAGCCCTGCATCGTGACGGCCGTGCCCGGGGTGTGCGAGATCTCGCTCGACCAGCGAGCCCTCTCGGCCGAGGTGCTGGCCACCATGTATCAGGAGGCTCAGGATGCCTCCAAGCGCTTTGCGCAAGAGAACAACGTGACCGTGGAGTGGGAGCTGCTCTGGCAGATCGAGCCGCGACCCTTCGACCCGGACCTGGTGCGCCTGTGCGAGGAGGCCGTGCGAGAGGTCACCGGAGATGCTCCCCGGCTGCCTTCCGGGCCGCTCCATGACGCCGCCGAAATGGTTCCCTTCATGCCCACCGTGATGATGTTTGCCTACTCGAGCAACGGTCTATCTCACTGCAAGGAGGAGGATACCCCCGAAGAGCACCTGGACAAGACCATCCAGGCCTTCCTGAAGCTGGTGGACAAGACGGTCGACCACGTGGCCCGGAGCTGAGGCGCGCGCCATGCAGGTGATGGAGCTCTTGACGGGGGACGGGCTCGACCACTTCCGTCATGCCCTGGAGGGAAGCGGAGTCTTCCTTCTGCGCACCAGCCCCGAGGGGGATCTGGCCGAGGGCTTCCTCCCCTGCCCCGGGCCGGTCCAGAGTTGCTGTCCCTCGCCGCCTCCCGGCGAGGCTCCGCTGACCCCCTGCCCCCACGGTTACACCCGAGCCTGCTGGCCGCTGGCGGTGCCCGGGGGGGTGGCCGGTTACCTCTGGCAGCTCAGAGCACCGAGCTCCACCGGGCCCGACCTGGGCCTGGCCGTGGCCGACCTTCTGACCCGAGAGGCGCGCTCGCGCTTTGAGCTGGAGAGCACCATCAAGGAGCTGCTCACCAAGTACGAAGAGCTGACCGTGCTCTACGACTCGGCCTCCACCATCACCACGGTGCTCGACCTGGACGAGGCCTCCGAGCGCATCCTCGACCTGGCGGCCGAGATCCTGGACGTCGACCACGCCTCGCTGATGCTGGTGGACGAGACGGGCGAGTTCCTGGAGATCAAGGCCGCCCGGGGCACCCGCAGCGACGCCGTGGGCAAGGTGCGCGTCCCCCTGGGAGAGGAGATCTCGGGCATCGTGGCCCGCGAGGGGAAGGCCATCCTGGTGGAGGACATCGAGACCCACCCCGTCTTCCAGCGCATGGCGCGCACGGAGGGCACCCGCTCGTTGCTCTCGGTGCCCCTGAAAGTGAAAGACAAGATCCTCGGAGTGCTGAACGTCAACAACAAGAACGACGGCACTCCCTTCCACTCGGGCGACCAGAAGCTCTTGATGGCTCTGGCCGACATGGCCGCCATCTCTATCGAGAACGCGCGCACTTACCGCAACGCCATCACCGACCGGCTGACCCGCCTCTACAACTACGGCTACTTCAAGGAGCAGCTCGAAAAGAAGGTGGCCGACTTCGGCTCGCACGACCTGCCCCTGTCGCTCTTGATGTTCGACATCGACCACTTCAAGAATTTCAACGACAAGAACGGCCATGAGCTGGCCAACGTGGCCCTGGTGGGGGTGGCCAACATCTGTGTGCGCCACAGCCGCCAGAAGGGGGATCGCATCCCCGACCTGGTGGCCCGGTACGGGGGCGAGGAGTTCATGATCCTGCTCGAGGGCGTGGGCAAGGAGCAGGCGGCTGCCACTGCCGAGCGCATCCGCAAGCTGGTGGAGGATCAGCACTTCGAGGGGGGCCACAACCAGCCGCTGGGCAAGCTGACCATCAGTATGGGCGTGGCCGGCTTCCCGGAAGACGCCACCAGTGCCGACGAGCTGGTGAATCGGGCCGACCAGGCCCTCTACAAGGCCAAGCATGCCGGTCGCAACAACGTCCAGCTCGCCTGATCGCTGGGATGAGGAGTTCCCCGAGATCCCTCGTCCCGGGGGGCTCTGGCCCTGGCTGCTGGCGGCCTTTGTGCTGGCCGCCTGGGGCACCTACCTGGTGGTGACCCCCGGAGGCCCGCCCGAGACCAGCTACCGAACCAGCGTGCTGCCGGTCCGCCCGGTGGCGGTGGCCAGCAGCCGCACCCCTGTGCCTGCCGGGGCCCGCTTGCTCGAGCTTGGAATCGTGGACAGCCAGAACTCCACCTTCACGATCGCGGCCGAGTCCTTCGCCCGCAAGGTCGCCAACCGCACCCAGGGACGGGTGCAGGTGCGCATCCTGCCGGGCCAGACCAGGCGCAACCTGGGTGAGCTCGAGCTGGTGCAGCAGGTGGCTGCGGGCGAGTTGGAGATGACCTTCTGCACCACCTCGCCTCTGAGCAACCTGAACTCGAGCTTCGACGTGCTCGACCTGCCCTTTCTGTTCCACAGCCTCGAGCAGGCCGACCGGGTGCTCGACGGCCCCATCGGCCGGGGGCTCTTTCAGGGCCTGGAGGCCCACAACCTGAAGGGCCTGGGCTATCTGGAGCTTGGCTTTCGCATCTTCTCCTGCGGCGTCCCCATGCCGGATGCGGCCTCGTTCAAGGGCAAACGCATCCGGGTGTTGGAAAGCGCCACCTGCATCCGCATGGCTCGCGCCTTCGGAGCCACCCCGATTCCGGCGCCGGTGGACAAGATCTACGAGATGGGCAAGCAGGGCCTGATCGACGCCGCTGACCGCACCTACCCCACCTACTGGGACTTCCAGCTCTACGACGTGCAGCGCTACATCACCGAAACCCTGCACACCTACTCGGCCAAGGTCATCCTGATCAACCGGCAGGTCTTCGACTCGCTCGACCCCGACGATCAGGAGGCGCTCCTGAAAGCGGCTCGCGAGGTGGAGATGGAGCAGAGACTGCGCCAGCGCGAGGAGGAGAAGCGGGTGCGCGAGCGCTGCCGCGAGCGCAAGATCACCATCTACACGCTGGATGCGGAGCAGCGCAAAGCCTTCGTGGATCTGTGTCAGCCCATGTTCGAAGAATACAAAAGAATGCGCGATCCCAAGCTGCTCGAGCAGATTCAAGCCACGCCGGGAGGGTAGTCGATGTTCCATCGAGTCGAGTTTCAAGAAGGCACCTCGGACAAGTTCTGGGAGGTCCAGGTGGAAGGCAGCCAGGTGACCACCCGCTGGGGGCGCACGGGCACGGCCGGCCAGAGCAAGACGAAGGAGTACGCCAGCGAGACGGCCGCTCTGGCCGATGCTCAAAAGCAGCTCGAGGAGAAGCTCAAGAAGGGCTATCGCGAGGTGGTGGGGGCGGCCGTCAAGAGCGCTCCCCAGCCGCGCGCCGCGGCTCGCGAGAAGCCTCCCACCGAACCCCGGCCGCCAGAGAATGACGCCGCGCCAGAGAAGACCCTGCCGCCAGCCGACTGGCAGAGCGACTTCCGACGCCGCTCTTGCCCCTGGCGAGCCGACGGCAGCGGCCTGAAGCTCCAACCCGCCGAGGCCCTGCTGGCCCCCCTGCGCAAGGCGATCAGTAAAGAGCTGGCCCGATGGCGCTCCGGCCTGGGCATCACCGCGCCCACCCTGCGTCCCGGGGCCCGCTGGGCTTGCGACTTGCTGGCCGGACAGGCGGTAGCTCCGCCTGACGCGACAGCGCTGGCTTGCCTGCTGGTCATGACCGAGGGCAACGCCGGGGCCTACGCCGCCTCGTGCGGGGTAGCCCTGGCCATAGAGGCCATGAGCCTGACCGTCAAGCTCGCGGCCGGCACCCGCCTGGCAGGCGACGGCAAGAGCTACTGCCGCTGGGTCACGCGCCGGCCCCAGGCCGCCCTCTATTTCCAGTTCGAATCGCACTCAGTGGGCCAGTGGAGCGCCCTGCGCCAGGCCCTGGCGGCCTGCCCCGAGGACCAGTACCAGGTCCTGCTCGACCAGGCCCAAAGAGAGAGAGAGCACTCCGAGCCCGAAAAGCGCTACCTCTTTGCCTTCCTCTTCCCCGATGCGGGGTGGGCCGAGCAGGAGGCCGCCCACGCCCTGGCCCATCCCATCACGCTCTACGGCACCACCACCATGCTTTCGCCCCACGCCTGGTTCCTGCTGGGCAGCCTGAAAGACCCGGCCCTGGTGCAAGCTCTGCTCGACCACGGCCCCTGCAATCCGGACGCCCTCTTCGGGCCGATGCTGCTGGGCAACCTGGGTCGGGCCGCCTTCCCGCTCCTGCTCAAACACTCCCAGTGGCGAGCAAGTCTCTGGGAGATCCCCGATCCGGAGCTGGCCCAGCACTTCCGCGGGCTGCTCGAGGAGCGCTCCGAGCGGGCCCGGCTCACGGAGTATTACAGCCGCCATCCCCACCTGGGCGTGCCGGTGCTGGCCCAGGTGGTGGCCTCCAACGCGCGGGGCAAGGACGTGGCCCGCACCCTCCTGACCGGCATCCTGAAAGGCCTGACCGAGCTGCCTCCCATGGGGGCCCGCGAGGAGGCCCTCTGCCGCGAGTTGCAGGGGCGCTTCTCGGCCCCGGTGCAGGAGGCTCCTCCCGAGGCCCTGCCGGCCGTGCTGCGCGATCCGCCCTGGCTCAAGAAGCGGGTGGAGCGCCAGGTCCTCGAGCAGCAGGTGGAGTTGCCCGAGTTCCCGGAGCGCATCCACTGGGAGGGACCGCCTCCCCAGCCCTACTATCACGAGCTTCCTCCTCTGCCCAGCGCGAGCGACGACAAGGTGAGAAAGTCGCTCGAGAAGGCCCTCGAGCGCCAGGACGCGGCCCTCTGGAACCTGGATCACCTGAGCGATCCGGCGGCTCTGGAGGTGTTCAACCAGACGCCCGCAAAGTGCTGGCACAACCCCTGGAATGGCTTTGCACCGCTGCTGGCGCGATTCGGCCTGGAGGCCATGCCGGGTCTTCTGCGCTGGGCCGAGCGCGAGCTGATCACCATGGTCAACGAGCTCGCCCGGGTGGAGTCTCCCCGACTGGCCGCGATGATGGCTCAGGCCTTCTGTGGCCAGAAGGCGAGCAAGGCGGCCCGGGCCTGGATGCGCCGCTTCCCCGAGGCGGCCGCTCTGGGCCTGGTGGCCCTGGCCGTCGGCCCCAAAGGGCCGGCCCGCGAGGCAGCTGAGGCGGCCTGCCGCTACCTGCTGGCGCAGGGCCTCGAGACCCACCTTCGGCTGGCGGGCGCGAAACTGCATTGCCAGAAGGCCCTGGAGGAGGTGCTGAGCTATGATCTGACCCAGCTTTTCCCGGCCCGGCTCCCGAAGCTGCCCTCCTTCTTCGATCCGGCCACCCTGCCCCGCCCCCGGCTCAAGGAGGGGGCCCTGCCCCTGGAGGCGGTCAACCACCTGGCCACCATGCTGGCCTTCAGCCCGCTCGACCCCCCCTACGCCGGCCTGAGTCAGGTCAAGGAGTTGCTCGAGGCCGAGGACTTCGCCTGGGAGCTCTTCTCGGTCTGGCACACTTCGGGTGGTCCGGCCAAAGAGAAGTGGGCTTTCTTTGCCCTGGCCCACCTGGGCGGAGACGAGGCCGCTCGCCGGCTGGCTCCGCTCATCAAGAGCTGGCCCCAGGAGGGTCTCTTTGCTCGGGCCGAACAGGGACTGGACGTGCTGGCCGGCATCGGGACCGACGTGGCCCTCATGCACATCCACCAGATGTCCCAGAAGCTCAAGAGCCGGGCCCTGCAGGAGAAGGCAGGCCTGAAACTGGAGGAGATCGCCGCCCGACGGGGCCTGACGGCCGACGAGCTGGCCGACCGGCTGGTCAGCGATCTCGACCTGGAAGCCGACGGCAGCTGCCCGCTGGAGGTGGCCGGCAAGAAGTTCCGGGTGGTCTTCGACCAGCACCTCAAGCCCTCGCTGCTGACGGTCGATGGCAAGGCGGTGAAGGATCTGCCCAAAGCCTCCTCCAGCGCCGACGAGGCGGCCGTCCAACGCTGGAAAGCCCTCAAGAAGGACGTCAAGACCGTGGCCACCGCTCAGATCCTGCGTCTGGAGCTGGCCATGGGCAAGGAGCGGCGCTGGGACGTTCCCACCTGGCGCCTGTTCCTGCTGCAGCACCCGCTGCTGGTGCATCTGGTGCGCCGGCTGGTCTGGGCCGTCTATCGAGAAGACAGGCTGGTGGCCACCTTCCGGGTGGCCGAGGACTCCACCCTGGCGGACGCCAGCGACGAGCCCTTCAACCTGCCCGAGGACGCCCTGGTGGGCCTGCCTCACCCCCTGAACCTGGAGCAGGCCAGCTTGAACCGCTGGGGCGAGGTGCTGGCCGACTACAACATCCTGCAGCCCTTCGCCCAGCTGGGTCGACCGGTCTACCGGCTGACCCCGCAGGAGGCCCGAGCCGACAAGCTGGCCCGCTTCGAGGGAATGAAGCTCCACCCGGGCAAGGTGGTGGGCCTCGAGTCGCGCGGCTGGCGACGCGGTCGAGCTGAGGACGGCGGGGCCATCTTGCACATGGAGAAACCGGTCGGCGAGCAGCTGACCGCCTATCTGGAGGTGGAGCCGGGGCTCTTCGTGGGGGCCATCGCCCAGTCCGAGGAGCAGAGCATCTCCCGGGTGCAGGTAAGGCGGCCGGGTGACTACACCAACGGCGTGCCGCTCGGGCAGCTGAGCCCCATCGCCATGAGCGACCTGATCGCCGACCTGGAGGCTTTGCGATGAGCGTTTTCAAGAAGACCGACAAGCTGACCCTGCACACGGTCGCTCCACCGGTGGCCCTGAAAGTGGAGCACCTCAACCGCCTGCACCGGCTCAGCTGGTGGACCGACGGCGATTCCTGGCCGGCTGTGCGCCTGCTGCTGCCGGCCGGCAGCCAGCTCGACCTGGACTGGGAGCGGGTGCTCTGCCAGGGGAAGCAGACCGCTCAGCAGATTGAGGTCACCTGCGAAAAAACGGCCGCCCGCTGGGAGCATCCACGCCGTCTCGAGCGTCTGGGCGCAGCCCTCACCGCCTTGCCCGACGGAACCGAGCTGGAGCTGGCCATGGGCGGCGACGCTCCGGCCACGCGCTACCGGGGAACGGTGAGCAAGGGGACCTGGCACATCTCCGAGAGCTCGCTGCGCCTGACCGGCGAAGTGCTCGGAAAGGCCCTGGAGCTCTCGCGTCAATGCGACGAGGAAGACTGGCTGGAGGCCGGTCCCGTGGCCGAGGAGGCGGCCCAGGCCTTTCAGGCCGAGTGGAACGAGCCTTGCCAGATGCGCGTTCAGGGAACCCGCATCTTCTTCGAGGATCCCGACGAGGACCGCAGCTGGCTGCTCCTGTGCGGAGCCGAGGTCTTCCTGCGCCAGCCGAGCTTCCAAAAGCACTTCCCGGACCTGGAGAAGGTCCTGCGCCAGCGCGAGAAG
>CAZWUN010000241.1:0-8416 GCA_964637145.1 uncultured Burkholderiales bacterium
GTGCATGACGCCAACCCCAAAGTTTTGTTCACGCTCCCGGAAAGATTTTGGCGGGCTCGAGCACGCCCTCGATGATCTCAACGAACCGGCGGCCCAGCACCCGGACGTCGTAGTGCTGCCGCACCAGCTCGCGCCCGGATTGGCCCCAGCGCGCGCGCTCCTGGTCCGTCAGGGCCAGCACGAGCTGCACGCCGCGGGCCAGGTCGTCAGCGTCCTCGGTGCGCACCAGGTAGCCCTGCTGGCCGTCTACGAAGCCATGGGGACGCCCCACGCAATCGGTCGCCACCACTGGCAAACCCGAGGCCATCCCCTCCAGCATGGCCAGGGGCCAGCCTTCGTAGCGAGCAGCGTGCACGTAGCAGTCGGCTGCGCCGAGCAGGGCCGGCACGTCATCGCGCCAGCCAGCAAAATCCACCTGGCGGGTCAGTCCCAGGCGGTCGCGCTGGGCCAGCAGGCCCTGGCGAAAATGCTCGCTGCGCTCCTTGCCCGCCCCCTCGGTCACCCCGCCCACGATCATCAGGCGCCAGGGACGGTCGGCGCGCACGCGGGCCATGGCGTCCAGCAACACGTCCAGGCCCTTCTGGCGATCCAGCCGGCCCACGTTCAGCAACAACAGGTCGTCCGGCCCGAGCCCCAGAGCCACACGCGTCCGAATGGCCGCCTCGGGGTCTCGCTCAGGATACTTCTCCAGCTCGATGCCATTGGGCAGTACCACGGTGCGCTTGGGTTGGATGCCAAAGTCGCGCACCAGCTCGGTCTGGACCGCCTCCGAGCAGCAGACGGCCAGTTGCAGAAAGCTGCGCAGGGTATAGGTGTAGTAGGCCCGCTTGAGGGCGGCGATGGGCCAGCGCCCCCAGAACATGTGCAGGCTCTGCATCATGATGAGCCCCGGCACGCCCAGCCGGCGGGCGGCCAGCAAGGCCACCGAGCGATCGCGCTGATTGACCCCGATGACGGCTCTTGCGCCCCACTCGCGCGCCAGCCGGGCCACCCGCAGGGGCACCGAAGGGCTGAGAGGGAAGGTCAGGCGAGCTTCCATCTGCGTGTCCACGCCCGCCGCGCGCATGTCCTCGAGGATGTTCGAGTCCGGCACGGGCCCGTGGATCAGGCGCACTTGGTGGCCGGCCTCGCCCAGGGCACGGCAGAACATCTGCGCCATGCGAGCGGCACCGGTCTTGTCGGGAGAGGCCAGGGTCATTGCGATGCGAGCGATGCCGGCTTCTTCTCGCTGTCCCCCGGGAAACCCCGCACCCGGCTAGCTAGATCATGCTGGTCTTGAGCGGCGTCCCTCGTAAGGAGAGCTGGCTGATCGCCTGGTCCGGTCCGCGCAGCCACAGCACGCTGCTGCTGCCCATCTTCGAGGGCGGTCGGCTCGCCTGATAAAATTTCCGGTTCGAAAGGACTACGCGATGAAGTCCGCAATGGCTCTGGATTTACTCCGGGCCTGCTAAACGAAGTCGGTTAGCGGGGTCGTGCCACCACAAGCAAGGAGAGTCCGCCCAGCAAGAGTGAGCAATACTCCTTAGAGAGCAAGCTTACCGCTCGGCGCATCAGGCTCAATGGTCGGAGTCGGTTGCCGCGCCGGCGCGGTGCCTCCCACAGGGGCGAAGTGTAGTGCCAATGTAAGATCTCGTAGCCGCTCTCTTGCAGGGTGGCCAGTGCCGAGCGGCGAGTGTAGAAGTGAAGGTGCCTGTGCTCGCGTCGCGGCGAGTCCAGTCCGTTATTCAGCAGGTTGAAACAGTGCGCGTCCAGCGGGATGTGGAGAACGTGAATGTCGGACAATTTGCGGCATTTGCGAAGGAAGCCATAGTCGTCCTCGATGTGCTCGAACACGTCCAGCATCATGGCTAACTCGAAGCGCTCCTTGCACTCGGTGACATCGTCGGACCGGCGCTCGATCATCGGACCGGCAGTCGGGTCCAGCGGGGCGTCCGGACTCGGCTCGAAACCTACGGCCCTCGCAGCGCCCAGGCGGCGGGCGACCTCCGCCAGCGCCAACCCGGTCCCGCAGCCGATATCGCAAATGCTGGTCGGCTTGTGGGAGATCCTCTGCAGTCCAAGCATAACCTGCTCGGCTTTCCAGACTGAGCGGAAAGAGTGCCACTCGGGATGGGCTTGCAGATAAGAACCGTCAGCGTATCGTTCGTCGAGCTCGGGCATCACCGGCTTGCTTTCGAAAACCGAGGCTTCGGTCCTGCCAAAGGAGGCTCACGGAAAGCCGCGAAGGCAACGTCCTTTCATGAACCAGAGCCTTCTTTTCACTCTGGCCCTCCCGGACGGTACCGGCGCCCATCGCATGTGCCACCAGTTTGTTCTAGCCTTTCGGAGGGCCGGGTGGCGAATCAGTCTGGTGGCCGGGCGCATGGTCGAACGCAGCCAACTCTCGGCCGTCGCGCAGGGGCTGCTCGAGGAGCTTGAAGAGGCGGGGGTGGACCTGCGCTTCGAGCCGGGCTTTGGCCGTCTGTGGGCCCCGACACTGGTCCGTAGGCTGGTGGAGCAGGCCAAGCTCATGGGCGCTGCAGGGATTGTGGCCATCAACCAGCGTGATCGCAAGTTCGCTCTTTGGGCGGGGCAGAAGGCTCGCCTGCCTGTCTTCATCAGCGTCCAGAACCAGCATACCTTCCACGGCCGCACCCCGGTGCGGCAGCTAAAACGGGAGCTTTACGGTCATTTGATTCGCCAAGCTCGCCTCCTAGTCTGCCCCTCGCCAGTGGTGCAGCAAGAGTTGCTGCGCCTGTTCCGGGTGGCGCCCGAACGCACCGCCATTCTACCCAACGGGATCGACGTGCATCGCTTTACCGCAGTGCGCAGCCCCGGTCCCCGCAGCTGGGCGGACCTGGGCGTAGCCGAAGACGAGATTCTGGCCGCCAACGTAGGACGACTGGACCGCCAGAAAGGCCAGGACCTGCTGCTGGAGGCCATGGCTCGGGTGGCCGAGCGCCATCCGCGCCTGCGGCTTGGGCTAATAGGGGCCGCTTCTGCAACTGGCGCTGAATTCGAGCAATACCTGCACGCTCGCACCATCGAGCTCGGATTGCAGCGCCGTGTGCTATTCGCCGGCTGGCAGAACGAGGTGAGCCGCCTCCTCACTGACTCGGACGTCTACATACACACTGCCCGCTGGGAAGGCCTCAGCCTGTCTGTTCTGGAGGCGCTGGCCTCTGGTCTTCCCACTGGTTACACCGATTGCTCGGGCCGGCTAGAAGGTTTCCAGGAGGGCCTGCACGGCTGGACCATCAAAACCGGCTCGGTCGACGAGATGGCTGCCGCGCTCGACAAACTGGCCGCTCTGAGCCTCGAGGAGAGGCAGCGCATGGGGCTGGCAGCCCGCGAGCTGGTAGTGCGCTCTTATGACGTAGAGCGAGTGCTGGGGCCGGCCTTCGTGGATCTGGTCAAGCGGACGCTTCCGACTGCTCCAGCGAGTTCCTGAGAAACTGGAAGCGCCAAAGGCTAAGACCTCCGATATAGGCCGTCCGAACTATTGCCATCCCAACCTGCCCGCAAAGCGGAGCGGCGATTAGATAGCCGACAAGCCCGAGAAGGCTGGAGATGGCCGCCGATCTGCGCCAGAATTTCTCCTGGCCGCCGATCAAAAGTGCTTGCCCCACTGGACCGCTGGCCGCGTTGGCCAGGGCCCCCAGCAGCGTGATTTGAAGCACCAATGCACCTCCCTCGAAGGACCCACCGAGCATGCGCAGGATGGCAGAAGGTAGGAGCATCCCGCTGAGCACGAAGGGTAGCGCCCACAGGCTGGACCAGAGGCAGCACAGCCAAAGCAGTCGGCGGGCCTGGACGTAGCGTCGCCCCACGATGGCTGCCCCTAGCATGGGCGCCAGCGCCGATGACAGCGCCTGGTTGGCGAAAACGACTACGTCCGCGAATCGGCGGGCCAGCGCGTAGATACCTACCTCGGCCACACCCGCAAAAGGCGCCAGAATCATCACGTCCCCCTGGTTAATCAGGCGCTGACTCGTGACCCCGCCCATCAGGGAACTCGCCACAGAGTGCCAGTGGCGCGAGCGGTACTCGCGCAGGTGACGAGCCGGCAGGGCGCGCAGCAGTCGCAAACCCTGCAGCAGAAAGGCCACCACATTTCCCAGAAGGCACAGCGCCACCACTCCCTCGATGCCGGGATGGCGCCAGAGGAGCATGCCGAATACAACGGTGGCGGGCGAGACCAAGTGCACAAAGATCAGCCCATCGGCGACTCTTTGCATGGTGAGCAGGATCTGTTGCTGGATCCGGATCAGCGTGTAGGTGGGCAGCAGCACGGCGATCCCCAACAAGATCTCGGCGACGCCGGAGTCTGGAGCCCAGAGCCACTCGATTAGAAAGAGCCCGATCGACGCAAGCAAGGTGGTGAGCAGGCAGAACTGCTGAGAGCGCGTGACCACTCCCCACAGCAGTGGGTCCTGCGCGCCTTCGCGGTACTCGGCCACGAACTTGGGCGTGCATTCGAACCAGCCCATCGGGAGCAGCGAGGCGAGCACCATCAAAGCCGACAAGATGACCCCGAATATTCCGTAGCCAGCGGCTCCCAACTCCCGAGCTACCATGGCCTGCATCAAGAGCCCCATGAACATACCCGAGAAGGTCAGTCCGAAGGAGACTAGCGAGCGCTTGCCTGCACGGCGTACCAGACCGTCGGCCTGGGTCACGCTGCGAGCTGCTCAGCGTAAAGGGCGAGCACTTGCGCGCATGTCTGCTCCAAGGACAACTGCCGTTGGCATACCGCTCGATGGTTGGGTGCCGTCCCCTGCGCAGCGAGCCACGCATCAAATCCACGCGCCAAGCCCTCCAGGTCGCCTACCGGCGCGTAGCTGAGCCGGTTCAGGCCCAGCGAACCAAACAGCCGGTTCCCGGGGGCGTCGGTTAGCACCAGAGGAAGGTCGCACGCCAGCGCCTCCAGGACCGAAATTGGCAGACCCTCATAGCGAGATGTGAGCGTGAAACCATCCAGGGCGTGGTAGAAAGGGCGGGGATCGGCCAGCTCTTCCAGGCGCAAGACCCTCTCCCGAAGCCCCTCGCGCTCCAGGACGGCGTCCACCTCCCCCGCTAGCTCGCCGTTTCCGAGGTGCAGCAGGCGCGCTTCTGGATGCCGTCGCGAGAAAATCGCAAAGCTCCGGTAGAGCGATTCAGGGTCTTTCTGATAGCTCAGGCGGCCCAGGCTGCCCAGCACTGGCAATTCCAGCGGAAGCCCGAATTGTTGCCGAGCAGTCGCCTTCTGCTCCGGACTCGCGGGCTGAAAATAGGCGGTGTCCACGCCGTTGGTCACCGAGCGCTGCAGGCGCGACGGCACGCTTAACTCGCGACAAGCGAATTCCGCTTCCTCTGGCGAGACGTTGACGGTAAGGGCAAGTCCGGCGAGGCAACGCTCCACAGCGTTGTAAAAGAAAGCCTGCGCGCCTCGGCGCCCCATCCCAAAGTAAGCGTTGGGGGTATAGAGGCAGGGAACGCGGTCAGCCCAGCAGACCAATCGGGCCAGGACCCCTGCTTTGGAGCTGTGGGCGTGGACCAGGTCTACCCGCTGATCACGCAACACGCGGCGCAAGCTGCGTGCGGCGGTCAGATCGTGCCAGCCAGGCGCGTTGCCCACCCGCATGTCGATTGTTCCGCCCCCGGCCCTGACAACAGTAGCGATCAGCTCAAAGAGTCGGGGCGAAGTACGGATTGTTGAGTAGGCAAGGCTAACGTGATGACCCTTCGCTAATTGCCCGGCGATCAGCCCTTCCACGTGCCGCAGCACACCACCGAAGCCGGGTTCCATGACGTGCAGGATCCGCATCAGAGGCGCTCAGCTTTTTTCCAGTTGGAGAGATCGCGCTGGATCAAACCCTCAAGCCGGGTGACATCATCTGCGTAGTAGTCACGCAGTCGGGTGCGCATGGCCTGAGTCATCGGTTCGCGCGAAAGGTTGCGCTTGGAGACGAAGTCTCGCAGCCCGCTGGTCAGCGAGTTAGGTAGAATTCTGCGCAACGTTCGCTTCCATCCCGAGGGCTTGCCGAAAAGTGACTGGATCAGACGGTTCCTGGGACGGCCCGAGACCAGCGTTTCGGGTCGATTGTCGTAGGTCTGCTCGGGGTCGACCCCGATAAACTCGCAGCATTCCCGGATGACCTTCAGGGGCTCCCGGCGAAAGTCGTCGTAAATCAATATTTTGAGCTGCTCGGCCGGAAAGGCCTGCATGAAGGGGGCGACCTGCTCGGAGTAGAGGCCCATCCGCCGGTAGTGCCAAATGTGATGGTAGTTCTGATTGAGCCGCTCCGGCTCGAGATCCCAGGCTTGCTCAAAGCTCTGTACCGGCTCGCGCGTGAGTGAGAGATAATACATGTAGGCCGAGTAGGCCCGCTCGATGGGATTGCGCAGGATACAGATCAGCTTGGCGGCAGGCGTGTAGGTCTGAAGGTTGCGGATGCTGGTCTTTGCATAATACAACGTGGAAACCGATCCTTCGCCGACTGCTTTGAAGCCTCCGGAGCCGACAAAGAACTTCTCGTATTCCTCTATTTGGGTGATGGCTCGCCGATTGATGATCTGGTCGTCGTAAGGGCCCTGGAAGTTCGGGGCAGTTCCGCTGAACGCCATGAAATGAGGTTCTTTCGGCTCGCAGACGAATACATCAGGATGTTGAGCTAAATACTGAAACAGTGCCGTGGTGCCGGATTTGGCCGCCCCAATGATGAGAAAGTTAGGTCTTACAGGCCGCATGACGTTAGGGACAGGTTTCTTATCCGCTCGGGCTAGAATTCCTGTTCAGCGTGCCCGTTTCCCGGGTCCCGGAAGAGTGCGCTGGCATGAAGCGGCCCTGGGACATTCTTTTTTCCACAGTGTTGGCAATGTTGGTGCTGGTGAGCTCCCTCTGGGGCCGCCAAGTGGCAGTCCATCGGCTGGTCCCAGAACTGGCGAGGACCAGCGTTCCTGCCAGGGCTAAAAGCACCAGCGCGCCACACTTGGAGTCCCGTAGCGGCGGGCCACCCAGCCACAAATCTGCGCTGAACACCAGAGCCGCCTCCAGGGTCCGCCCGAAGGAAGACCAGTCAGTGGACAGGACGGCTAAAGCCACAAAAGCCCAGAGGACGGGCCGCTGGAGCGCTGCACGGAAGTCGTCCTTCGTCAAGAAGAGCAGGGCCACCAGAGTGATCCAACCGTGTTAGGACTGGGAAATGGAGTCAGAAAGCCAACCGCCAGGACGGTTCCGAAGCAAACCGAGCTAAAAGTGTGGCCCAGGGGGTGGTCGCGTCGGATCGCGTCACAGATTTTGTGCAGGACCTCAGTAAGCTCCCTTACCCGAAAGCACGGCTCCGAAGGTGCGAGCGAGGATCCTCAGATCGAGCCCGAGCGTCCAGCCGCGAATGTAGTGCATGTCGAGGGCGATACGCTCTTCATAGGTGGTATTATTGCGCCCGGAAACCTGCCACAAGCCCGTAAGCCCTGGTCGCGCTTCTTGGTAGACGACCAAGCGCTCCCCCCAACGGTTGATCTCCACATGATCATAAATGGGGCGAGGACCGATCAGGCTCATGTCGCCGGCAATCACGTTCAATATTTGGGGCAACTCATCGAGAGAAAAGCGGCGGAGCCAGAAGCCGATGCGCGTAATGCGGGGATCATTCTTGAGTTTCTGGGTCGCGGTCCACTCTTCCCGGGCCTCAGGCCGCTCTGCCAGATAGGCCTCGAGGATTTCATTGGAGTTTAAGACCATGGTGCGAAGTTTCCACATGGTGTATTTACGCCCGCGGTAGCCGAGACGAACGTGACCGTACCAAGCCGAGCCGCGGTTCTCGAGCACGACGGCCAGCGACAGCAAGGATAGAGCCGGGGCCCAGAGCGGCATGCTCAAAAACACAAGTGCCAAGTCGAACAGGCGCTTTGTGCGGCACTGTCCCAGGCATGAAGGGGGCTCGACAGGCCTCAGACTGGATGGGTCCATCACTCTCGACTTTGACTCCAACGGTGAACTCCCCAGTAATGTTTCAGCGGGCCGCCCCTTCTTCGGAGCGAACGACTATCCTGCCCGAATTGCCCAGACGCTGATACTGCCAGCGACCACCCCAGGCAGACTCGGATATAGCTCGCCGAAGTCGTCTCCCCTCATGATGTCCTCTAACAATGGCGCCAATGTAGCGACCGAAATGATCGGCACCAACTTCACGCTGAGTGTCTTTGCGGCTACCCAGACGGGCGGCAACGCCTTCGCCCTCAACGGCCTTTTGAATAACTCGGCTCGCCCACCGCGAACCTGATCAAGCCCCGCCGGCCTTGAACTCGACGTTCAACGGAATCTCGTTCTAACGCCGGGCCCATAGGGCCGAGCTAAAGAAGACCTTCCGGCGTGCCGGAAGGCTTCTTTATGCACTTCACTGGCAGGAAACCTTGGTCGGTGCGGGAATCCGTGCCGCGGCTTGAATCTTGTAAG
>CAZWUN010000242.1:0-8324 GCA_964637145.1 uncultured Burkholderiales bacterium
ATGGTGGTTGGAGGCGAGCACGGCATACCCGACGAGCAACCAGGCCTGGGCCCTCTGGGGGGCCTTCTGACGGCCCTGGAAAGGGCCGATACCGCCTGGGTGCTGGTGGCTACCGTGGACATGCCGGTCGTCCGCCCCAGCCTGCTCGAACGGCTGATCAGCGCTCGCCAGTTGGAGGACCAGGCTGTGCTGGTGCATGTTCCTTTCAGCTACCCCGACCTGGCAGCCGGTCAGGACACGATGTTGCTCGGGCCTCAGCCTCAGCCCTTTCCGGGGCTCTATCGCAGCGATCTGGGGCCGGAGTTGCGCCACTTTCTGTCCGGCGGCGGGCGTAAGGCACGAAAATTCGTGCACCTGCTCAGAGCTCGGCTCGTGGAGGTGCGCTCCGACGAGCTCGAGGGAATGCTGTGCAACGTGAACCGGCCCGAGGACCTGGCTGCCGCCGAGCATTTGCTGCGTACCCGCTGACCATGCGCTACCTGGCATTCCACAAGCCCTTCGGGGTGATGTGCCGCTTTACCGACCCTCACGGACGCCCGACCCTGAAGCAATTCGTGGATGTGCCCCGGGTCTACCCGCTGGGTCGGCTCGATCTCGACAGCGAGGGCCTGCTCTTGCTCAGCGACGACGCTCGCTTTCAGACCTGGTTGCTCCGCCCGGGGAGCCACTGGAAGACCTACCGCGCTCAGGTGGAGCGCATCCCCGGCCCGGCCGAGCTGAAGCGGCTCGAAACCGGGGTCGAGTTGGACGGGCGGCTGACCCTGCCGGCAAAGGCACGCCTGCTGCAGGACTTCGAGCCGCCCGAGCGCTCGGTGCCGATCCGCTATCGCAAGAACGTCCCCACCGCCTGGATCGAGCTCTCTTTGACCGAAGGGCGCAATCGGCAGGTGCGGCGCATGACGGCGGCCGTCGGCCATCCGACCCTGCGGCTCATTCGCGTGCAGGTGGGCGAGGTGAGTCTGGGCGAGCTCGAGCCCGGCCGGTGGCGTGACTTCACCCCCGAGGAGCGGCTCTGGGCGGCCCGGGTCGCCTCACCATGAGAGCTGGGATCAGTTTTGGAGCAGGACCGAGAAGGGGAGCTGCAGCGTGAATCTCGAGCTTGCGCCCGCTTCCTGCCCCACGCGAATCTCGCGGCGCGCTTCCTCGACGGACATCGCCCGCACGTCCACCGCCAGCTCTCGGGGGGCTCCCGCGGGCGGCGGGGCGGACACGGTCTGGAACATCAGCAAGTTGTTGGCGATAACCCGCTTGTCCTCGAGTCCGGGCTCGGCCATTGCGCTCAGGTCGAATCCATCGGGCTGCGTGAGGTAAGCGGAGATATCGGCCAGAAGCTCTTCCTGGCTGGCCTCGTCGCCGGCCAGGGTGGGAGGGCCCGAGTCGATGACCTTGCGGATCAGGATCTTGTGCGGACATTGATCGTCGTAGCCGTTGGGACCGGCTCCGCCGGGACAGCTCATCTGGAAGACGGTGTCATGGTTGGCCGGCACGACCAGGTAGTAGAGCACGTTTCGCATCCACATGGGCGAGCCGTCCAGTTTGCGTGCTATCTGGCCCGTGGCCGGGTCGAGCGGCGAGAGGAACCAGAGCGCCTCCCCGTCCTGGCCTCCTCCGCCAAGATGGTCGGCCACCTGGGCGCGAGACAGCATGGTGGGACTGGCCAGCGCGAGGTCCCGGTCCAGGGCGGCACACACCCGGCGCAGCTCGCGCATCGCGGTGTCGGTCCCCGAGGTCGTGCGCCAGATGACCAGGCTCTGATTGAACAGGCTTACCAGCACGACCATGATCAGCGTAAAGAGGCCCATCCCGAGCAGGAGCTCGAGCAGGGTCGTGCCACGAATGGCTTTACGGCGTGGGGGGCGGGATTTCATTGACCAGTCTGCTGGCCTGGAGCTCCAGGCGTCCCATTCCTTCCCGATAGCCCTGTTGGGGCCGGGTGTTGTACCACCAGAGGACCAGGTCGACCTTTTTCACGCGATTTCCCAGGTCCTTTCCCAGCGGCGCGCCGCTCGAATCGAACACGGTATTGGCATAGATCGCGTACTGATAATCGACGCCCCCACTCGTGAAAGCTCCCTCCACGGTGCTGTCCCTCCACAGCCCGTTCGTGTTCCAGAACGAGTCGCGCGTGCCGGGCGGGCGGTCGAACTCGACTTGATAGAGAGATTCATTGAGCAGCGTTCTGGCCGCCCGGCTGGCCGGACCGAGCAGGGTCGCCTTCTGATTGGAGCGCAGCGTGGACAGAGTCAGCGCCACCAGCGTCAACAGCAGGACGGCCAGCAGGCCCACGGCCAGAATCAGCTCTGTAAAAGTGAAGGCCCGAGGTTTCATTGCGCTGGTTTCAGGGAAGGTGGTTGGTCCAGGAGAGCTTCTGCAGGCTGAACGTCTCAGGCAGCTTCTTGGTCATCTTGGCAACGTAGGACGAGTTGAACTTGAGCTCGGCGTTGTTGGCCAGGATCAGGACGTTGCCCTTGCCGTTGGCTCCGGGGACGTCGGAGGGATCGCCGCCGTAGGCGATGAGTGAGCCCTCGAGCGCCAGGTTGCCAGCCGGGCCGTCCTTGGTTCCCAGCTTGGCGACGAAATCGCCCCAGGAGTAGACGACGCCCTTCATCGTGACGTCCTGGAACTTGTAGTTCCCATCGGGCAGCTTGTCCAGGGTCGACATGACGATGTCCCCTTTGGCATAGAGGCTCACCGCCTGATTCTGGCTGGCGGCGAAGTCCACCGCCATCCCGACCACCTTGATGTCTCCGCCGGACACGATGGAGGCGTCCGTCCCGCGGAGCCCCCCCGTGATGTGGAGCGACCCGCTGCTCGTGAGCACGACCTCCTTGCCATTGCCCCGGAACTCGAGCTCGACGTCGGAGGCCGTCAGCTTGTCGGTCACGCCGGGAAGGTCCAGCTCGCCCGGTGCTTCGCTGGCAGTGACGCCCAGGTCGCTGGCCACGATGTAGGCGTTGAACATGTTGAAGACGCCGTTCAGATTGTCGCCCGGGACGGCGCTATCCGCGGCCAGGGTCCACAGCAACCGCTGAAGATCACCGCCGGACTCGACCGTCTGCGTGTCGAGGTCCCACTTGAGGTAGCCGTGATACGTCCCATCGGCGTCATAGAGCTCAGCGCTGCCCTGCTTCACGTTCTGATCCGGAGGAGGCAGGTCCTGAGTGATCTGTAAGATCTTTAGAAGGACCTTCGGCTCGGACCCGGCCAGGCTGATGAGCGCGTTGGCCTCGTCCCCACCGGTCTTGGTGGCGGGGGGCTCTTCGGCGGCGCCGGAGCGAACCAGGATGTTCAGCTCGTCGGTCGTGCCCGGGGTGACGTTGACGCTCGAGCCCACCACCAGCTTCATCTTCCCGTCGGACTGCTCGGCCTTGACGGCCGTCCCCAGGTCGGCCGGCACTCCCGGGTTCTTGGGATCTTTCTCAATGAACTCCACGTAGGCGTCGTGGCTCATGTCGTAGTAGTGCAGGGAGCCGTCCTCCCACCAGACGTAGGTTCCGGCCTTGAGAGTGGGATCGCTGGCCTGGGCCTTGCGCACGTCGTCCCACAGCAGGCGGAAGAAGGGATCGTCGGGCTTCTCTTCGGCCATGCCGATGTCGGTCACCTGGTAGCGGGCGTCCACTGAGCTCGTGGGGGTGGCTACCTCGGCATTCGCGCCCGTGAGGTTGTCCTTGGTGGCGTCGCCTCCGAGCACGCTGACCTGCCCTTTGCTGCGCAGGCGCGCCTTGTCGGATCCGGTCGAGGAGAGGCTCAAGGACCCACCATCGGGCGGGATCGCGACCGAAACCCCCTGAGCGGCCATCATCGCGGACTCCTCGACTTCCTCGCCCAGGGCTCCCTGGAGAGAGAAGATCGCCTCCACGACCTTGCGCGTGGCCACCACGCCGGCTGGATTCGGGTTGGCGGGACTGGCCGCCAGCAGGCCCGATCCGGCCCGCCCTTCCACCGCCAGGCACACGGTGCCAGCAGGCGTCACGAAGGGGCGCTCGCTGCCCGGGGTCACGGACCATCCGGCCCCGTCGGCTCGCGGCACGGGAGCAGCCGCGCCGCTTTCGAGATTGTTCACCGAGACGTAGGGAGAATCGAGAGTCATGGCCGGATCGGGCAGTCCGTCTTCGGCCGGGCCTCCATCCTGATAATTGAAGCGCAGGCGAAATTGCGACCACCTCTGGTCGGGGGTGCGCACCAGGCCGACCACGTTGCCGTTGTCCTCGACCACGAAGAGGTCGGGCGCATTGACGGTCACCTCATTGAGGTCGCCGCGCCAGGCGGGATTGGCTCGCAACTGGGAAAGTGCGTATTGCACACCCGACTCGGCGGCCCGCTCGGCGTCATCGTGGATGGTCCCGGACTGGCCGGCGTAGAGGTTGCCGTAGGTGAGCCGGGCGGCCGACCCCACGAACATGACGGTCACCACGGCCAGGATGATGATGATGATGAGAACGATGCCCCGCTGCCTTCTCATGGGTTTTCATGATAGCAGAGATTTTTAGATTGTCCTGAAGAGTCGGCGGGCATTCTGCTCGGTCGCGGCGGCCACCTGGAGGGGATCTTGTCCGCGCAGGCGGGCCACCTCGGCCACGACCCGGGTCAGGTCGGCTGGCTCGTTGGTCTGGTAGGGCGAGTCGGTCTCCACCAGCAGGCGCTCGATTGGCACAGCCTTCACCGCGCCCTCGACCTTCTTGCCTCCCCGCAGCACGGCGGGCGAGAACGAGACGTACAACCCGCGCTCGAGGAACGGCTTGAGTTGCTCGCGCGAGCCTGAAAAGGAATGCATGACGCCGCGGATGTCTTCGAGGTGGGGGAGGGCCGCCTCGTGAGCCTTGACCACGTGCAGCACCACCGGAAGCTGGTGGTCCCGGGCCAGCTCGAGCTGGGCCTGGAAGGCCTCGAGTTGCAGCTCGAAGTGGGGCTTGAGCCGATCCAGGCCGATCTCGCCCACGGCCACGGCGCCGGTCAGGTCGAGCCGGGCCAGGTCGTTTTGCCAGTTGGGGCCCACCCACCAGGGGTGCAGGCCAAAGGCCAGGGCCACCCCCTCGAGCGAGCGCTGCGCCTGCCAGCTCTCGGGATGGGTGCCCACCGCCAGCAGGCCGTTAACTCCGGCCCGGCGGGCGCGCTCCAGGGTGGCTTCCGGGTCGGGGCAGTCTTGCAGGTGGCAATGAGTATCGATCACCGACGGATGCGCTCGAAGCCGCTGTAGACGTTCAGCCGCTCGCGAGCGGCAAAGCCCACCAGGGTGACCCCGTGGGCGGCGGCCAGCTCCACCGCCAGGCTGCTCGGGGCACCCACGGCCACCACCATCGCGATTCCGGCCAGCACCGCCTTCTGCACCAGCTCGAAGCTGGCTCGCCCGCTCAAGAGCAGCAGGGTATCGTCCAGCGGCACTTTTTTCTCGAGCCAGAAGGAGCCGATCAGCTTGTCCAGGGCGTTGTGCCGTCCCACGTCCTCGCGGGCCCGCAAGAGCTCGCCTCTGGTGGAGAAAAGGCCGCAGCCGTGCAGTCCGCCCGTGATGGCGAAGAGCTCCTGGGCGGGGCGCAGACGGTCGGGCAGTCGGGTGATGAGCTCGGGCTCGAGCTCGAAGGCTCCCACCGGAGAGCGGGGGCAAACGGCCTGCACCAGCTCCAGAGAAGCTTTGCCGCACACGCCGCAGCTCGAGGTGGTGTAAACGTGGCGGCTGAAGCGACTCAGATCGATGGGTCGGCGCAGGCGCACGTCCACCACGTTGGGGCCGCCCACCATGCGGCGCACCTGTTCAGGTTGAGAGAGCACGCCCTCGCTGTACAAGAACCCGGCCGCCAGCTCGAAGTCTTCCCCGGGAGTGCGCATGGTCACGGCCAGGGGATGGCGATCGACCCGGATCTCGAGCGGCTCTTCCCCCGCCAGTCGGTCCGAGCCCCGCCCCAGCCGGCCGTTTTTCAGGCGCAGCAGGCTGACCCGCCGCAGACGGCTCAGCGGGCCGCCATCTCCACGTTCATGAAGGCGTGGTTCGCGGCTCCCGGGTGACATCCTCGCACAGCAGCAGGGGCACCATGTCCAGCCGGTCGCAGGCCACGATGCGATACTGAACCCCGCGGTACTCTCCCTCGAACGGTCTGGGGGGCGGGCCGGAGGTCTCGTCGTCGATGTTGGCCAGGTGCAGGTGCCCGTAGACGCAGGTGTGGATTCCCGAGTCGGTCAGCAGCCGGGAGAACTCGGTATCCTTGTGGTGGGGGAGGAGAGGCGGGTAGTGGAGCATGGCCAGCCGGCGACTCACCTTCTTGCCCATGGCCTGAATGCTCAGCTTGAGCCGCTCCACCTCGCGCTTGAAGATGGTCTCGTCGTGGGGGTCCTGGAAGCCTTTGGCAGGGCGCAGATCCCAGCCGCGCGTGCCGCACACGCCCACGTCCCGGTAGATAAAGGCGTCATTTTGCAGGAAGTGGAGGTGGGGGAAGGCCCTGCGCAGCTTGCTCAGGCTTTGCCACCAGTAATCATGGTTGCCCCGCAGCAGCACCTTGCAGCCGGGCAGGGCGGAGATGAAGTCGAGGTCGATCTGGGCGTCTTCCAGTCGCATTCCCCAGCTCAGATCGCCCGGCAGCAGCACCAGGTCGTCGGGTTGGATGAGCGAGCGCCAGTTGGCCTCGATGCGCTCGGGATGCCGCTCCCAGACGCTTCCGAAGCGATCCATCGGCTTATCCCCGCATAACGACAGGTGCAGATCGGCGATGGCAAAAACTCGTGCCATGGTCGCGTTTGGTTCGCGAGGGGGAGGCGGAAACCTCGGAGAAGGCCCCCGGACATGCTGCCCTCAACTTCGGGGAATCGCCACCGTATCGAACTGGACATCTTCAATGTTCCCTTTCGCCCCTGCCGTCCGCCTCAAGAGCAGATCTACGAGTTCTATCATGACGGCAAGCCTCGCTTTGAATGGGACCGGCTTCGCCAGAACTGGATCTTCGTCAAGGACCCGGCCATCCTGGTCTTCTGCGAGCCCTGCCCGCTCAACGTCTTCCAGGAGGTCGAGGGCTGCCGCGGCGAGGTGGATTACCTCGAGCCCCTCCTGCGCGCGGTGGCCGAGGTGGCGCCCGACTCGCCCCTCAACGACCTGCCCCTGGACGGCACGCCCCTGACCGTCGAGGAGAACCGGGTCCTGCGACTCGACCTGGAGAACGTCGAGAGGGCCCTCAAAGGCCGGCGCTGGCCCGTGGCCCAGGTAATGCGCCCCGATGGACCCCTGCGGGAGTATTTCCCCGACGGTGGCGACCGGCTGCTCTACTATCCCTGGTCGGGGGAGGGCCCGCCCAACCTGATCACCATGAACGAGGGTTACCAGATTTTCTTGAGCCAGCACGGCCTCATTGTCAAAGCAACCTATGAGGATCCCGTGCCCAGCACCTTTCGCAAGCTGACCCGTCAGGGCCGGAGCGTGAGCGGCGAATCGGTCACCGGCGACGTGATCGGCTTTCAAATGTCGCTGGCGCGCCTTCCCGTGTGGGACCCGCAAGACGCGACCGCAGACGGATCCCTGGAGATGACCAACTACCCGGCCGACGAAGTTTTTCGAGAGCAGCTCGATCTGCTCGATGTCTTTACGGGCCTGGCTCTGCAGGCCGAGACCGGCATTCTGGTCTCGCCCCAGGGGTAGGAAGCCCCAGCCGCGCCGTCAAAGAGCGGTCCATGCAGGGCCGCACCGAAGCTCGGATCGCCTGGTTCTTCCTGCTCCCCTCCCTGGTCATCATCCTGACCATGGCTCTTTTGCCGATCCTGCGCTCGTTCTATCTCAGTTTCTTTCTCAAGGACCTGGCCGTGCCCCAGTTGGGCCAGCCCTTCGTGGGCCTGGACAACTACCTCTACATCATGCGCGATTCGCGCTTCTGGGCCGCGCTGGGCAACACGTTCGGCTTCACCTTCGTGTCCGTGTTCCTGGAGACCAGTCTGGGCTTGTTGCTGGCTTTGATGCTCAACCGGGCCTTCACCGGCCGGGGACTGGCCCGGGCCGCCATCCTGATCCCCTGGGCCGTTCCCACCGTGGTGTCGGCCCAGATGTGGCGCTGGATCTATAACGACAAGGTGGGCGTGCTGAACGACCTCTGCCTGCGGCTGGGGGTCTTCACCCAGCCATTCCCCTGGCTTGCTTCCATCGACACCGCAAGGGCCGCCATCGTGGTCGCCGACGTGTGGAAGACCACCCCCTTCATGGCTTTGATGCTGCTGGCCGGGCTGCAGATGATCGATACCTCGCTCTACGAGGCGGCCGACGTGGACGGGGCTACCGCCTGGCAGCAGTTCCGCCACATCACCCTGCCGCTTCTGACCCCCGTGATGACGGTGGCGGTGCTGTTTCGCACCCT
>CAZWUN010000243.1:0-8271 GCA_964637145.1 uncultured Burkholderiales bacterium
TCTCGATGATCTCCTCACCCACCACCAGAAAACCGTCCCGGGGGCAGGCGGTGCAAAAGCCCCGGCTCGACCAGTGGGGGGTCTGGAACTTGACCCGACCGTCCAGCGGGTCGGGTCGCCGCACCGTGATCCCTTCGCCCTCGAGCACGCGGATGAAACGCTCGAGCTCATGCTCGGCCGGCTTGATCATGAACCGGGGGTAACGCATCCCCGAGACGATGTTGAAGATCCAGGCCACCGAGCGAGGCACGCTGATCCCTACCCCGATGTGGCTGGAGGGGATTACGGCTCCATCGAGGCGGCCCACGATCACCTCCTCCAGCGGATCCCATTCGTTGTGGGCCTGGACCGGAGAACTTGCGATAGCTGGGCTGGACATGAACGGACTCCTGTGAATCGTGCTGTGCTCCCCCGGCAACTCTCTTGCCATGCGGCTTTGCTCTGAATGGTCGGAGTCCTTCCAGCGGTTCGTTGAGGGCCCAAGTTGGGGCGCAGGGTTCGTGAAAAGGGCGAACGAAACGAGTCTGCAAGCGAACATGGGGAACATGAGACCAAAACCGGTTCGAATCGAGACTGACCTGGAGTGAGCCCGCGCCTGATCGTCGGACTTGCGGTCGGTCTGGCTCTGTGGATCCTGGGCGGGACGCAGACCCGGTTGCCCGACGTCGGCACCTGGCTGATCCTGCTGGGCCTGGCCGTGGCCGTGGAACTGACGGCCACTCGCCTTCCGCAGGGCGGATTCGTCAGTCTGGCCAGCGCGGTCTACGCGGCGGCTGCCATCAAGACCGGGTGGGGCCCAGCCATTCTGCTGGCCGGGGTGGCCATCCTGCTGCGCACCCTGGCCCGGGGGGGAGCCAGTCTGAGCGTGCGCGTCCAGGAGATGCTGATCGATCTTCTGGGCGTTCTCCCCCCTCTGGCTATGATGGGGCTCGTGCATCCCCATCTTGGCCTGGCCGTCTATTGTTTCACCGCCGTCTGGGTATCCAGCTACTACGATCCGGGTGAGCGCACCCCCACCGACTGGGGGGAGTACATGCCTGTCCGGCTCGGTGCAGTCGGGTTGGGAGTGGCTGCCACCCAGCTCCACCCGGACTGGCTCGTCTTGCTCTTGATCCCAACGATGCTCGGGCTCTACCTCGGCATTCTCTATCTGGCCCGCCAGGCCAGCCCGGAAGAAGAGATGACCCTGGCCAACGAGCTTTCCCGCCGCCAGGAGGAGCTGGCCGTGCAGAGCCGAGAGCTGCGGCGCACCCGCTCGGGATTGATCGCCCGTCGGCAGGAGCAGAGCCTCTTCACGCAGATGGCCCGGGCCATCGCTTCGGCGAAAGATGTGGACACTGCTCTGAACACCGTGCTGCGGGTGGCCATGGAGCTGGTTCGCTGCCGCAGCGTGGTGATCTGGCTGCACCAGAGTGGACACCTCCTGGCCGCGGCCTACCTCAGCCCCGATTCCGAGCGGCTGGCTGGCGCCGCCCTTTCGGGTGTGGTCGAGACCTCGGTCTCGGCTTGCTGGCATCGCCAGAAGCCGGTCTTCATGCAGGTCGCCCCCCCGGAAGAGCGCTTGCAGCTCTCCTATCCCATCCCTGGATTCGGCGTGCTCTACGCCGGGCGCGACGACCCTTACGATACTTTCGATCAAGACGACAAGCAGCGGCTGGCCATTCTGGCCGAGCACACGACGGTTGCCCTGGCGACCGCTCTTCGCAGTCAGTCCTTCCAGGCCCAGCTCAGTCGCCTCTCACGAGAGCATCGCCGGCTGCAAGAATCGGTGCAGGTGCTGGAAGAGCTGCTCAGCGCCAGCCGACTGCTGGCCACCGCCCTGGACGAGGAGCAGATCCTGCGCCAGGCCATGCAGACCGCCGAGCGTCTCCTGAAGACCGACGCCTGGCTGGCCGTGCTGCACGACCGTCCGGTGGCTTACAAGGGCGAGTTGGGCGACCCGGCCGCCTGCCGCTCGGTGGCTCACTCGGGCAAGCCATTGCTGGTAACCGAGCCGGCCACCAGCCGATTGCCGCCCCCCCTGCGCTCCATGAGGAGCTGGCTGATCGTGCCCCTGGCCTTCGAAAGAGAGCCCCTGGGGGTGCTGGTCGCAGCCTCCAGAAAGGAGTGCTTCACCCGACGCCAGCAAGACCAGTTCTCGCTCCTGGCCTATCAAGCCGCGGCCGCCCTCACGACTCTGAGCCTGCAGCGCGAGGTGACCCAGAGCTCGAAACTGGCCGCGATCGGTGGCCTGGCGGCGGGCATGGCCCACGAGTTGAACAATCCCCTGGGCGCGGTGCAGCTGGCCATCGACCTGGCCGCCGATACCATGGACACCGCCCCGACCACAGCACGTGGAAGCCTGGAAAAGGCCGGCCGGGCCCTCGAGCGCTCGCGCCAGATCGTCGAAAGCTTGCTGGTCTATACCCGCGAGCAGACGGCCAACGACCGGGATCCCTGCCGGCTGAACAAGCTGATCCACGACGTGCTGGAGATGCTGGGACCGCTCATCGAGCGCTCCGGGGTGCAACTGGAGGTGAACGTGGACGCCAACCTGCCCGGCGTGCCCGGGAACTCGCAAGAGTTGCGTCAGGCCATCAGCAACCTGGTTCTCAACGCCCGGGATGCAGCCGAAAGCTCCCCTGAGCCGCGCATTGCCATCAGCACGTTCCATGAGGGCGAGCGGGTCTTCGTCAACGTTTCCGACAGCGGTCCCGGAGTCGAGCCAACCCTGATCTCGCGTATCTTCGACCCCTTCTTCACCACCAAGCCACCCGGTAAAGGCACCGGGCTGGGTCTGGCCATCACCAATCGGGTCGCCCAGCGCCACGGAGGATTCGTGCACGTGGACCGCTCGCCCCAGTTGGGAGGAGCCAGCTTTACGCTGGAGGTGCGATCCCGGGCCTGATTGTGGGGAATCCGGCTTCGGTCCAGCCGCGCCAACCGCCGTCCATGGAGGCGACGTTGGTGTAGCCCATCTGCTGCAGGGCGTCGGCCGCCAGGGCCGACCGATACCCTCCGCCGCAGTAGAGGATGATCTCGCTTTGAAACTCGGGGATGAGGGACTCGATGTCGCGCTCGATGACCCCTTTGCCGATATGGACTGCTCCCGGCAGGTGGCCCCGAGCCCACTCGCTCTCCTCGCGCACGTCCACCAGGTGGAAGGTTTCGTTTCGTTCCTGACGCTGGCGCACCTCGGCGCAGTTGGTCTCGCGGATGCGAGCGCGCGAGCGGTTGACCAGGTCCTCGAAGGCGGGCGTATGCTTCACGGGGCTTTCCTCTCCACCAGAATCTCGCGGGTGGCTTGCTGCGTCTCCAGACTGACCCCGCTCTTGAGCAGGAAGGCCGAGGCGCCGCCGCTCGCATCCACGTAGTCGAAAACCTCCTGGATCCACTCCGGATGGACTTCCAGGCCAGGGCTGTTGCGCACCGACTGGAGGTAGTCGTCGAGCACCACCTTGCGCTCGGCTCCGAGTTGCTCGAGCAGGACGGCCGTCAGGATCCCGGTCCGATCCTTGCCGGCCGAGCAGTGAAACAGCATCGGATAGGCCTGGGCACGGGAGAGCTCGGCGTAAAACCCGCGCCATACCTGGGGATTCTCGCGAATATAGTAGTAGTAGGCTTCGCGGCGCAAACCCTGGCTATTGGTCATGGGCAAGTGCAGCACTCGCACCCCCTCGGTCAGGGCCGGGCGGTCGGGTCCGTCCTTGCCGATCTCGCTCGAATTGCGCAGATCGAGAATGGTCTTGAGCTCGAGCTCTCGCATGCGGCTCACATCCTGGCCGGTCAGAAAGCAGAGAGCCCCGGAACGATAGAGCATCCCTTTGCGCACCGTTCCGCCGCTCACCGGCAGACCGCCCACGTCCCGCGTGTTGCGAGTGGCCTGCAGCTTGATGGCCCGACCGGGCTGGGCCTGGAGGGCCAGGGGCGCCAGCACCAGGAGAAAGAGGGCAACCATCCACCTGCGCATACCGAGAAGTTCCCAGGCGTTGAAGATTCTTCCTGCCGAGTCAGCTCACTCCTCACGCAGGGCGGCCGCCACCGGCAGGCGTGCCTGCCGCCAGGCAGGCACGACTGAAGCGGCCAGCGAGGCCGCCAGGGCTACCAGCACGGCCTGCACCAGGATGGAGGGTGAAAGCGAGAACTGGAGGGTCCAGCCAAAGGAGCGCTTGTTGATCACGTAGATCATGCCCAGAGCCTGCACCAGTCCCAGGGGCAGGGCCAGCAGACCGGCCCAGAGACCCATCCAGCCGCTCTGCACGGCCAGAAGCTGCCAGACCTGAGAGGTCGTCAGCCCCAGGGAACGCAGGATGGCGATCTCACGGGAGCGCTCCAATCCCAGCGCGATCAGGCTGCTGACCAGCCCCACGAAGGCCACCACGACGGCCAGCGTGCGCAGCACTCCCGTCACCGCAAAGGTTCGCTCGAAGATGGCCAGCGAAGCCTCTCGCAGGGCGCGGTTGGAGCGCACCAGCACCTCCCGGCTTCCCAATCTGCGGGTGAGCCGTTCCACCAAATCGTCCACGTCGGTCCCGGGGGTGGCCGTCAGGGCACAGGAGGTGACCAGAGGATCTCCCCAGGAACGGACATATACCGGCCGGGACAGCAACACGGCCCCCTCGGGAGAGCCGTAGTCGGCGAACACGCCGGCCACCTCGAACGAGCGGTAGCCGGTCTCGGTCAACAGGTCGAGTTGCGAGCCGGGCGCAAGACCCCAGCGATAAGCAAAGGGCTCGCTGACCAGCAGTCCGCCCGCCTCGAAGCGTTGCCACACCTCGGGGCTTCGGGCAAAGAAGAGAAAGGCCCGCCGGGCTGCCGGCGAGGCATCCAGACCCACCAGGCGGGCCTGGCCGGAATGGCTCCCCGTGCGCGCCAGTGCGTCTACTCCCCGGTAAAGGCTCAGCGAAGCGACGCCAGGCTCACGGCGCACCATCTCGATCAGCTCCTGGTCCAGCGTGGACAGGTTCTTCCCCGCTACCACGGTGGGCGGAGCCAGGTAGACATCCTCCCGCAGCGTGACCGCCAGCCAGTGCACCAGGGTGGTGCGGAAACTGTCCACCATCACCCCGATCCCGACCGTGGCCGAGACGGCCAGCGTAAGAGCTGCCAGGGCCACTGCCGTGCGACTCAAGGAGCGCCGCACCGAGCGCACGCCCAGCCGGACCACCAGTCCGGGCACCGGCATCCGTCGGCTGAAGAGGCCGACCAGCCAGGGCCCCATCACGGCCAGGCCCACCATGACCGCGAACATCCCGGCCAGTCCGGGCAGAATGGCCCGACCAGGCCAGCTCAGCAGCCCTCCTCCCAAAGCCACCGCCAGCAAGCCGGCCCCCGCCATGGCGGAGGTCAGCCGGCTGGCTCTCTCCTCCGAATCGGCTCGCGAGAGCACGCAGCCGGCGGGGGTGGTGGTGGCCTCCCAGGCAGGGGCCAGGGCGGCCAGCAGCGTGCCGCCGAGTCCCAGAGCCGCGGCCCGGGCCAGGGCGCCAGGATCGAGGCTCACCTGCTCGACCGAGACCACGAAGTACAGGTCATTCAGGGTGCGCGTGACCAGGCGCAGCAGAACCTGGCTCAGAGCCAGACCAAGAGCCATGCCCAGCATGGTGCCGAGAGCGCCCAACATGGCCGCCTCGGCCAGCACCAGGCGCAAGATCTCGCCCCGGGTGACCCCCAGCGTGCGCAGTCGGCCCCACAAGAAGCGACGCTGCACCACCGTGAAAGCCGAGGTCTGGTAGATCAGGAACATCCCCACCACCAGACTGAGTAGACTCAGGGCCGTCAGGTTCAGATGAAAGGCCTCACTCATGGCACCCAGCGTGCGGTCGTTCTCGCCGGCAGCCACCAGGCGCAGGTTGGCGGGCAGGTTGAAGGGCAGACGTCCGGACTCGAGGATCAGGTCGATGCGGCTCAGGCGACCGAGTTGCCCCAGCACCTCCTGGGCGGTGGCCAGATCGGCCACCAGCACCCCTTCCAGGGCTCGCCGGCTGAGATCGCTGGATGGCTCGAGCAGGCCGACCAGCCGCAAAGTCTTGCCCCGGGTTCCCATGTAGACCGCCAGCTCCTGACCCGGGGCAAGCCCCAGACGCCGGGCAACCGGACCGGACATCAGCACGGCTCCCGGCAGAGTCAGAAAGGGGGCCATGGGAACGGGCGAGTCGGCTCCGGTATAGGCTCGAAAGGGCGCCTCAGCGGTCAGGTCGAGACCCAACAGGCGAAAGGTTGGTCCGGAGATGGGAATCGCCTTGCCGGTGAGGGGCTCGCCCCGGTCCAGTCGCAGGTAGCCCTCCACCACCGGAGCAGCCACCACGCCGGAGCGGCGCAGGCGAACATAGATCTCTTCAGGGATGCCGGCCGGAGGCCCGTGGATCTGGTGGGTGGCTCGCCCCGAAACAGCCTGAACGGAGAGCTCGAAAGCCTGGCGGGCGCTCTGATTGGCCAGCTCGATGCCCAGCACCGAGGCCACCCCCAGCGCGATCCCCAGCAAAGCCAGCAGCAGCTGCCCCGGGTGCTGCAGCAGGTAGCGCCAGCCGGCCCGGTGGAGCCTCAAGGCATGGTGCAGTAGCCGAGCTGGACGCGCTCCACGCGGTAGAAGTTCGGGCGGTCGGTCTCGAGGTAGCGCGTGCACTGCTTGAGCTCTTTGCCGTAGACGTGCAGCGTGATGGCTTCCCGCTCGAAGGGATTGAAGATGCGGTGGTGCTCAAAGGGCGGGATCAGGCAGCCGACCGACCCCACCCCGACCTCGATGGTGCGCTCAGCCTTGAGCTCCAGAAGCTCCTCGTGCTGGCCCACCACGTCGTAGCTGGTGATGGCCAGTTGCCCGGCCACACAGCCCTCGACGCACCAGGTGTTGTCGTGGTCGTGGATGGCCGTGCCCTGGCCCGGGCCCCAGACCATCGCGACGACGCAGTAACGATCGTCTGGATGGCGATAGACGAGGTGACGCGCATACCCCTGAGCGCTCATCTGCTGGAGCCGGCTGGGTAGCTCGCAGCAATGCGAGCTCTGCTCGAGCAGCTGGCAAGTGGCTTGGACTTTGGATTGACAGTCGCAGCATTCGCGCAGCCGACCGTCCAGCTCTTGGAGAAGTTCCTCGACGACCATGGCGGGGCTTTCTACAGTCCCCCGCCTTGACCTTTCAGATCACAACGCCGCCCGTTGGCGTTCCTCTCGACCCCCCCGGAGATATGCTCCCGCTCTTCCAGTGTCGAAGGCAGGCCCGGGCGGGAAGTTCACAACGTTCAGAAAACCTTAACAAGTCACCCCTGCATTTGGACACCGGGCGAGGTAATCTCATGCTATGGACCCGCTGACTGGACTGAACCTCAATCCTATGCAATCCGCGAGCCCCAACATCGGGACTTTGCCGTTTGGACCCATCGGAGGGGCCGCCTGTCGCTGCCACAGCCAGGGAGGTCCCATGGCCGGCCAGGAAATGGTCATGGCGATGCAGCAGCTCAACGTGAACCTGTTGGGGTTATTGATGACCCTGATGGCCTCCCGCTCCGGGGTGCTCGGCCAGTTGATGAGCGGGGCCGACGCTCAGGCCGGCGGCCCGGCCGGAAGCAGCAGCGGGTCGAGCCCGGTCAACTCGTCAACTGCCAGCGGGGATTCCTCGCCCGCTGCGAACCCCGGCGGCTCGAGCAGCATTGGCCCGGGCACAAAAGTGCTGATGATCGGCGACTCCCATACCGTGGGTGCTTTCGGCACCGAGCTGGATTCCAAGCTGCGCAACACCGGCGCCCAGGTAGCCACCTACGGGGCCTCGGGCAGTTCGGCCAGCCAGTGGGCCAACGGGGGCACGACCAGCTCCGGATGGGTGGCGCGGGGCGCCAATGGTCAGGTGGAGCAGCCTCCATGGAACCAGCCTCACCAGATTCCCAAGCTCGAGGAGCTGATCGCCAAAGAGAAGCCCGGCGTGATCATCGTTAATCTCGGCGCCAACTTCCGTGGCGGCGATCCCACCTCCCAGGTCCGCAGCCTGGGCGAAATCGCCAAGCGACACGGGATCAAGCTGATCTGGGTTGGTCCGCCCAAGACGCGCGAGGATAGCTCCAACGACAGCTCCATCAAAGCGTTCGACCAGAAGATGGCGGCCGCGATGGCTCCCTATGGAACCTACATCGCCTCGGACCCTTTCACGCCCACCTACTCCGGCAGCGACGGGCTCCACTACGGAACCGAGGCCGGCAAGAAGTGGGCCGACGGGGTCTTCGGTCAGATCACCGGCTCTCGTTAAGCCTGACCTTGACAGTCCCGCGCCTTACTTTTTCAGAGCTCGAACAGTCTCAAGGATTG
>CAZWUN010000244.1:0-8270 GCA_964637145.1 uncultured Burkholderiales bacterium
TTGTCAACTCAAGCGTGTCAAAAAACCACCCCTTGTCTGCTCGAACCGCATCTGAAAGGTATTGCTTTTGCGGGAAGGAAAAGGTCATGAAGCCTCACTCAAGGGGGGGCTCCGGCTGAAATGATCGCCATTCCGAGCGAGCGCAAGGCCCGGCTGGCTGAGCAGATCTGGGCTCCCTCGCTGCACTCGCTGCCCGCTCCCCGGCTCAAGCAAGATCCTCCGCCTCGCCCCGTGCAGTTGCCTGGTAACGATCGCAAGGTGGTACTGGCTCACGGGCTGCTGATGTTTCTGAGCGATCCTCCCGGGCCGGAGGCCGCGCTGCTGTTCGTGCAGGACGGGGTGACCCTGTCTCTCAAGCGTGCCGACCTGGGCTTTCCCGGGGTGGTGGCGGTGCTCTCGGCTCATGGCCTCAGGACCGACCTTTCGGGTTTTGACCTGCTCGAGGACGAGGCCTATCAAGAGTTGCTGGCTCGTCTCCGCTACCAGGTGCGCGATCTGGTCTATCACGTGCAGGGCCAATTGGAGGGAGCGAGCTGGCTGGATCGGGCGACCTGGGGCGCGCCCTTTCTGCGTCCCCCACGGTAGGGATCGACCTCCGGGGCCCAAACAGGCAATCATGGATCTCTCGGCCGCCGGGATCATGGCCCTCCTGGCCCTGCCCACCGCCTGGCTGTTGACTCTCGACCAGCATGGCCCGGTCCGTCGCTGGCCCTGGGCTCTCGCCATCGGCTGGATCCTGCTGTCGGGCTACAGCCTGCCCCTGGCCCTGTTCAGCCTGCCGGTCAGCACCCTGCTCTGGCTGGGTTGGCGGCGCAGGCGCCAGCGCCAGGCTCTGGTCGCTTTGATCCGGTCGGCCGGCTGGGTGCCCTGCCAGCCCCCGGCCGGATTCAGTGACAAGTTCACCAGCGCCTATCAGACCCGCCAGGGGCTGGTGGTGGCGCTGGGCTTTCGCGTGGGACCGGGAGCTCCCGGTCAGAGGGTCGTGCAACCCATCGCGGGCTTTCAGCACCCCCAGGGCTGGCCCGATGGCTGGCGCCAGGCGGTCGCCCGGCGCAGCAGGGTCTGGCCCCAGAACGAGCTGCCCATCCAGTTCGAAGGCTCGATGCTGGTCTTCGAGGCACTACCCCAGGCCGAGGTCTTAGAGGCCCGGCTCGATGATCTGGAGGCCTCGCTTCAACCTGGCTTCGACTGGGCCGCCCTGGGGCGTCGCCGCTCCAGCCGCGGTTGGCTCTGGCTGGTGGGGGGAGGAGTGTTGCTGGTCGGCCTGAGTCAGTGGGTGGGCTGGCAGAAGCTGAGAGTCTTCCCGGCCGAGCCCGCCCTGCTGCTTCGCTCTTTGACCAGCCTCCCCCGGCTCGAGCGGGTGCTTTCGGCTGTCAGTCGCCCCGTGGTGGCGGTGGGTGCCGACTCGCTGGCCGTCTCCTCGCCCTACCAGTCCATCGAGCTCTACACCCTGGAGGGCGAGCCTCAGACGGATCTGGAGGACTCCTCCGGCTGGACCCCGGCGATCTTTTCAGGAGGGGACGTGGTGGCCGTCAGCTCCGAGGGGGTCGTGCGTCGCTTTCCCAGCACCGAGCTAGGTCGCCAGTCGGGCGCCCCCCTGATTCTGGCTACGGCGGGGCCCTGGGTGGCCGTTGGGGGCACGGCCCCGGAGGTGGTGACCTATCGCCGCGAAGGGGGCTTGCAGGCTCGCATGACCCTGCCCATGGCTCCGGTGCGGGCCCTGGCCTGCGCCGGGGAGGAGGGCGTGGCCGGCTGTGAGGATGGCCGTTTGTACCGCTTCGAGCTGGCCAGCGGGCGCCCGCTGGCCGCTCTTGAGGAGGGCGGAGCGGCCATCCGCGCGCTGGCCATCGTGGGCCAGCGCATCGTGACGTTCTCTGACGATGGTTGCCGGGCCTGGAGTCCGGACCTTGACCCGGAAATCAGCTACAGCGAGCTCCCTGCCACGGCCGGGGCGGCCGACCAGCGAGTGGTTTGCGTGGGGCGGTCGGACGGCTCCATCGACGTCTACCCCCTGGATGGGGGACCGGCTCGTCTGCGGCTGGTGGGCCACCAGGCCCCCATCGCCTCGCTGGCGCTCAGCCCCGATGGCAAGCGCCTTTATTCAGGCGCTAACGACACCACCGTCAAGATCTGGCGTCTGGACTGAGACTAGACAAGTTCTTCAGCACGCAACGCGCCACACATTACAGCCACGTTTCCAAGGTTTCCAGACTGATCGAGCCTGGCCGGACAAGTGTAACAAATTCTTCAGATACCCGACCGCCCCCACCCGCTATTCTGTTGCAGGGGTTCTGATTTCAGGCTGGAGGCAGTTGGTGACGTCCATCCCGAGCGCGGTCTTCTTCAATCGTCCCCAAGCAGCCCTGGCCGTCGTCCAGGGCGACGTGCGCCCCGACCCGATGGGTCAGCTGAATTCCGAGGAGATCGCCGAGCTGGCCACCAGCGCCCAGGGGCTTCAGGTCGAGAATCCCATCCCGAGCGACCGCTTGCAGCGGATGACCGAGGCTGGCAAGCTCACCCCCGCCGATCAGGACAGCCTGGCGAACCTGGCCCGCCAGGCCCGCACCCAGCATCGCACCCTGCATCAGCGCATTCGCGAAGGCGACAAGTCGGTGGCCGCGGCCCTGGCCGACCTCCACGTCTTTCTCGATCAGTACCAGCGCTGTCAGGATACCGGAGAGTTTCGCATCTATCGTCAGGCCGTCGGCCAACTTGCCGGCGGAACCCCCGCCGATACTCCGGTCGCAGCCGCGCTCTATCAGGGTCTGGATGAGACCACCCAGGGTATCGGGGCGGTTACGAAGTCTTACAACGCTCTGGTGGCGGGCAAACACCCTCTGCTTCTGGCCGGCAATCAGGTGGAAGTGCTGGTGCGCGGCTCCATCTGGCAGAAGAAGCTGGCCCTGCTCGATGGGGCCATCCAGAGCGCTCGGGCTGGCCAGCCCCAGGAGATCGACCTGCAGTACCACGAGTTGAGCAACCGGAGCTTCCTGGAGAAGGTGGCCCAGGCGGCCAAATCCGGTTGTCCGGTGCGGGTCAACATGGACCCCGGGCGACTTGAGAAAGAGCCGGACAGTCGATCCTTCGATGCCAGTGAATTGCCGCGCAAGATGCGCAACCTGTTTCAGCTCCTGAGCAGCACTGCCGGAACCGACGCTGCCATCACGCTCTTTCCGGTGTCCCAGAAGCTGGGCAACACCGAGAACCTGATGCACCGCAAGCTCTTTCGAGTGGGCGACAGCGTGCTCATTGGCGGGGTGAACGCCAGCGCCTCGTCGGGCGACAACGTGGACTCGGCCATGCTCATTCAAGGTCCAGCGGCCCATAAGCTGGTCGAGATCTACCGGCGGGATCTGGCCGAGTCGGCCCAGGCCGATCTCAAGGATATTTACGGCACCCGCCAGCTTTCCACGCTGCAGGCAGGGAACGCCGTGCTAGGCCCGGCCGGGCTGGTGGCGCTGTGGGAGAACATCCACTTCCTGGACAATGGTGCTTTCCCCACCCTGGCTTCCACGCCCGGCGAGCAGGTCACCACTCACGGCCAGGATATGGCGCGCCTGGTGCAGCTGGAAGACCTCAACGGGGATGGGCGGTCCGACCTGCAGGACCTGAAGGTCTTTCTGGAGCGAGGGTTGGAGCCCGGCAACTATCTGCACGTGACCCCGGAAGGAGCGGATAAGTTGCTCAAGATGCTGGGCTCGGCCGTGGGGCGGACCCAGGAGGCGGGGAACGTGGAGCGGGCCGGTCGCGTCAGCGACCCCGACGGGTCGGTCAAAGGCAGCACCAGCCTGGCCCTGGGCCACCTGCCGGCCGACCGACAGGCCATCTTGCTGCACGCCATCGCCACCGCCGACGAGTTCTTGTATCTGCCCGACTTCATGATCACTCCCGCCGTGGCCCGCGCCGTCGCCGAGCGGATGGCTGAGGTGCCGGGCCTGGACGTGCGCGTGGTGGCCGATGCCGGGGTCTATCCTGACGGTCACACGCCCAACGACCTGGGCATGCGCACCCTTGAGGATGCCGGCGCCCAGACGCGTTGGAGCCTGCTGATGGCTCCCATCAGCGGACAGGACCGCAAACTTCACCAGAAGGCCGTGATCACCGAGAAAATGGCTATGTTGGGCTCCACGAACCTGTCCCGCAAGGGTCTTTCCGAGAACTGGGAACTGTCGGGCCTGCTCTCGTTTCAGGGGAGCGACGACCCCAATCGCACCCGTCTGGTGGAGGACTTTCAGCGCACCTTCGAGGAGGAGGCTATCGACCTCAGCTCCCGCACCATCGCCACGGCCCGGCTCGATGGCCTGCAGGCGCGCGACAAGCACGTTCGTATCGAGGAGGCCCGCTACGGGGTGACCCGGGACATTCTGCGCGCCATCGGGGCCTACGAGATCGCCTCCACTCAGCTGCTGACGAAACTGGCACAGGAAACTCCCGGAGTGGGCGAGGCCGCTACCAGCCTCCAGGCCCAGGGGTTGCCTCGCGGTTACGCCTTGCAGCAGGCCCTGCGCGACGCGCTGGGAGCCGAGCGGTTGGTGGGCGAGCTGCGCAAGACCACCGCCTATGCCGACCTGCTTCGTCTGCGTCGGGGCGAGCGTCTGGAAGGCTCGTTCAGCGAGGAGTCGGCTTCTTGACCACCGAGATCAGCTCGTATCGCCCCTTGCGGATCTCCACCACGTAGGCGTTGCGTAGCTCGAGTTGGCGTCCGAGCGCGAAGGGCCCGGTGACCCCGTGGTAGGGCGGTTGCGAGATCAGGAAATCGTGCACGGTCTCCCGGCTGCGGCCAGCCCTGGCCAGGGCCAGGGCGGCCAATTGCAGGGCGTCGTAGCTGCCGGAGGGCACGTGGCTGGGCAGGTTGAGCCCGAACGATTGCTGATACTCGGCCACGAACTGGCGCACGGCCGGGTCGGGAGCTTCGGGATGAAAGTAGCTGGCCGTCAGAAGGCCGTTGCAGGCCGACAGCCCCGGAGCAAAGAGGGCCACCTGGCTGGCCACGGGCAGGCGCAGGTGTTTCTCTACCAGCGCTTGCTCGAACAGGGCCAGCCTTGAGGCCCTGTAGTCGGAGAAAAAGACGCAGTCCACGCCGCGCTGCTCCAGCGTGGCCACCTGGGGTGCAAAGCTGGCCGGGCTGCCCACGAAGTTGAGCACGGCCACCACCTCGCCCCCTTCATCCTGAAAGGCCTTGTGGAAAATCTCCGAGCACGAGCCCGAGAACTTGAGGCTCTCGTCCACCAGCATTCCGGCTTTGCTGAGCCCTTGCTGGCGCAAGTAGCGGGCCAGAGCCTGAATGCGGAAGGTATTGGTGTCGGCTACCGTGACCAGATAGGGGCTGGTTTGCCAGATGGCCGGGTCGGAGGCGGTGGGGGCGAGCAGGGTCATGCGGGCCTGGTCGAACGTCAGGGCCATATTCAGCGAGCGCTGAGAAGAGAAGGCCCCGATGGCCAGCAGATACTCGGGAGTTGCCACGATTTGCTCGGCTAGCTCGAGGGCGCGGTCGCCGTCCGAGCCGTCGTCGAAGACGTCGAGCACCAGCGGGTGCTGGCTGATACCGCCCTGGGTGTTGATCTCGCGCTGAGCCAGGGCGAAGCCATAGAGCATGGGATAGCCCTCGACCCCATCGGCTCCGGTCATGGAGGTGATCACCGGCACTCGCACCACCTCTCGCCCGGTCATGCGGGCGTAGAGGTTGTTCTTCAGGATGTGGGCTTCCGCGTCGTCCGGATGCTGGGTGAGCTGCTTGTCGAGCAGAGCCACGGCCTGATTGGGACGACCCTGAGCCACCAGGTCGAGGGCCTGGGTGCAGGCCTGCGAGCGGGGAGTGTGGCTGGGAACGCTGGTTGGGAGCCGCAGAGCCAGGGCCCCGAGAACGAAAGCCAGGGTGGCCAGGGCCAACAGGATGAGGGGCCAGCGCGAGATCGGTCGCTGGTGCAGGGCCGGGCGGGACAGGCGGGGCCGGGCCGGGTCTCCCTCCTTGCGAGGAATCAGGCGGGTGATGGGCGGGGGCAGCCCCAGGTCGCCTGACGGTAGGCGGCGCGAAAGCAGCAAGAACAGCTCGTGCACCACCCGAGCCGCCGAGCCATAGCGCTTGTCGGGGTCGATCTCCAGGCAGCGCTGCACCAGTTGCTCGAGCTCCGGGTCGAGATCGTCGCGATGCTTGCTCAACTGGTTGGAGCCGTAGACGGGCGAGGGAGCCTGTCCGGTCAGCACGTAGAACAGCGTGGCCCCCAGCGCGTAGAGGTCGGAGCGGGCATCCGTCTGGCCGGCTTCGTCCCACTGCTCCGGGGGAGCGTAGCCGATGGAGCCCGAGGCGTGGGTATCGCGGCTCTTCCCTTCCACGAAATGGCGGGCCAGCCCAAAGTCGATCAGCTTGAGGCTGCGGTTCTCCTGAACGATGATGTTCTCGGGCTTGAGATCGCGGAAGATCACGGGAGGCTCGCGCGAATGCAGGTAGTCGAGCAAGCGAGCGATCTCCAGACCCCAGCGCAGAGCTTGAATCTCGTCCACCCGGCCGCGCAAGCGGACCTCCTCGTGCAGGGTTCGGCCCTCCACATACTCCATGACCAGATACTCGTTGCCCTCTTCGTGGAAGTAGTCCACGATCATGGGCAGGTTTCGGTGGCGCAGGCCTGCCAGAATGCGCACCTCGCGTTCGAAGCTCTCGCGCGCCCCGTAGGGGAGGCTCTCGGGACAGAGCATCTCCTTGACGGCCCACTGTTTCCCGGGCAGGCGCAGGTCTTCGCACAGAAAGACGGAGCCCATTCCCCCGTGTCCCAGCGTGCGCAAGATCTGGTAGCGCGTCTGCAGACATTTGTTGCTCATGGGCCGACCTAGCCCTTGGATTGCGGTGGTGAGGAATCCTTCACCCGCTCAGATCAGGATCAACCCCCGGCGAATGGCCGCGGTGACGGCTTCGGTGCGGCTGTTGGCGTCCAGCTTGGTGAAGATGGAGCTGAGATGAAATTTTACCGTGTGCTCGCTGATGCCCAGCCGGCCGGCCATGTCCTTGTTGGCCAGACCTTCGGCCAGCAACCCGAGGAGTTCGCGCTCTCGGCCGGTCAGCGTTTCCGAGTCCGGCTCCGGGGCCGCGGTCAGGTCCGGGTGGAGCACGATCAGCCCGCGAGCGACCGCCTCCAGAGCAGCCAGGATGTCCTCTTCGTCCAGATCGGCGGGGATCCATCCCCGCACGCGGCCGAGCTCGGCAGGGCGGGGAGGGCGTCCGGCCAGCACCAGGGTCGGTATACCTTCGGGGCCGGCGGAGAGGGGCTCCGCCGACTCCAGCTCGAGCAGCACCAGCTCGGCAGCGCCGTCGACCAGTTCGAACGAAGGACTGGCCCGAATGAGCGCGGCCAGCCCCCTTCGCACCGAGCTGGAGGTGGCCTCCACCGCCACCCGGGCGGGGGGACTCAGCATCCCGAGTCTTTGGATACCTCGCGCAGCACCTCGACCGGCCCGGGACGAAGGCCCGCCTCCAGGGTCATCTCGCGCGGCTCTCCTCCCCGAAGGATTCCCAGGGTGACCACCTCACCCGGGCTTACGTCCCCCAGCCGTATCAACAACTCCTCCAGGCCCGGGGTAGCCTGGCCCCCCAGCGAAACCAGAATGTCTCCGGGAAGCAGTCCGGCCTGATCGCCCGGGCCTTCGGGCTCGACGTGCAGCACCAGCGCTCCCCCGGGGGCCTGGAGTTTTTCGGGAAGTCTGACGCTGTGCATCGCCAGCCCGAGATAGGCCCGACCGATCCGGTCTCCTTTCTGCCAGCTCTCCACGAGCTCGCGGATCGTGCTGGCGGATACGGTCACCACGCCTACCCGGGTCAGCGCGTCGGTGTTGAGGCCGATCAAACGGCCCTCGGTATCCACCAGAGGACCGCCCGAGTAGCCGGGATAAAGTCTGAGGTCGGGTTGCAGATGTTGCTCCAGACGTGAGCCCGCGTAAGTGCGCCAGGGCCCGCCATGCTCGCTGAGAATGCCCAGTGAGCTGCCCAGCCCGTCCACGGGCGAGCGAGCCACGGCCAGCACCAGCTGGCCCACGACGGGGGGCTCGGCCAGCCGAGGAGGGGCGGCCTCCAGCCCCTCGACCTTGAGCAGGGCCAGGTCGCGGCCAGGGTCGCGGGCCGCCAGATTGGCCGGCAGCTCGCGGCCATCCGGAAGGAAGACGGTGAGTCCTTGATCGCGCTTGATGGTGTGGGCGGCGGTGACCACCAGGTCGCCCCCCCAGAGGATGCCGCTCGAGGTCAGCCGGCGGCGCGCGTTGACCGCCACGGTGAGCTCTCCGGC
>CAZWUN010000245.1:0-8248 GCA_964637145.1 uncultured Burkholderiales bacterium
GCTGCGGGAGGCTCGAGCCGCTCTTCCAGCCGGCGCAGTCGCTCCTCGTGGTTTTGCAGGATGGCCTCTTGAGCGGCTCGCTCTTCGGCCACCAGTTGACTCAGCTCGGAGTGGGACCGCTCGGACTGCAGCGAGTGGGACCGCTCCAGGGCTGCTTGCTCCAGAAAGGCCAGGCGCATCTCGGTGAAGGCCTTCTCCATGATGCCGCGGTTGGCGGCCAGCGCCTCTCGAAAGTGGTGGCCCTCGCGCTCGACGCGCCGTTCCAGGGTCTTGAGTCTCTCCTCGAAGGTCATGCTGCTTCTCCTCTGGGGGAAGAAGGAGCCGGACGCCTGTGATCTGGCTCGAATGAGCCCATGCTAGCACGAGCTTGAGAATGTGTCAATTCGAGGCTCAGGCGCGACAGGAGGTGAACAGGAGCGTGTTGGGGTGGTTGAACACGTCGTGGCGGATCTCGGCCTCGATGTCGCTGAAATACTCGCGGATCAGGCGCTCATAGCCTTCCTGGTCGCGGATGAACTTGCCCCGGTCCAGGCGCAGCCAGATGCGGGTGAACCAGTGCTGACCGGGCACGAAGCAGCCATCGACGGTCACCAGGCGACCGCCCGGGCGCAGGTAGCCGCGGGCCAGCTCGAGCAGCTTGCGGGCATTCTCGTCGTCGAGATGGTGCAGCACCCCGGTGGCGATGACGGTGTCGAAGTAGGCAGGCTGGGCTACCGAGTGGTCCTTGATCAGCTGGCAGAGGAAGCGTCCCCGGTGGCCATAGAGCTTCTGGGCTGCCTCGATGTAAGCCGCGCTCCCGTCTACGCCCCAGTACTCGATATCGCACTTGATCCAGGGCAAAATAACGCCCGGGCCGCAGCCGATGTCGAGAATGCGATGCCCGGGCTCGGGGCGCACAAAGCGCGAGACGTAGACCTGGTAGAACTTGCGTCCCCGGCTGAGGGTCTGAAACCAGGTGTAGATCCGGGGCCACCGGAGCAGAAATCTCATCGGCTGCTCAAGGGCTTCGGGGCGCTTGCGCCTTGTCCTGGATCATCCGGGCCGCCTCGCGCAGGGCCGCCTCGCGCTGAGGGTCGCGCCCGGCCGAGTAGGGGAGGGCCCGATCCACCGCCAGGTCCGGCTCCACCCCAACGCCCTCCAGGCGCTCTCCGTCGATCAGGGCGTCGCCCACCGCCAGATAGAGCAGATTGCCGCTCTTGAGCAGGTAGGGGCGGCCGAATACCACCGCTCCTCCCGTGCGCGCGCCCACCACCCGGCCCAGACCGTAGCGGCGCACTCCGAAGGCCAGGATCTCCTTGCCGCTGCGGCTGGTCTCATCCACCAGCAGCACCAGCGGCTTGCGCCAGGTGGAGTCCATCTGGACCCGGTTCTGGCGCCCGATGAAGGTGATGGAGGGCAGGCGGGCGTTGAACAGGTTCAGGTAGACCGGGGAGGCGCCTCCCCAGCCCCCCCGCAGATCCAGCACCAGCGCTTCGGCATCCTTCAGCGGGCCTTCCAGAAGGGCTTCCTCCAGCGCCTCCTGGTAGCTGTCGCTGGCGTAGCTCCAGAGGTGGGCGTAGGCCACCTTGCGGCCCTCCACCGTCTCCACCCGGAAGCTCTTCTTGAGGGCATGCAAGAACATGGTGCGCCCGTCCAGGCGGCGCGGACTGACCTTCAGCTTCAGGTCAGGCCCGGCTGCCTGGCGACGAATCTGCAGAGTCACCTCGCGTCCCTCGGCCAGCTCCTGGGGCAGGGGGGCCAGCAACTCGTCCCCCTCCAACACACCCGCTTCCTCTCCCGGCCCGCCCTCGAGCACGCCGCTGACAAAGCTCTTGCCGTCCAGCTCGCGGCTGGTCAGGCCCAGGCCCACGTAGACCGGTCCCTCGGGCAAGACCCTCCGGATGCGTTTGGAGAAGTCGCCCCGGTCGAATACCGCCAGCAGCTGGTAATACTCGGGTTGCTGGCGGTGGTAATAGGCCACGTGCGAGGTCTTCAGCCGGGCCAGCATGGCCGAGATGATGCCGGCCAGCTCGGATTCTCCCGCCACCCGGGCCCGCGGCTCGAGCTCGGCGCGCACGGCCTCCCAGTCGAGACCGTTCAGCTTCTCATCGTAGAACTCGCGCCGCACCGTTTCCCACACCTCGGAGAAGTCGGACAGGCGAGCCTGGGCCGAAGCCGGCAGGGCCAGCAGAAGGACCACCAGGAGCAGGCGCGTCATTTCAGGCGTAAGCCTGGTTGGACCGGGCGCCTGTGTTCATGGCCAGTTGCAGGTTCTCGAGCAGCGCCTTCAGCTCGGGCCGCTCTTTCATCCAGTCGGAGAAGCTCTGCTGGAAGCCCCCGGGGGCTTGCTCCTGGACATACTGATTGAAGCTGACCAGGTAGAAGTAGCGCTTGAGGTAGTCCTGCCCGCGCTCGAGCGCGTGGGAGTCGCCCGCTTCAGCCTGCTGCTTGAGCTTGGCGATGGAGGTGCGCAGGTTCTGCATGGCGCTGGTGCGGTCGATGGCGGCATCCACCCCGGCCTTGGCCTGCGGTCCCTCCTCCAGGGCCCGGATGAGACCCAGGATGACCCGATAGTCGCCGTTGGCGTAGCTGCCCACCTCTTTGATCTGCTCGCGTACCGCGCCGCGGTTCGAGATGCTTCCCTCAGAGCCGTCCATCAGGTCGGCGATCACCATGGCCGTGGTGGTGCGGCCCCGCCCGGCGTGGCAGTTCATGACGCGCGGAGTCTCGGGAGCCACGCCCTTCAGGCGGGCCACCAGGGCGTCGAAGTCGGCCTCCTCGGGCACCTTCTCGTCGGTCACGGGGATGCGGGCGTAGTCGACCTGAAAGCCCTCCCGCACCATCTGCGCGAAGACCTCGCGGGGCGTCTGCAAGGAGGCCGCGTCCACGCTTACCCAGCGGGCCTGCAGCGTCCCATCGGGGTTCTCCTCGTGGAGCAGGATGCGTCCACCGTGAGCGGCGGCTTCCTTGAGCACCTCGGCCTTGAGGGCATCCTCCTGGGCCTCGACCTCGGAGGGAGTGCGGCCGGGCTGCTCCAGGTTGGCGAAGGGATGGGCCAGCTCGCGCAGCGTCACCGAGCGGCCATGGATGTAGAGCGCCGGCTCCTCGCGCATGGTGGTCCAGACGGCCTTCTGGTGGTCGGCGCCCAGGCTTTTGAGCACGCTGCGCAGGCCGTCCACGGTGGGCTGCGCCACCCCGTAGATGCTGGTGCCCTCGACCCCGCGGAAATTGGGGGCTCCGGGCACGACTTCCAGCGAGCCGTTCTGCAGGGTGGGATAGTGGTCGTACTTGAGCATGCGTCCGCTGGAAAGATTCTCCTGGGAGCGCGCTTCCACGTGACGGGCCGCCTCAGCGGGCGAGGCCAGGGTGCCCTGGGCCACGGTCACGGCCGCCGGGGGGCCGGGCACGAAGCTGGCCGCCAGGCCCAGGCCGGTCAGGCCCAGCGCCAGGGCGGCCGCCCACAGGCGCGGGCTGGAGATCTTGCGGGGCGGCTCGGGCGAGCTCTTGCCGGGAATCGGAGCCCCTTGCTCAAAGCTCTCGGTGGGTGGTTGGTTTTTCCGCCAGGGCTCGCGCAGGCCGCTGGGAGACGGGAAGCCGGGAAATTGTCGACCCCTGTCGTCGTTGAAGATTTGCACACGGGGAGTATACCAGATCCCCTGGTCAGGATCCCAGCCGCAAACTGGCCGGTCGGATTTGACAGCGGTGGAGGACTAGACTTAGTTCACCATGCGTCAGATCAACATCCATCAAGCCAAGACACAACTGTCCCAGCTCGTCGAGCTGGCCGCTCAGGGCGAGGAGATCATCATCGCAAAGGCTGGCAAGCCCGTGGCCAGGTTGACCAGCCTGCAACCCTCGCGCCCGCGGCGACTGGGAGTCATGAAAGGGCAGATCTGGATCGCCGACGACTTTGACGCCCCTCTCAGCGAAGAGGTCCTGCGGGAGTTCGAGGGGGCTGATGCGCCTGCTTCAGCACGTAACGCTCAACACATTTAGCCCCGTTTCCGGATGATCACGCCGCCCACCTGAACGGTGCTGGCGGTCTCGTGCACACCGGCCTTGCCCTCGGGCGGGGGAGGCGGCTCGGTGGCGTCTTTCACCGCCGTTCCGAAGTTGGGGGGCGTGAACTCCAGGCGTGCTCCGCTGGCCGTCGAGGCCAGCACGGAACGGCCGTCGGGGCCGAGCTCCAGGCCCGTGACCGGCTCGCCCAGGCTGTAGGTCTCTTCAACGAAATTGAGCTGGCTGGGCTTGAGCCAGAGCAGGTTGCCCTCGCTCACGGCGGCCACGAACCTTTCCTCCCCCAGAGCCAGGGGAAGAGCCGCTGAGAAAGCCCCGGGCCGACTGCGCTTTTGTCCCGCGGGGTCGGTGAGGTTGAGCTGGTCGGCGGTCAGCTCCAGCTTCCAATTTTCGAACTCCCGCAAGGCGGTGGGCTCCTCTTTGAAAAGCGAGCGCAGAACCCGCCCGGTGTCGGCCACGGTCAGCGTCTGAGCTACCGGCATGGCCCCCAGACAGGGTAGCGGGAAGTTCATGCAGGAATCGGGAGTCAAGTAGGGCTTGTTGTCGGGCCGAGTCACCAGGGAGCTGGGAAGCTTGTAGTCCCGCTGCACCTCCGACAGCAGCTGGCCCAGCGGGCCGGCCAACCGGACGCGCCCGTTGAATCGAGTGGAGGACATTTCCACCTGGTTCGTGGCCAACTCCACACCTGGCCCGACCGCATCGAGCAGCTCTCGCGTGCTGGACAGGCGTCGCCCGCCGTACTCGATCCCCTCGTGGTGGAAAATAGCCACCTGGCCGTTGGTCAGGAGCGCCGGCCTGAAGGAGCCGCCGTGCTGGAAGACCGGCTTGGGCTTCTCGTCCGGTCGGATCCCGAGCAGGTTCCAGGCCGAGTCTTGAGGCTCGAGATCGAGCTGATAGAGCTCGTTGCCCACGTCGCCCGCCACCAGGAGGGCGGTCTTACCGTCTTGGGCCACGTGCAACTGGCGCGGATACCGGCTGGAAAACTTGAAGCTCTTGAGCTTGTCGCCATCGGCGTCGTACACGCTGAAATGAGGCTGCCCGAACTCCCCGTCCTCCACCATGAATCGACCGCCCGGCAGCGGGATGATCTGTTCGGCCTCGGCCCCGATGCGGGAGCGGCGCACCTTGCCGGTGCCCGAGTCGAAGCTGACGACCTCCTTGTATTTCTTGGCATACTTGCCGGGCTTGGATTCGAGGAACATCAGCCGCCCGTCGTGCACGATCGGGCTCTGGAGCGAAGGATCTTGAGAACGGAATACCTCGTTTCCGGTCGCGTCCAGCACCACGATGGCCTCGCCGTCGTCGTAAACGGCTACATGCCCGTTGCCGACGTCCAACAGCCCGTCGAGTTGCATGTCGACCTCGCGATTCCAGCGCGGGGTCAGATCGGGCGTGAGCGTGACCACGCTGCTCCTGTAGGGGTACCCATCCAGCACTCTTCCTACGGTCAGGTCGCCGTTACCGAGCAGGGTCATGGCTCCCATGCCGCCCACTTGCATGGGCGAGATGGTGGCGATCTCCCGGCCATCCTTGAGGGCGTGGATGGTAGTGGCGGAGCGCACATAGTAGGTATCGGACTCGGCCTGGTACTCGACCTGGTGCACGGAATCGGGCGAAGTAAAGCAGAGGTCGAGCTGGCCCGAGGCCTGAAAGACTGTCAGCCTGGTGCGATCGGGCGAGATCAGCGCGTGACGACGGCCGCCCATCTTGTCCACGAAGGTCTGCGGCTCCCCGCTCCCGCCGAGGATCGACGCGTTGAAGGGAATCTTGAGCACGGGCTGGACTTGCCCGTTCTCGCTCGGCACGTACTGCGTGGCGTGGCTGAACGGCCAGACAATCTCCTCGCCTCGGGGAGCGGCGCTGGAAGCCGTAACGGGCTGATTGGACGGCATGTTCGGCTGGATTTGCAAGGATACCAAATTCTCTGGCCGAACGGAAAACCCTGGCCTGCGGGTGCTGCGCTCGATTCGTGAGCTAGGAGCCCAGCCTGCGCTCGATTTCCTCCGGCTCGGCCGGTCGGCCGAAGTGGTAGCCCTGACCCAGGTGGCAGCCCAGGTCGCGCAGGCATTCGTGCTGGGCGGCGGTCTCGATGCCTTCGGCCAGCGACTCCATGCCCAGGTTGTGGGCCAGCTCGATGACGGCGCTGGCGATGGAGGCATCCTTGTAGTCGTCGGGCAGGCCTTGCACGAAGGAGGAATCGAGCTTGAGCAGGTGGCTGCGCAGGCTCTTGAGACGCGAGAGCGAGGAGTGGCCGACTCCGAAGTCGTCGATGGCCACCTTCAAGCCCAGCTCCTCCAGCCCGGCCAGGATGCGATCGGTATCGGCCCCGGCGCGCATGATGGCGGTCTCGGTCACCTCGATCTCGATGCTGCCCGGGGGCAGGCGATGATGATCGAGCAACTGCTTCAGCCGGGTCAGGAAGTCCGGGTGCATGAACTGGGCCACCGAAACGTTGCAGGCCACCACCAGGCGGGCCCCCTGGGCGTGCCAGAGGGCGGCCTGGCGCAGAGTTTCTTGCAGCACCCAATCGCCGATGGGAATGATCAGGCCGTTCTCCTCGGCCATGGGGATGAACAGGGCCGGCGAGGTCAGTCCACGGTCGGGCGAGAGCCAGCGGATCAGCGCTTCGACTCCCACCATCCGGCAGGTTCCGAGCTCCACCACCGGCTGATAGGCCAGAAAAAACTCGCCCCGGCGCAGGGCCTGACGCAACCGATTCTCGATGGCCATGCGCTCGGACTTTTCGCGCAAGAGGTCGCCGGAATAGAACTCGTAGCGGGTTCGCCCCAGCTCCTTGGCGCGATAGAGGGCGCTTTCGGCGCACTTGAGGGTCAGCTGGGGGTCCAGCTCAGGGTGCACCAGGGCGATGCCGATGCTGGCCCCCACGTAGACCTCGCTGCCGTCGATCTCGAAGGGAGCCACCAGGCTCTCCAAAACCCGCTCGGCCACGGAGCCGGCTTCCAGGCGTGGATCGCGCCGCCGGCGCCGATCCAGCTCGTGGTCTGGCGCTTCTTGGGCCCGGGCCGAGAGCACCACCAGGAACTCGTCCTCGCCTCGCCGGCTGACCAGGTCGGTGGCCCGCAAGGTGGAGGCCAGCCGGAGGCCGACCTGGCGCAGGAGCTCGTCGCCGGTGCGGTAGCCCAGCACCGCGTTGATGACGTGAAAGCGATCCAGGTCGACCACCAGCAGGGCCGAGCTGGAGTGCATCTGGGCGTCCAGCGAGCGCAGGGCGGTCTCCATGGGGACCAGCCGACGACCCGGCTCGGGGGCTGCCCGAGGACCGGGGCGGGTGCGCTGCTCGGGGAGCGAGCGCAGCACCACCAGCTCGGCCTCGGCTCCCTGCCAGGTGATGGCATGGCGCGAGACAAAGGCGCGACCCAGGCCGGGAATGGCCAGGGTCGAGTCGGTGGGAAGGTCGAGCTCTCGGCCCTCGATGGGCCCGAAGAGCTCCCGGGCCCGATCATTGGCAAACGAAACCACTCCGTCGTAGCGCAGGATCAGCAGGGGCTCCAGGGCGGCCAGAATTCCCTGGACGTCGCGTGGGTTCATGGCGGCCCTGCCAGGGGCAGGGTGAAGTGGAACCGGCAGCCTTTGCCCAGATCGCTCTCGACCCCGATGCTGCCCCCGTGCTGGGTCACGATGCTCTTGCAGATGGCCAGCCCCAGACCGGTGCCCCCCTTGACCCGGGCGTCCGAGGCATCCACCTGCTGGAAGCGTCCGAAGACCGCGTCCAGCTTGTCGGCCGGAATTCCTCGGCCCTGGTCGGTGACGGTGAATTCGACGCTGTGATCGACCAGGCGGGCGCTCAGAGCGACCGCCTGGCCCTCACTCGAGAACTTGACCGCGTTGGAAAGGAGGTTCACCAGCGTTTGCACGACCCGATCAGGGTCGGCCCGCAGCGCAGACTGCAAGGGGTGACCCTCCAGCAGCACCTTGCCCTTCTCGGCCAGCGGCTTGACGATGTCCAGGGCCGAGTTCATGAGAGCGGAAACCTCGGTATCCGAGACGTTCAGGCTGACCTTGCCCGACTCCATGCGCTCGATATCGAGAATGTCGTTGATCAGCCTCACCAGGCGGTCGGTGTTGTTGACGGCGATGTCCACCATCCGCTGGGCCTTGGGGCTGAGCTGGCCCAGCGCTCCCCCCGCCAGCAGACCCAGAGAGCCCCGGATGGAAGTCAGCGGTGTGCGCAGCTCGTGGCTGACCACCGAGACAAACTCATCTTTCATGCGCTCGACCTCTTTGTAGGCGG
>CAZWUN010000246.1:0-8234 GCA_964637145.1 uncultured Burkholderiales bacterium
CGCGCCTGTTTGACGAGCTGCGCGGGGAAGGAAAGCTGGATTCGCGGGGCCACTTCACGCTGGACGTGGCCAAAGCGCTGGAGAAGATGCGCCAGTTCCAGCTGCGCGACCCCCGGTTGTACGTGCTCAACCTGGTGGCGGCGGCGGTGGCCAACGGAGCCAGTTTCGTGCGCACCAGCTCGACTCCCGACAGCTTCAGCCTGGAATCGGACGGACGCGGGTATGCCTTCGAAGACCTGGCCGAGCTGTTCAGCTCACCCTTCATCGCCAACGCGCCCGAGCGCCGGGCCACCCAGGAGCTGGCCATCGGGCTGTTTGGCACCCGAGGACTGACCGTGCAGCAGGTCTCGCTGGAGACCTGGCAGGGCGACCTGGGGGCTCGCCTGGCCATCGTGGAGGGGCGGCTGGAGATCGCCCGGCTCACCCAGAACCCCCTCCCGGAGGGGCTGAACGTGCGGCTGAGCGTGCGCGAGAAGTCCAGCCTGCTCGACTCGGCCTATGGTCTGCTGGGCAAGGTGCGGCGGGTCAAGCCTCAGACCCAGGAGAGCGAGTATGTCCGGGGCCTGTGCGTCTTCTCGACGGTGCCCATCACGCTCAACTCCGAGCAGGTCAACCAGCCCGTCCCCTGCGGGGGAGCGGTGGTGGCCAGCCAGGTCATCGGCCCTGACGGTGGTAGCTTTCCACTCTCAGCCCTGCTGGCCGAGCGCGTGGTGGGCCGAAGCGAGGGGCCTTACGCCGCGACCCTGGTGCTGGAGAACCGCACCCTGCCGGGCGACGCGCTGACGGTTGTGGTCAACGGCGTGAGCTTCTCCGAATTCAAGGAGGTGCCCGCTTACCCCAACGCGCGGGTGGTCGTGCATGCTTCCCATCTCAAGAAGGATTTCTCCCAGTCGAGCCTGGTGCTCGACGAGGAGTTCCGGCAGATGCTCGAGTGGATCAACTGCCAGCTGGACGAGCTGGCAGCCGAGCTTTTGACCCGCCACCCCGAACACGAGAAGCTGGTGCTCCCTTCGCTGTCTCTGAGGATGCGCGAACGCATGCCCAACCAGCGGCCCACCCGAAATTCAGGACTGGAGCTGGCCAGCCAGCTGAGGCACTGGAAGCTCTTTCGCCTGGCCCGAGGCGAGGCCGTCAGTCTGGGGGCGCTGGCCCGCCAGTACATGATCCACGGCTACCTCCCGTTCACCCAGCACGAGCTCCCCCCGGTCATCTCGCCGCTGCTCGAGGACGGCAGCGCCATTCTGCACGTTTCCAGGGAGCGGGCCGAGCTGCTGGCGGCCTTCTTCCCCCAGGGTCTGCTGGAGCTGGCACCCCACCGCAACCGCCTGGACAAGCTCCAGGTGCCCTCCCAGCTGGCCCAGGTGCCTCGCCTGCCGGGGGCCGACTACCTGGTGCGCCGCATCAGCGAGCCCAGCAGCCTCGAGGTGGGCGTCCCGGCCGACTTTCCGCGCCCCGAGGTGCAGTACACCCTGCGCCAGGACGGCAAGCCCACCCGTCCTACCGTCAACGAGTGGAACGAATGGCTGCCCAACGGGCTGGTCATCATCGCCGACGCGCGCCAGCGCTCCGACGACCCCGACAACGAGCATCCCAAGTTCAGCCTGGGGCGAGTGGAGACGGCCGTATGCGGCCTGCTTGGAGAGCTGGTGGAAGCTCTGCTCTGGGATTATCCTTTCGAGGAGCCGGTGCGCAGCTGGGCCGCCGCCCACCTCCTGGAGTATTTCTGGGTGGCCGCCCAGCACGTGCGCCAGCCTCCCGCCGCCTTCTACCTCAACCTGCCCGACGAGGAGGTCAATCGCAAGCTCAAGTTCTTCGACCTGCGCCAGCTGGCCCGCTCGCCGCTGTTGCTCACCAGCAGCGGCGAATTGCGCTCGGTGGAATGGGTGTTTCACCATCCCCTCCCGGCCGAGGTGATCGGCCAGGAGCTGCCCGAGCTGCCCCTGGAGGGCCCCGAGCGCTTGCTCCTGAGAAAGCGCGAGAAGGAGATCCTGGAAGCGTTCCTCAGCCGGGCGCTGTGAAACTCTTTGCCATCTTGTTTCAAACTTTCTTCATGACCGGTTGCTATTCTGAGGTATGCTCATTCAGCCGACAGGATTCGTGCATTCTCCGGGCTGGCGCCCCCAGGCGGCCCCCGTGGCGAGCGTGGGCAGCACGCTGCCTGCTGATACCGCCCGGATCAGCACGTTTACGCCCCCACTGCATCAGGCCATCCCGCTGAATCTGGCCGCCCAGGCTGTCAGCGCCGCCGCCCAGGCAACCCCGGCCCCGGCCGCGGCCAGGCCCGCCCTGCAGGAGCTGCGCTCGGCGGCCGAACGACTGCAGCAGAAGGGGGTCAAGATCGAGCACCGTCCCAAGGTTCTGTTCTTCACGCTCGACTATCGCGAGAGCACTCCCGACAAAGCCGCCAAACTGAGCGACACGGCCGGGCGCGTGCGGGTGCAGCGGACCAACTTCGGCCAGCCGATCTCGCTGGCCAGGAGCGAAGACCTGTTGCTACTGGACGCCTTCTACGGCAAGGGGGACGTGAGCGAGCTCGAGCGCCCGCAGCAGGCGGCCGCTCTGCTGGCCCTGGAAAAAGCCTACCCGGGTAAGGTGGACGCCTACCACAGCTACCTGCGCCAGGAGCTGAGCGCGACGCTGGGCAAGCAGGTGGTCCTCAACCTGGATGAGGCGCTGGCCCTGGCCTACGTCGAGGGACACGTGGCTTCTCCCGAGGGCCTGCAGCGCCCCGAGCAGGCCGAATGCCTGCATCGCCTCGAGCGGGCCGGCTTCACCTTCCCGGGCACCACCCTGGACGCCTATCGCAACGTGGGCTACCGTCATTCCAAGACGGCCGTGCATCAGGACGGCCAGATCCTGGCCGAGTTCGACGGCGCCAGGCTGGCCGACATCCCCAGGGCGCTGGAGGAGACTCACGAGATGAGCCGCGTCTGGCGACAGCTCTCCTCCGCCCTGGGCGAGCACGCTCCAGCCGCGCTCCAGTCGGTGCGGGGAGAGGCGGCTCAGCGCTTCGACCTCAAGACGCGCACGGAGCTGGCCCGCTCGGTCTTCGCTCAGCCCGAGCACGCCCCCTATGTCTACGACGCGGCCTGCTACAACGCGGCCAACGCCGGCGATCTCGACGCCTGGGTGGCTCTGGCTCGCCAGTTCATCCCCCTGGCCAACGTGATAGACCTGCCCTTCACCCTGGGCCGGCTCAAGACCCTGGCGCCTGAGGGCCAGTTGCCGACGAAGGAGACCATCAAGCAGTTCCAGACCTTCTTGAAAGTGACCCGGTCGGCCGAGCACGCAGCCCAGTGCCTGAAGGCGCTGGCTGCTCATCCCGACCAGCCCGAGTCACCCGAGCGCTTCTTCCCGCCGCTCCTGCAAGCTTGCCCCAACCAGAACCCTCAGTTCGCCGCGCAAGCCTTTCAGGTTCTGGCCGAAGCCGGCCGACTCGAGCAAGATCACGGCCTGCTCGCGGACATGTTGTCCAGCACGCGCCACGCCGACACCGCCATCTCAGCCTACCCGGTCATGACGGCCAGCGTCCCCGAGCCTCAGCGCGAAGCCTATCTCAAGCTGTGGAAGCAGGCTCCCGGCTGCTCGATGCAGGCCGCCTGGCAGGCGGTCCACCGCTCCGACGAGCAGCTCACCTCGGTGCGCACCCGGGCCTGGAGCCGCGGGGTCAAGTTAATGCTGGAGTTGCAGCACCCCCGCGAGATCGATCGCTTCAGCCAGCTCCTGGGCTCGCTCCCGGACGGACCCGATCTGGCCCAACGAACCGAGTTGCTCGAGCGAGTGGTGCGTGGCTCCAAGGGCTCGATGTCTGTGGTCGAGAAGGTTTGGAAGGATTTTCAGAACAGCTCCGACATCGACACGGCCGCACGGCTGTATGAAGCCACCGGGCGTCAGGACGAAGCGTCCCGCGCGGCCGAGATCCTGACCCGTACCGACCTGGTCGGCTCCCGCTCCTACGAGGCTTGCCGAGACTCGCTGGCTCTGCTCATCGAGGCGCTGGGCGGCAAGGTAGACGACGGATTGGCGGCCTACCGCCACCTGCTGGCCGTGGGCGGGGACGACTTGCTGGCCACGGCGCGCGACTACGCCAGCCTGATCGAGGTCTGCGGCCAGGAACCCCGGGCCCGGGTGGCCCTGGGAGCCTGCCGCACCAGCCCCCCTGTGCCCGGCAGCCCCACCACCGCCCAGACGCTGGCGCTAGCGCTAGAAGTGCACGGCGACCTGGCGCAGGCCCGCCCATTGTGGGAGTCGCTGGAGCTATCCGACCAGAAATACCCGCGCGAGGAGCGCATCAAGAACGTCCAGGCCGCCCTCGCGTCCTACAGGCCCGAGTACGTCAAGCAGCTTTTGCCAGTGATGGAGGAAGCCCGGCTCGACGACCGGGGCCGTCAGATCACTCAGAAGCTTCGCTCCGCTCGCTGGCCGGACACCTTGCAGTTGGTCCAGCTGCTGGGCCCTGGCCGGCCCGAGCGCGAGCCGCTCGTGATGGCTTATGAAAAGCTGTCCGAGCGTTGTAGTAACCTGCCGGAACTGGTAGCCGCGCTGGCTCCGCAGGCCCTGAAGGCCGATTTCGGCCAGGTGGTGGAGGCGGTGACTCGCCTGGGCCACCGCGCCGACCGGGCCCTGGTCGAGCGGTTGCTGGCCGCCCACCAGCCGGGGGAGGACTTGCGCCCGGTAGCCGACCTGCTGGTCCACACCGGGGAGGGCTTCGATGCGCGCCGCCAGGCACTGCAGGAGGGCACGGTGGAAGGCAAGGGCCTGGAACGCAATACCCGCTGGTTTGTCGCCGCCGTCAACAGCTCCACCCTGAAGATGGCCGAGGCTGCCTGGGAAGCCGTGCGCCATCCGGTCGGCTCGGAATCGACCGCCGAGCGTCAGGCGGCCTTCGACCGCCTGTGCGCAGGGCGTGTGGGCGAATCCCAGCTCAAGGCCTGGCAGGCGCTCACGCGCTGGATGCAGCCCGGAGAGACCCTGCTGGAAGCGGCCGAGGCGGCCCGGGCCATCCGCGCCAAGCTCGTCGGCAAGCTGGACAGCGATGAGACCTGGGCGTCGCTCTTGCAGGAGGTGCGCCAGCGCCAGATGAGCGGCGAGCTCGAGCACCTGACCCTGGCCAGGGTGGTCGATCGGGTCGAGAAGGCGGTCACGGCCGCCAGCTCGGACGCCCTGCTCGACAGCAAGAAGTCTTCGGTCACCTTGCAGTCGCTGATCAAGCACCTCTGCGAGCAGGTGGCGGGAGGCCAGGGGATCCAGACCGGCGAGCACCACGTCGTGGTCGGAGGGGTCCGGGTGGCCACTCGGTAGACCGCTTTCCGTTCCGCGGTATAAGGTAGCTATGACACAGGTTGGAGGCCGGACCCCGGAGCGCTCGTCTCCCTCTCCCTCCGTGAGCTCCGTGGCCTCCTCCAGCGCGAGCCGCAGCGCCTCGATTGCCAGCGCCTCGACCGCGAGCCGCAGCGCCTCCATTGCCAGCGCCTCGAGCCGAAGCGAGAGGCCGAGCGAGAAAAAGTCGGAGGAGTCCGGGGACAGCAAGGAGTCCAGGGACAAGAAAGAATCCAAGGAATCCAAAGACAAGGACAAGAGCCCCGAGGCCGACGATCCGGAGGATACCCGGCAAGAGCGCCAGGAAAAGCAGAAACTGCGCGAGGGCAAAGCGGCCGCGCGAGCCAATCAGGCCCTGCGGGATACCTGGGAGAAGCTCTCCATCGGCCCGGGACGAAAATTGCAGGTCAGCGAGATCCGGCGAGAGGTGGAGCTGCGGCTGGCCTCCGAGGGAGTGGACGTGGCCGAGATCGCCGACCTCTCCCAGCAGGCCGCCGAAGCGGGCCTGGGAGAGCTGACCCAGCGCCTGGAGACGGTCTGGGAGAAGACCGTGCCCGCCACCGCGCTCAAAGGCGAGTCCACCCTGGCCCGTACGGACATGGAGTCTCGCTGGGCCGCCTTCCTGGGCGAATCCGATCAGCTTCCCAGCGAGCCCCGCTCGCCCCTGGTGGACCTGGCCGGCAAGGCCATCCACCAGCCCGGCGTGCTGGGCATGCTGGCCCGCTCGGTCTCGGGCCCGCTGGAGCAGGGCCCGGGCATCAGCGCCCGGCTGGGCGGCCTGGTGCACGAGCTGGCCCGCCGGCTGGAGGAGGAAGAGCAGGCCAACTACCCGCCCCCGCGCCCCTCGCCGGTGGCTCCTCGGGCCGAGGGCCTGGCCCGGGATGCGGCCGAGCGCCTCAAGCAGAGCGCCCTGGAGTCCTTGAAGCGCAAGCAAATGGACGCGGAGCGCAAGCAGTCGGAGACCTCGGGGCAGAGCAAGTCTGCGGGCAAGGTCGGGGGCCAGAAGCGCGAGTCCGCTCCTCGACCCGAGCCAGCCCCCGCGCCCTCCGGTCAGGTGGGCGGTCAGAAACGCGAGGATCCCCGTTCGCGTGAAGCCCCCCGGCCCGAGCCGGCGCCCACTCCGCCTACCGGACAGGTGGGCGGGCAGAAACGCGAGTCGGCTCCCCGGCCCGACCCGGCCCCCACGCCGGGCACCGGTCAGGTCGGTGGGCAGAAACGCGAGTCCACACCTCGGCCCGAGCCGGCTCCCACGCCTGCGCCCACTGGCCAGGTGGGCGGGCAGAAGCGGGAGGAAACCCGTCCGCGCGAAGGCGCCCCCCGGCCCGAGCCGGCACCCACCCCGGGCACCGGTCTGGCGCGCGAGGCCGCTCAGAAGCTCTCGTCGGGGCGAGTGGGGGGCGAGTCCAAGCCCCAGGAGCGTCCCGCCACCGGGGGAGGGCAGAAACGCGAGGAGCCGCGCCGCTATGAGACCGGCCAGGTAGGCGGCGAGAAGCGCGAGTCAGCACCCCGACCCGAGCCGGCTCCCACTCCGCCTACCGGCTCGATCGGCGGGCAGAAGCGCGAGGACAGTCGCTCCAGGGAATCCACCGGTCAGGTCGGCGGCCAGAAGCGTGACTCCGCTCCTCGAGCCGAGCCGGCTCCCACTCCGCCTACCGGCTCGGTCGGCGGGCAGAAGCGGGAGGACAGTCGCCCCCGGGAATCCACCTGGCGTGAGTCGGCTCCCCGGCCCGAGCCGGCGCCCACTCCGTCCACTGGCCAGGTGGGCGGTCAGAAGCGCGAGGATTCCCGTTCGCGTGAGGCTCCCCGGCCCGAGCCGGCGCCCACCCCGGGCACGGGTCTGGTGCGCGAGGCCGCTCAGCAGCTCTCGTCGGGGCGAGTGGGGGGCGAATCCAAGCCCCAGGACCGGCCCTCCACCGCAGGAGGTCAAAAACGCGAGGAGCCGCGCCGCTCTGAAACCGGCCAGGTAGGCGGCGAGAAGCGCGAGTCGGCTCCCCGACCCGAACCGGCGCCCACCCCGCCAACCGGCCAGATCGGGGGGCTGAAGCGGGAGGACAGTCGCCTCCGGGAATCCACCGGTCAGGTGGGGGGTCGCGAGTCGGCTCCCCGGCCCGAGCCGGCGCCCACTCCGCCTACCGGCCAGATCGGCGGGCAGAAGCGCGAAGACAGTCGCCCTCGGGAATCCACGGGTCAGGTGGGGGGTCGCGAGTCGGCTCCCCGGCCCGAGCCGGCGCCCACTCCGCCTACCGGCCAGATCGGCGGGCAGAAGCGGGAGGAGGTGCGACCTGCACGCCAGTCCTCCCCGACTCCCGCTCCGGCCCGCGAGGAAATCGCTCCGCGCCAGGAGGCGCTGAGCCAACGTCTGACGGGAGGACTCAAGCAGGCCGAGGAGCTCCGCCCGGCCCGTTCGGAAGAAAAGTCGGTCAGTCATGCATCCGAGGCCCCCAGACCTCAGCCCTCCAAACTGGAGCCGACTCCCGCCAGGATCCCGCGCCCCGTCGAGGCCGCCCTGATTGAGACGCGACCGGTCCGTCCCGAGCCTCTCCGCGAGGCTCAGCCCGTGCGCCAGACCTTGCCGGAGGCCCGTCCCGAGCCCATCCGCGACGCTCAGCCGATGCGCCAGGTCGTGCCGGAGGTCCGTCCCGAGCCGCTGCGCCAGGAGATCCGCCCCGAGCCCATCCGCGAGCCGCTGCGCCAGGAGGTCCGTCCCGAGCCCGTCCGCGAGCCGCTGCGCCAAGAGTCCCGCCCCGAGCCCGTCCGCGAGCCGCTGCGCCAGGAGTCCCGCCCCGAGCCCATCCGTGAGCCGCTGCGCCAGGAGTCCCGCCCCGAGCCCGTCCGCGAGGCGCTGCGCCAGGAATCCCGCCCCGAGCCCGTCCGCGAGCCCCTGCGCCAGGAATCCCGTCCCGAGCCCGTCCGCG
>CAZWUN010000247.1:0-8214 GCA_964637145.1 uncultured Burkholderiales bacterium
TCCGGAGTATTCTCCCTACGATACCGACACGGTCACCCTGGAGGCCGCCGGCAAGGCCCTCCAGGCCAAAGACTATGCCCTGGCTCGCCAGCATGCCGAGACCATTCTGGGACGAAACTATCTCGACCTGGACGGGCACATCCTGGCCTACGAGGCGGCCAGCGGCCTGGGGGACGAGGCGGCCAAGAATCAGCATGGATTCATGCTCGATGGCTTGTTCGGGGCCATCGTCAAGCTCGGCGACGGGAGGTCGTTCTCGACTGCCTGGGTGGTGATCTCGCCCCGTGAGGAGTACGTGGTGGCCCGACTGATGGAGGCCGAAGTCGTGGAACAGGGGCTGGTCCACGAGGGCGGGCACCACTACGACGTTTTGACCGTGAAGAAGCGGGGCGGCGGGCCCGAGACGATCAAGCTCCACTTCAACATCGACCTGCCTTTCATCTGGATGGAGCAGAACCTGAAGTAAGCTTGACGGTATCAAAATGATAGTGCTAGCATGCTCCCATGCCGGCCATTCATATCCGGGACGTGCCCGCCGATGTGCTCGCGGCTCTCAAGCGGCGGGCGGCTTCCAATCACCGTTCCCTGCAGATGGAGCTCCGGCTGGCCTTGCTTCGACTGGCGGAGGAGGCCCCCCCGCCCCCGGCTCGGGAGCCCCTGAAGCTGCATCTGGCTGAAGGGGTCGCTGACGCGTCTGACTGGGGCCGCGAGGAGATCTATGGAGACGATGCTCGGTGAGAGTCGTGGCTCACTTTTTCTCGATACCAACGTACTTCTGATAGCAACCTCGCCAGGTCGTAAAGCTCATCAAAGGGCCCTCGCCCTGGTCAGCCAGGGAGATCGTCTCTATCTAAGCAGCCAGATCGTGCGCGAGTACCTGGTCGTCGCAACTCGTCCGACCGATCAGAATGGCCTGGGATTGAGCCTTGAAGCTGCGTTGGACAACGTTTCCCAGTTCCTGAAGCGTGCGACTCGTCTGGATGAGGGTGGAGAAACCTGGTTGACCTGGTTGCAGTTGATCGAGCGTGTGCCTTGCTCCGGGAAGCAGTTGCACGATGCTTACGTTGCCGCCACCGCTATCGCGCACAAGATTCCCACCCTCGTGACCGAGAATGTTCAGCATTTTCGTCGCTTCGAGCCTGAGCTAAGGGTGATCGATCTGGCCGCGGCCGTCTGAATGGTCGACCGCTCCTGTTCAACCCTCCTCCAACCGGGTCATCAGTCGAGCTGCGAAACCCTCCGGGGCCTTGTGGCCCAGGGCCAGGCTGAGCGTCGGCCCCAGTCCCGGCTCGGGGCAGGCCACCAGGCCTTCCCGCTCGAGCCGGGCCAGCAGGCGCCCCAGGAAGCCCGGCGGGGTCACCCAGCGCAGGGCCTGGCGAAGGAGCGAGAAAGATAGGGCCGGGGTCAGGCTCAGCTGGCTCAAGCAGGCCCGCCGCAGCCACCAGACCATGGCTCCGGCCAGCAGGGCGGGCAGCACCGCCAGCGGGGCCGGCAGCACCAGGGTCAAAAGCAGGGCCAGGATGCCAACCCCCCACAGCCGGGCGCACAGCTCCAGCCCGACCAGGTCGTGAGCCTTGCCGCGCGAGCTCGAGCGGGCCGAGGCCAGGATTCCGGCGTAGGAAGCGGCTGTTGCCAGGATGGCGATCACAGTCGCTCCCAGAGCCCCGCGAAACCAGCCCAGGTCCACCGTCCAGCTCATCATCACCAGCACCGGACCGGCCAGCGCCATGTCCACCAGGCGCGGCACGAAGCCCACCGCCCCCCAGCCATCCACCCAGTGGCGAGTGGACAGCGGCGTGGCCAGCAGGGTCTCCAGGGTGTTGGCCTCGCGCTCGAACACCAGCGAGGAGACCGTTCGGTAAGCGGCCTGCAGCGTTTCGACCAGCAAGAGCAGCACCAGCCCCAGCCAGAACAGGGGGCGATTGTCATACGAGATCGAAAGCGCCAGGCCGAAAGTGATGGCCAGTCCCGGGCCGTGCCGCCACAGCACCAGGCCGAGCAGTCGGCCGGGGATGCGATGGGCTTCCGAGCGCGACTCGCGATAGACGATGGCGTTCCCCTGCCAGGGGAGGATCGACCAGGGATTGCCCTGGCGGGCCACCAGTCGCTGCCACAATTGCCCCACTCGGGTCGTGAAGGCGGGTGCCACCGTCAGTCCCCAGGAGGCCAGCGCTCGCCAGGGGGCCAGCAGGAGGACCAGGCTGAAGGGCCAGACGGGGGCCTCGCCAAGACCCAACGGCAGGGCCAGGCTGGTGAGTCCGGGAGTCAGGCCCAGGCCCATCAGGACCACTCGGGGGGCCAGGTCGTCCTCGCCGGCTGACCAGATCTGCCCGGCCGCGGCGACATAGCTGGCCAGCCAGGCCGCCCCGGCCTGCAAAGCCAGGCCCAGCGGGGCCAGGGCCAGGGCCAGCGGGCCCAGGTGCCAGATGAGCAGGCCCCACAAGCACCAGAGCGGGGACAGCCAGCGCCAGCTCGAGACCACCTCGCGGGCCGAGCCGAAGGCCAGGTCGTCCAGCCATTCGGAGGGTCGGGTGGGGGTGCCCAGGAGCTCGTCCAGGCAACCCCCGTGGCGCAGCGAGCCCAGCCAGGAGGCGTTCCGGCAGGCGACCGCTACGGGGTAAGCGGCGACCAGGATGACCAGGGCCAGCGCGACCAGCTCAGAGGGAAGGCCGGGCCAGGCCAGCGCCAGGCTGGCCAGCCCCAGGGCCAGCCACCAGGGGCGGCTCGATTCGAGGTGGCGTTTGCGGCGTCGGGCCAGCAGCGAGGAGATGGGGTGGTGCACGGCTAGCCTCCCTGCTTGAGATAAGCCGTCACCGGCATCTCGATCTCGAGCACTCCCGTCCCCTTGCCCGAGACGGGAGAGAGCACGATCTTGTTGATGGTCACCAGGCGATCGAGCCGCAGCGCTCCCAGCTCGACCAGGAAGTCGGCCAGGGTGGCGTAGCGTCCCTGGAAGCTCATCTGGAACACCCGACGCGGCGCGCCTTGCAGGGCTTCGTCGGGGGCCTCGTCATCCTCCTGGCTCTGCCCCGGAGTGACCGACTGCAGCCGGAACGATTCGTCCCCGCTGGTGGCCTGTTGCGAGAGCACCAGCCGCTCCAGGTCCGCCAGGTAGGCGGTGACGAACTGCTCGGGGTCGTCCACTCCGGGTCGGTTGATGAGTTGGCTCAGCTCCAGTTCCAGGGCCTGCATTCGGGCCGTCAGCTCGGGCAGGCGTTGCAGCCGTGCCCGGTTCTCTTCCAGGCGCTGGTCGGCCGCCAGCATCGAGCGCTGCAGCTGGTCGAGCTCGCTGAGCTTGGCCTGATAGTCCAGCAGCCAGTATCCGGAAAGGCACAGGCCGAGCAAAATGACGGCCACCAGAATCTTGAGCGGTGCTGACATCTAGAGCTCCTTTCCGGGCGTGCGGCGGGCCGCCACTTCGGGCTTGTAGTGAGCCTCGAGCTGGAAGGTGAAGACATGGTCCTTGCGCATCGCCGTCTTCAGCTCAGTGTGGTCGAAGTAGCCGCTCTGGCGCAGGGCTTCCACCAGAGCGGCCAGGGTGCCCATGGGGAGGGGGTCGGCAACGGTGCCGCTGAGTGCCACCGTCTCGCGAGCGGGCTCGATGGAGAGCCGCTCGAGCCACACGCTGGCGGGCAGCACCAGGGCCACCTGGGTGAGGAGGTGGGCGTAGCGCAGAGGATCGTCCTTGAGGCTCTTGATGGCCTGAATCTGTCTCTCCAGCTTGCCGATCCGCTCCTCGCGCTGGTTGAGAACCGGCAGCTGCTCCTCTTGCTGGCGAATCTGGGCTTCCAGACCGGCCAGCGCGGCTTGCGAGTCGGCCACGCGGTGGGTCAGCAGTCGGCCATAGCCCAGCATGGCCAGGTTGCCGAGCACCAGGGCCAGGGCCAGCACGATCGTAAGGGGGTCGACGTGCCACCATTTTGCCTTTTCCCGAGGCAGGATGTTCACCTTGATGGTCATGGGCTGCTCACCTCAATTCCGCCGCCAGCCGCTCCAGGCCCCGACTCAGGCGTGACTGCACCGTGCCGAGGGGAATCTGGAGGGCGGCGGCGATCTCCGCATAGGACAGGTCGGCGATGAAACGCAGGGCGACGACTGCGCGGAACTCGTCCGGCAGGCCACGCACCGCCTGCTGCACCATCAGTCCGGTTTCTCGGCGGCCCAGCTCATCGCGCTCCACCGGTGACTCCTCATAGGCCACCTCGGGCGGGCGAGAGCTATTGAGGAAGGTGTTCATCACCACCCGGTAGAGCCAGGTGGTGAAGCGCGCCTCCCCGCGAAAGCCGCTCAATCCCTTCAGGACGCGGATCCACGCTTCCTGAGCCAGGTCTTCGGCCTGGTGAGGATTGCGCGTGAAAGTCATGGCGATGGAGTAAATGCTGTCCTGGTAACACTCCACCAGTCGCTCCACGGCCGCGCGATCGCCCGCGCGAGCCAGTTCGAGCAGAGCGGCTTCGTCCGGGCCAGAAACTCGAGTCGCCACGCCCACCTCCTTCTGGATCTCCGGTAGGACAGCCCGTTCTCCGGAAATGTTCCCGACCCGGCTTTCAATTTCTTTTCAGGTGGATCAGAGATCATGAGGCGTATGCATGTGACCAGCGTGAGCCCGGGCCCGGCCTATGCCGCTGCGCGCCCTCAGCCGGCCGGCCGGCCCTCGCGGCCCCCCGACCGGGTCGACCTGTCGGCGCCCGCCGAGGCGCCCAAAGCCCCGGAGCCCTGCCCGCCCGAGTTGCTGGCGGAGATCCGTCAGGTGTTCAGGCCGCCGGATGACTCCTACTCTCGCTCTTACGCGAGCAACCGGGACACCAGCCGCGACTCGGGGGTGGAGATCGAGCATCGCTCCGGTGGAGGCGGCTGTTTCGGGCCCTCAGAGCACTACTGGAGCCTCAAGGTGCCCGGCCAGGAGGCTGAGGAGATCGCCATCGGAACGGGCGTGCTGAGCTCGGCCAGCGGTTGCTCGGTGAATAGCGACGGAACTTTTGTGGTAGGGCAGTTCTCGCTCTACGACTCGCGCAAGGAGGAGCGGCGTGAACGAGACCTTCAGGAGCTGCGCGACCGGGGCCTTTACGATGGGGAGGATCGCTGGCGAGGCCCGAGCTATCTGGTGGACGTGCCCCTTCGCAAGGGCATCTTCGGTAAGCTTCCCGCCGCACTGCGTCGGCGCGGCTGGCTGCCCCAGAAGGTGCTCACGGCCCTCCCGCCGGACGCGGGCGCTTTTGACGTGGGGCCCGACAAGAGTGTGGCCGTGGCTCAGAACGATCGGGTGCTGCGCTACACCCGCAAGCACGGACTGCAGCCCTGGCTGCAGCTGAGTCAGAAGGTGGAGGATCTCGAGTACCTCTCGGATGGGAGCCTGGCGGTCATGACCAGCTCGGCCCGGGTGGGCTCGGACGTTTATCTGTTCAAGCCGGGCCAGGAGAAGCAACCCCTTTTTGTGCCCTTCTCGCAGGCTTTCCCGGAGGAGTACGAGGGTCGACTGCGCCAGCGGGTTGGATCTCTTGCCTTTCTTCAAGACGCTCCGCTGGCCGAGGTGGAGCGCTTTCTGGATCACAGCGACTGGCTGAAGAGTGAGCAGGACAGCTGGCGGCCCTGGAAGCCCTGCACCGGCTTCAACGGACGCGACAAGAGCGCGGTGGTGATCTGGCAGCAGGCTCCCGAGCTCTGGACTTATGATCGGCCCGGCGGACAGGCGACCTCGCTGGGCCCGCTGGTCTATCCCGAGTCGGAGCGGTTTCGAGCTCCCGCGCAGCATGAGTTTCAGGCCGAGATCTGCCAGGATGGAGCCTATCTCGTCGCCCGTTCGCGCCCGGCTGAGACGGATGGGCCGGTGGACGTGGCCGTCTGGGATCTGCGCACGGGCCAGAGCGAGCTCGTTCCCGGGGTTCGCAAAGTGGAGCTGGACAAGGAGAAGAACCACCTCAGCGTGCAGATCATCACGGGCGAGCAAAAGACCATACCGCTGGACGCGGTGGCCTCGGTCAAGAACGAGACCTGGTATCTCAAGGCCCGCATGGCCGACCTGCTCGACTCGGACGCCGAGCTCAAGCCCGACCGTCAGATCGCAGAGGATCCGGAAAAGGTCATCGTGGGGGGCGTGCAGGTCCGGAAGCGCGACTGATCGGTCGAGCGCCTCAACTTGATCGCAGGCCTCCGGGATTTTTTTTCGGCTGGATGAAACAAATCGGCCTCCCGGATCGTCATAGGAGTGGAGAACCTCTCTGGTGAGAAAGAAGGCTGAACAAGAAATGGAGATCCTGCCGCGTCCCGCGCTCCTGGCGAGCCAGGACGAGAGCTGTCAGTTGCAGGTCTTGCAACAGGCGGTGAGTTTGAGCGATCTCTGGCAAACGGCGATGATGCCGAGCCGCAGGCTCGAGGCGCAGGTCTGGAAGCGCTTCGCCGAAGCGGCCGGTTGCCCGGAAGCCCTGACGGAGGAAGACCGCCGCTGGTTGGAAGCATCCTGAGGCAACCCCCGATAGCCCGCTGCGGCGCCGCTGCCGAACTACCTCCCCGGACGGCGCCGCAGCGGGCGGCGGTATGGGCTTACGGAAGAGGGCGGCGAATCGGGATGCGGCTCGAGCCGATCAGGAAGTAAGCATCGGTCGAGCCCAGGTGGCTCCCCTGGCTCTCGAACAGCTCGCGCTTGGCTCGCGCGAACGCTTTCTTGGGGTCGGGCTCGAAGAGACGAAGCTCCTCGAGGCGGTGCTCGAGCTTGCGCTGCCACTCCTCCTCGGTTCCGATCAAGGAGCCGTTCTCGAGCTTGAAGTGGATGGTGGCAGAAGCCTTCTCCAGGCCGTGCACGTCACCGGTCAGCTCGAAGCTGCGCATCGAGCGCTTCAGAGCCTCGATCGGCTTCTTGTCGCTGGCGAAGGCGGCTTTCAGGGCTCCGCTCGCGACCTCGGGAGGCAGGTCCTTGAGGGTGCGCAGGTACTGGCCGCAGAGCTCGAGTTGCTCGACCTGCTCGGCGTTGGACTCAGGCAACTGGGCCATCAACTCGAGGGTGGAGCGGTAGTCGAGCCCGGTCAAGACCTGCAGGCTGGCGAAGGCGGGCACGAAACGCTTGGTGCCATCGGACAGGGTCTCCGAGGGCTGGCGAAAGCTTGCTGCCACTCCGATCGCTTCGATCCAGAGGTCCGACTTCAACTCTCCGAAGAGAGCCCGCTTGGCCTCGGGGATCTCCTGGAAGAGGTCGTTGAGGCTCTCCCCGGGGCGTTGCACTTTGCCGGCCAGGGCCAGCTTGCGGCTGGTATTGTGGAGGCCCGCTCCTTCATTCAAAGCGTCGTTGAGGTTCTGGGGAGAGAGCGTTCGGGCCCGCAGGGCCTGCACCCGTGAAGTCAGCTCATGCAGCACGCCTTCGCGTCGGTCGGCTGGAACCGATTCGAGGTCCTGCAGGACGCCCAGGGCGTTCCAGGGGCTGTGCAGCAGGCCTACCAGGCGTTCGAACAGAGCCACCCGCTCGGGGTGGCGGTGCAGGTAGTTGTGCTCGATGGCAAAGCACGTGCAGGCCGAGTCCTGGTCAGCCTCGCTGACCTTGGGGTCGCGGCGCCCCTCGGCGTGGGTAATGATGTCCAGGTAGCGTCGGTAGGAGTTGACGGCCTCTTGGAGGGTGGCCCGCTGGGAAGGTGGGGAGGCGACGTAGGTCCGGGTGGCGCTAAAGCCGACCCCCATGGAGAAGCCGCACTGGCTCTTACCGGTGAGGCGGATTTCCCGCTCGAGCGAGTCGAGTGGCTCGCGCAGGTGTTGAGGGCTGGTCGCCAGGTTGGGGGCGGACTGGACCATCTGGTTGACGATCGTCCGGCGTTGCTCTCGGCTGACCTTGGCGAGCGCGCCCTCGGGGTTCTTCAAGGTTTCCCGAGTGACTTGCCTGGTCGGGTCAGAGGTAGCCCGGCCACCCTGTCGAGCAGCGCCGACGGGCAGGGCGAACGGACTCCATGACAGACCCACATGCATGGCCTGAGACTATCCTGCCACCCTGAACGTTCTCTGATTTTGGGATTGCTGGCAGTGTTTTGTGTCTATATCTTGTGCCTGCCGGGGTGGCCAGCTTGGGACCTGTTTCGCATCATAACTGGCCTGGTTGCGGTATGGATGGCACGGTTAACATTCATTTACAAAAACGAAACGAAAAGTTCACACTTTTCCCCTGAATCAGTCGGAGCGATCGGGGGATAACCAGCTTGCAGGGAGGGTTTGCTCGATGTCCACTACCCCCGAGAC
>CAZWUN010000248.1:0-8163 GCA_964637145.1 uncultured Burkholderiales bacterium
CCTTCTTGCCCGAGAAGCCGAGTTGCTTCTCGACCTCGATCTCGACCGGCAGGCCGTGGCAGTCCCAACCGGCCTTGCGGCGGACCAGAAAGCCGCGCATCGTCTTGTAGCGAGGGAACAGGTCTTTGTAAGCGCGGGCCTGCACGTGGTGGACGCCGGGCTTGCCGTTGGCAGTTGGGGGGCCCTCGTAGAAGATGTATTCGGGAGCCTCGCGGCGTTGCTCCAGGCTCAGCTTGAAGGCGCCGACCTGGCGCCAGTGCTCCAGAATGCGCTCCTCGAGCTCGGGAAAGCGAACCTGCGGATTGACGGGCCGAAAGCTATGGGTGGTGGGCATGGAAGGGCAAACCTCTTGCGTTTTTGTTCGATTGGTCGACCGCTTCTCTGGTAAGTTGGTCGACCGCTCCTGTCGTCGCTGAAGGATTGGCGTTTCTCCGAGGGCCCCGGCAAGTCCCCCTGTCAGGGTGCGCGCTTGTCGTGGCTCAAGCGGGCGTCTCCGGTGATGGGGATGGGCGGTCCCCCGAGCGCCGGTCCGGGCTTGAGCACGTAGACGTTGAGAAAAGCTTTGCAGCGGGCCAAAAACTCGCGCTGCTCATACCAGTCAGCAGAAGCGTAAGGACGCCGGTCGGCCACCACCCCCTGGGCCCGGATGCCGGCCTGGCGGGCCAGGAAAACGGCCCGGGCCAGGTGAAAGCGGTTGGTCACCACCACCGCCGTGTCCACCTGGAAGACCTGGCGGGCTCGCATCATGCTGTCGTAGGTGTTGAAGCCGGCGTGGTCCATGAAGATGCGCTCGTTGGGCACCCCGTGGCGCACGGCATAATCGCGCATGGCGTTGACCTCGTCATAATCGCGAAAACCGTGGTCGCCACTCATCAGCAGGCTGTCCACCCGGCCGTCCCGGAAAAGGTCAATTCCGGCGTCCACCCGGTCTTGCAACACCGGGGACAGGCCTCCCCCGTCGTAGACGCCCGCTCCCAGCACGATGGCTGTCTGGGCGTGCTCGACCGCGGAGGGCTCGACGAACCCGGCCTTGCCCTGGCGCTCGACCCAGGTACTGACGGCCCCAGCTCCCAGAGCGGCCAGCACCAGGCCTCCCAGACTAATCAGCATGAGCTTTTTCAACCAACGACGACGCACCTCAAGCTGAAAAATTCCTGAAAGACAGGTTGTTACCTGCCCTTAACAATCCCGACTCTTCCCAGACGATATCGTGGCGGCATGAGTGCAATCAGGGACTTCGGCCAGAGCATCGTCAGCGGATTCAAGGACGCGCGTAGCTGGATCGGCGACAACATCATCGGGGAAGAGGATCCCTACACCACCCGGCAGCAGACCCGCATGCGCGACTACGCCGTGATGGGAGCCGGAACGGGAGCCGTTGCCGGCGCTGCTATCGGCGTGGTCACGGGCTTCAACTCGCAGGGCGCGGACAAGATTCAAGAGCAGTGGGTCCACCGCGACGTCCTCCATCCCTCGCTGCGTGGCTACAGCCACTGGGCCCATGCCGACACCTACCAGGACTGCCACACCGAGGGCTATGGAGAGAATGAGCGCGAGGTGTGCGATACCAAGATCCGTGGCTGGTGGCACAGCTACAGCCCCCGCATCGAGCACCGGGACGTGGGCGACTATCAGGAGCCTCGCTTCGTGCACCAGAACAAGTGGGAGCCGCTGTTGGGGGGCTTCCTGGGAGCCCTGGGCGGAGCCGTCATCGGTCTGGGCGTGGGCGTGGGCATCGCCGCCCTGCGCAACGCCCTGGACAAGGAGCCCGACCAGGAAGCGCCTCCGCTCAGCGCCGAGCAGCGTAAGGACCTGTCCGATTTTGCGGGCGGCTCGGCCATCGTGGGCACGGTGGCCGGGGCCGGCCTGGGAGCCTGGCTGGGCTCGCGGGCCGGAGCCGCCGAGTTGGGCAAGCAAGAGGTGCATGTCCGCAGCTGGATGGTGCCCACCATGCAGCGTGAGAATCTGGGCTACATTCCCCAGGACTTCTACGAGTACAACTGGGGCTGGGGTTGGCCCTCCTCGGGCTACAACCGACCCGAGACCGACCCGGTCTACCGCGACGTGCCGGTCTATCACAACGGCCAGCCCACCTTCCACGAGACCAGCCAGGAGTTCAAGACCAACCGCTACGGTCCGATCGCGGGCGGCATCCTGGGCGGCCTGATGGGCGCCGGCATCGGCCTGGCCAGCGGCGTGGCCGTGGGCGTGGGAGCCAAGTTGATCGCCGAGCACAAAGCAGAGCGCGAAGCGGGCTCGCAACCTGCCCGACTGACCCACGCCGGGTACCTGGGGATCACCGGCCTGGCCATGCCGGCCGCCTGATCAGCGCTCCTTCATGGGTTGAGCGTTCCGTGCTGGTCGGCGAGAAAGCCAGGCCCAGGTCAGCAGGGCAGCCAGCCCCAGCCCTCCGGCCACCATCTGATCGCGCGGGCTGAGCAGCGGCTTCCTGGCCCTGGCCGGCTTGCCCTCGAGAAACTCGAGCAAGACCCGGGCGCCCTGCTCGGACAAGACTTCGCGCAGGGCCGCCCCGAGCTCCACCGTGGCCCGGGCCGGGGCCCCGAAATAGCCCCGGTGGGTGCGCAGCTTGCGCAGGGCCGTCAACCCCATCTTCTCGGGCACGTGGGGAGGCAGGCCGGCATAGTATTCCTTCACCAGATCGGGTCGATACTGCAGCATCAGAGCCGTTTCCCAGGCCCCGGCGTGGGTATCGTGGCGCAGGTCCTTCCACTCCTCCTCGGTGAAGGGGCGACCCAGCTTCTGCTCGAGGGGAGCGCGAAAGGCCCCGCTCAGAAAGCGAGCGATCAGGGGCAAACAGGGCGCCGTGCAGCGCAACTGACCCCGAAAACGCCGGCAAACGGCGTTCAGAGCCAGGCCCTGCGAGACCGCCCCGTGGGCCGACATGAGCGCCACCCGGCGCACACCTTCGCGCTCGAGATAGCGCACCAGCTCGCTCAAGGTGCGGGTCAGGGTGGAGGGAGCCAGGCGCAAGCAGCCCAGATCTTGCAGAACGCTGGAGCCGAAGGCGTAAACCGGCATCAGCACGACCTCCAGCTCGGGGCGCTCCAGGAGCAGTCGCTCGGCGATGTCGCGGCTGAAGCCTTCGGTGAGGAACCAGTCCACTCCGGAAGGAAGGTGAGAGCCGTGGTCCTCGAGGGGCCCCAGTCCCAGCATGAAAAGCGCATTCTGCTGAGCCAGCTTGCGGATCTTCGCCCAGCTCAGCTCTTCGATTCGGTGCACGGCCATGCCCGCCACTTCCCCTCCAGGGCTCATTCCCCCTGGCCGCGAAAGGCCCGACCATGACGGAGAACCTGGCGCTGCTGACCGACTTCTACGAGCTAACCATGATGGGCGGCTACCACGCCTGCCACAAGCTCGACCAGCGCGCCGTATTCGACCTCTATTTCCGCAAGATCCCCGAGCAGGGCGGGTTCTGCCTGGCGGCCGGCCTCCAGCCGGCCCTGGAATACCTCTTGAGCCTTCGATTCACCAGCGACGATCTGGACTACCTGCGGGCCCAGAAGCTCTTCCCCGAAGGCTTCGTGGACTGGCTCAAGGACTTTCGTTTCCGGGGCAACGTGCACGCCTTGCCGGAAGGCTCGCTGGTCTTTCCCGGCGAGCCGCTCCTGCGTGTCGAGGGCACCCTGCCCGAGACCCAGCTTGTCGAATCGCTGCTGCTCAACGTGATCAACTTCCAGACGCTGATCGCCACCAAGTCGGCCCGGGTCTTCGAAGCCAGCGGGCACGGGGTCATCCTGGAGTTCGGCCTGCGCCGGGCTCAGGGCGTGAACGGCGCCATGGCCGCCAGCCGGGCTGGCTACGTGGGGGGGGCCGTGGCCACCTCCAACACTCTGGCCGGCAAGCAGTACGGAATTCCCGTCAAGGGCACCATGGCCCACGCCTGGGTGATGTCGTTCGGCAATGAGTTGGAAGCTTTCCGTCAGTACGCCGCCACCTATCCCCACGATTGCACGCTGCTGGTGGACACCTACGACACGCTCCTGAGCGGTGTTCCCAATGCCATCAAGGTCGGTCTGGAGCTGCGCGAGAAGGGGCTGAGCCTGCGCGGCATCCGACTCGACTCGGGCGACCTGGCCTACCTCAGCAAGCAGGCCCGGGCGATGCTGGACCAGGCCGGCCTCACCGAGACCCAGATCGTGGCCTCGAGCGACCTGGACGAGTTCCTGATCGCCGACCTGCGCGCCCAGGGAGCGCGCATCGACATCTGGGGAGTGGGCACCAACCTGGTCACCAGCAAGGGCGAGCCCGCCCTGGGCGGGGTCTACAAGCTGGTGGCGGCCGACGAGGACGGCGTCATGGTGCCGCGCATCAAGGTTTCCAGCAACCCGGCCAAGATCACCCTGCCGGGGATCAAGCAGCTCTATCGCTGCTTCGGCCCCGACGGGGTGGTGCACGGAGACGTGCTGGCCCTGCACGATGAGAGCTTGCCGTCCCAGGGAGCCATCCGCAGCCACCACCCGCTCTACGCCCACATCCGCCAGGAAGTGAGCGGCAGATGGGAGCCCATGCTGGTGCAGGTCGTGAAGGCGGGCGAGCTGTGCTACCAGTTTCCCAGCCTGCAAGAGGCCCGGCAGCGCAGTCTCACCAGCCTGGCGTCGCTGCGAGCCGAGCACAAGCGCATGGTCAACCCCGACATCTACTGGGTAGGCCTCTCGGAGGGGCTGTTCCAACTGCGTCGCGAGCTTCTCAGCCGCACACCCGCCCCGGCCGCACCATAGTTTTGCGCAGTCGCCAGTTTACACTTGTTCACAAATCGACAAACTTTTTAACACCGATGCAACACCTGCTTAACCAGCGGCCGGCAGAACTTGCTACCATCAGAGCAAGATCATCCGAGGGGAGAAATCCGCATGGGCAGACCTTTTCAAGCGCGCCGCGCGCAGCGCGTCAGTTCCAACCGTTCCTCCTCCTGCAGTTGCCACCCGCGCTCGACGAGCAACACCAACACCGGGGGCAACACCCGCACGGCCGCCAACCGGGCCACCCAGGGAGCTCAAGGCGCTCAGTCGCCTCAAAACGCCCAGAAGGCGGACCCGAGTGGAGACAAGGTCCAGCTGAGCACCAAGCAGGAAGAGAACGCAGCCGGGGCCCAGGCGGCCCAGGCCCAGAACACGAACGGCTTCAGCAACTTCCTGGGCAACCTGGCCGGCAACCTGGGGCTGGATGACATCTCCAAGAAGCTCACCCCGCTCAAACTCAACGACAATGACAAGGCGCTGCTGGGCAAGGCTCAGGACATCCATAAGAAGATGGCCGGAGCCGACGGCGTCTGGGATGCCTCCGACAAGGCGCGCAACCTCGAGCAGATGAAGGGCGATCTGAACAAGATCGTGGACCAGAAGATCGGTGAGGAGTTCCAGCGCAAGACGCAGGGGCGCACCCGCATCGGCACACGCTTCAAGCAGGCCGTGGGCCGCATGCACATGAAGCGCCACTACGGAGAATACAAGGCCGACGGCATGCGCCAGGCCAACACCCAGGCCAGCCAGGGCATCAACGATGGGCAGCGCCAGCTCGGCATCTCGGACAAGACCGCCGCCAACAAGACCTCAAGCGGCCCCGAGAAGGTCCAGCCACTCACGGTGGCCGAGATGGAAACCTTCGGACGAGCCATGAAGAGGCTGGAAGAACTGGGCAAGGAGCAGGGCAAGCCCGGAGTCAAGTTCACCAACGGACTTCCCAACCAGTTCTTCACCGACGTTCTGAACGGCAAGCTGGTGCCCAGCGGGGTGGACCTGACCGGCGGCCAGTAAAGCACGACGAACGGGGCTCCTCTATCTGAGCCAGATTGGGGACCGGCCGCCGCCTGCTCGAGCCGGGAGTGGTTTCCTGGAACTCCAGGCGGCGCTTACCGACTGGCCTGGTCAGAAGTCTCGAAGCCGCGCAGGTAAGCGACGAACTGGCTGGTGGCCAGCTCCACGAAGCGGCTGTCCTGATACGCGCGGGTGAGCATCATCCCGCCCTGGATTGCCGCTCCGCCGAACTCGGCCGCCCGCAGAGTGTCGAAGTTCGGCGGAAAGACCCCCCGCCGTTTCATCCGGATCAGCCCGCCCTCGAGCAAGGCGACCCAGTGGCCGAATGCAGCCTGTACCGCCCGGGTGACGATCTCGCTTTCGGGAGTCTGGTCGGCGGCGATGATGCCGATCGGGCATCCTAAAAGCCCGGTGGTCTCGGTCAGTTGGAGATAGGCGCGGCACCACTTCTCGAGATCTTGCCAGGTCTCGAGCGAGTGCGCGTAGGGCTCGAGGTAGCCGAGAATGCGCTGGATCTGCATCTCCACGACCGCCTCGACCAGCTGCTCCTTGGAGTCGAAGTAGTGGTAAAACTGGCTCTTGCCCATCTGGGACTCGAGCAGAATGTCGTCCACGCTGGTTGCGTGAACCCCCCGGCGATGGAACAAGGAAGCGGCCGCCTCGAGGATCTTGCCCCGACTGGCCTGCCCCTTGCGGGTCTTGGGTTCCTTCGTGCCAAGCATAGCCTTGAAAGAGTTCTCTTCCAGAAGGCCGCAGGCCTCCCGAGAAAGCTACCCTGGTGAGGTTTTGACTCTCAGCCCCGCACGGGCGGACCCGGCGGAAGCATGCGGACCGAAGAGGAGGTGGACGGCTCAGACCTGGGGGCGCTCTGCTCGCTGGCTGGGCTGGCGGGAGCCGGTCCATCCGGCTGGGCCGGAACATCGGGCTGGGCATCCTGACTGACAGGCTGGCTGGCCGCCGGGGCCTGGCGCTTGTCGGCCGGAGCAACCAGCTCGAGCAAGATGTCGTTGCCCTCCACAGTGAACTTGGAGAAGTCGAAGGCCACCTTGAACTTCGGCGGTATGCGCTTGCGGGGGTTGATGTAGATCACATCGTCCACGATGCGCACGGCCTTCTCGCGGGCCAACTTCTTGTTGGCCACGCCCAGAATCTGCGAGCGCAGCCAACCGGGCATGCTCAGCCCGCCCGCCAGAGAGAAGCGCTCGAACTGCACCATCAGCTCCTGGCCGCTGACCGCGAAACGAAGGTCGACGGCGAAGTTGAAGGCCAGAATCTTGCGCACCGTGCCGCTGATAGTCAACCGTCCCGGGCTCAAGCTGAGAGCGAAATTCTCAACCAGCGAGGGAATCTGATCGCGCATGGCTTCGATGGCCCGGGTCAAGAAGGAGCCGAAGACCCGCACTTTAAGACTCTCGACCACCACCGTGGCGGCCTCCACCGCAGCCTTCATGTCCTTGCCAGGCACGAAGTCGTCCAGCCGGACCGAGACGTCCTCCACGCGCACGCACTCGAGCTCGCCCAGTCGTACCTGTGTGCTCTGCAGCGCAGCCCGAACCGGAACCGCCGGGCCCACCAACTGACCCAGACCCAGGGTGGCGTCCTGCACCACCACCCGGTCCACCAGTCGCCCTCCCCGGGCGGCCAGGCTCTGGCCCAGAAAGGAAGCCAGCCGGGGCCAGAGCTCGGGCATCAGGCGCAGGGTCAGGGTATTGAGCCGGGCCTGAAAGCCCATCAGGGCCTCGACCGGGTTGCCCCGGGGAGGAGCGGTGGGCAGGCCGGTGAGGTGGGCCAGGACATCCTCGAACAGAAGTCCCTCGCCCTGCTCATGCCGAACGTGAAGGGCCGGCGCCTGGAGACGAATCTCTGCCCGATCTCCGCTGGCCGCCAGGTCAACCTGCAGCCGCTCGAGGACCAACCGGTTGATCAGATTGAGAACTCGCCCCAGGTCGGCCGGCATCAGGCCACCTTGCTCGAGGCGCTGGCGTCGCCGGAGCTCTTGGAGCCCTCGCTCTTGGAGCCCTCGCCGCTCTTGGAGCCCTCGCCCTTGGAGCCTTCGCTACTCTTGGAGGTATCCTCGGACTTCTTCTTGTCCTTGCCACCTTCGTCGCTCGTGCTCTTGGTGCTGCTCGCGCTGCTCTTGTAGTCGGTGACGTGCCAGCCGCTTCCCTTGAACTGGATTCCCACGGGAGCGATGATGCGCTTGAGAGCCTCTTCCCCGCAGTGCGGGCAGGTGGTCAAACGCTCGTCACTGACCTTCTGCAAAGCCTCGTGCAACTCAGAGCAGCTCTGACAACGATACTGATAGATCGGCATGGGAACGCTTCCTTTGTCTAAAGTTCAATCTCGCCGTGCTTGGTCAGCACCAGGTCGATGGCGTGCTTGTTGACCG
>CAZWUN010000249.1:0-8147 GCA_964637145.1 uncultured Burkholderiales bacterium
ATACTGCTTTACCGGGGGCAGACCGAGGATCTCGAGAATCTGGTCTGCCAGCCTTTCCCCCGCACCCGGAGCTCCCATCAGAGCGCGCAACTCGCGGGAGAGCTGCGCGCGACGCTCGGAATCTCGAGCGAACTCCTCCAGAACGCTTATCAACGGGTCCAGGGAATCCTGCAAGATCACCTCGGGAACCAGCTTGCGCCCTGCCCTGAGGTTGGGTTGCGCCACACCGTGCGGAAACCTCAAATACTCCTTCAGCCGGAGCCGTTCCTTCCAGGCTCCAAGAGGCATCAGGTCGAGCAGTCCCCCCAGGCCCCCGCGCGGGAGCGGAGCGCGAGTCGACAGAACCAGCACCATCGGGCATCCTGCGCAGGCGAGCTCAGCCGTATTCGTGCCCGGGATGGTCAAGGCAAGATCGAGCGCTCCCATCGACTGGTGGGGTTTGCCCTGGGTCACGATGACCTCCAGGCCGGAGCGTGTTCTCAGGCTCTTAAGACCGAAGTGACCCAGGCTGCGCTCCAATCCCAGATCGATTGGATGATCCAGAGCCTGCTGCGCGGTAGCCAGACTCACGAAAGGAGAGAGAACCAGCAAGAACTGGAACTCTGGGTGACTCTCGGCCAGCCTCTCAGCAGCGCGTAGAAATGGCGGCAGAGCAGCCCGCAGGTGGACCGAGCGCGAGCCCGGGAAAAGTCCCAGAACTGGCCGGTCGATTGCCAGGCCCAGCGCAAGGCGTGCACTCTCCCGGCTCTCGGGCAGGGACACGCCATCCACCATCAGATCACCCACGCAAACGATTCGCTGAGGGTCCACCCCGCGCGTGACCAGGGGGGAGATCAACTCCGAACTGGGCACGGCAACACGCTCAAAACTACGGGCCTGGCGGCTTGGCCGCACCGAGTAAGCCAGGCCGGGCACGCCCCAGAGGTGGGCCAGTCGGCTGGCCTGCCACAACTCCCCTCCCAAAAAGACGACAATGGCCTGCCCGGAGGGGCGGAAACCGGGCATCCCCAGCAACAGGCGCAGAGTCTCCCGGGGAGCCAGGACGCTGGTCAAGCCAGGCAACTGGCCAGCGTAGTCCACTTCGCGACCGCTTGCATAAGGACAGGGGACCAGGGCCACGTGCAGGCGCAGGTCGCTCTGGCGAGCCAGCAGGGCCTGGCTGGTGACGCGCACCCAGGAGGAGAGCTCGCCTGGCGAATTCGAGGTCATGATGATGTCGGGCATCGCGAGCAATGTAGTGCATTTGCGGTTACTTGTCGACCCGCCGGAGCCAGAGCCTTCTTCCGGCTGCGGCGAACGGCCAACAGACTGTGCTATCGACTCTGCAACAGCCTCTCGACGTGATCGGCCACCCGGCCGACCACTCCTGGCTCACCCACTGAGGCCCGGGCCCGATCCAGGCACTCCAGCATGCGCTCGCGCTCGGGTCCCTCCTCGAACAGCCTGATGGCCTCCCGGACCAGATTCTCGGGGGTGGCCGTAGTCTGCAAGAACTCCGGCATCACGTCCTCGTCCAGAACCAGGTTGACCAGGCCGAAATGGTCAACCCGCAGCAGCTTGAGCCGGCGCAGCAGCCGAAACAGGGCCCAGTCGAAAGAGCTGCCTCGGTAGAAAACCACATGGGGAATGCGCAGCAGAGCGGCCTCCAGGCTGGCCGTTCCGCTGGTAATCAGGGCCACGCGCGAAGCGGCCAGAGCTTCCCGCGCCTGACCATGCAGGACATGAAAAGAGGGAGGCGTGGTGCCCAACTGCTGGGCCAGAATCGGGGCCAGCCGGGGGGTGGCGCATGGGATCAAGAACTCCACATCCGGATAGCGCTGACGCAAAAGGGCGGCCGCCTGGAGCAGAACCGGAGTCAGATAGCGCAGTTCCTGGATGCGGCTCCCGGGCAGAAGCGCGATGTAGCGGCCAGGCTTCAGGCCCAGAGCTTGCTGGGCCTGCTCCGATGGTCGGGGTGGGCCGATGATGTCCACCAGCGGATGGCCGAAGAAACCGACCTCCAGACCGTTCTTGCGGTACTGCTCGGCATTGAAGCGAAAGGCCGTCACCACGCTGGTGACCCGCTGGTGGATCTGGTGCAGCCTTTTGGCGCTGCGAGTCCACTGAGAGGGCGGGAAGTAATACATCGTCTTGATCCCGTGTCGCTTGGCAAACCCCGCCAGTCGGTAATTGGCGGCCGGGCTGTCGATCACGATCAGAAGATCGGGGCGCACCTCGAGCAGCAGCTTGCGCATCTTCCGGTAGGCCAGCAACAAGGTGGGGATCAGCCCGATGGCGGCGCTCGGACCGATCACGCCCCAACCTGTGCTGTCGATGAAGACTTCGACTCCGGCCGCCCTCATGGAGTGCCCTCCCGCACCGAGAATGCGCATCTGGGGATGGCGGCGCTTTAGTTCGGTGGCCAGGGCGGCGGCCTGCAGATCCCCTGATGGCTCGGCCGTGCTGATAACCAGCGTGCTCACGGGCGAGAGGAAAAGATGGGACCGCGTGTTGACCTGCTCAGAATCAGCGAGTTGCCGGGCGGCGCCGCGCTACTTCCTGAAGAGCCCAACGTACGGTGCCTTAGACCCCGGCGGCTTCGGCCGCCAGAGTGCGGCCGTTGATGCCCTGGCCCTCACGGCGAATGCAGACACCCTGACGGGAAGGGTTCTCGAGGAACCGGATCAGGTGCTCGGTTTCGTTATTGGAAGGAATGGTGCGACGCATGGCATCGACGGCCTGAGATAGATTGAGTCCCGAACGCAGCATTAACTGGTAGCATCGCTTGAGGTCGTGGCGCACCTCACGCGGGATCCCCCGTCGCTGCATGCCGCGGATGTTCATCCCGTAAATCCGGGCCGGTTGCCCGTCTACCAGGGAGAAGGGCGGAACGTCCTGGATGACCTTGGCCAGACCGCCCACCATAGCCAGTCGGCCGATGCGAACGAACTGGTGGAAGCCGCTCATCCCCCCGAGCACAGCCTGGTCTTCCACGTCCACGTGGCCGGCCAGTCCAACCGAGTTGGCAATGACGATTTGATTTCCCAGCGTGCAGTTATGAGCCACGTGTGTATAGGCCATGATCAGGTTGTCGTCACCGATGGAGGTGACGCCCTCGGGCTCGTAGGCGCGATGAATGGTGACGTATTCACGAATGATGTTGCGGTGTCCCAGCCGAGTATATGCACGGTCGCCGCTATAACGAAGGTCCTGCGGAGCGACCCCGATGACCGCGCCGGGCCAGATCTCGTTCTCCTGGCCGATCTCGGTCCAATCGCCGATCACGACTGAGGAGTGGATACGAGTGCCCCGGCCGATCTTGACGTTGGCGGAAACAATGGAGAACGGGCCCACCTCGACATCTTCGCCAAGTTGGGCCCCCGGATCGACAATTGCCGAGGGATGCACTCTAGTCAGAGCAGCGCCACTCCTCTCGCTAACCCGCTAACGCGATCAAATCCTTCGGCAGCGGAGCCTTGGACTTGACGATTTTCATTCGGGCCAGAACCTGCATCGCAAGCTCAAGCGCTCGTTTGCCATCTTCGCCGGTCACCAGCGGGGTTTTGTGGGTGGCCACGCAGTCGGCAAAGTGACTCAGTTCGAGGCGAAGCGGCTCTTTCTTCTCGAGTTGGACAAACTCGGGAGCCACCGGATAACCGTTATTAGGAGGGCGTAGAATAGACAGATTCTGGTTGATGAAGTCGAGGCAGAGTGTCCTCCCCGAATCTTCGGTGACCTTGAGTTGACGCAGCCGCTCACCGCTTACCCGGCTGGCCATCAGGCTGGCGGCTGTTCCGTTCTTGAAGAGCAAATGCACCTGGGCGATGTCCTCGAAGTCGGAGTAGACAGACACGCCCACCGCATTGATCTCCACCACGGGAGAATTGACCAGGTTGATGAGGATATCCAGGTCGTGGATCATCAGATCCCAGACCACTCCCACGTCGAGGTTCCGATTTGTAGGGTAGGAGAGTCGGTGCGACTCGAGGTGAATCGGCCGGCCCAGCACCTCGCGCAGCTTTCCCACAGCTGGATTGAAGCGCTCAAGATGGCCCACCTGAAGCACCAGGTTGCGCTTCTTGGCGTAGTCTACCAGACGCTTGGCCTGAATCAGGTCCACGGTGATCGGCTTTTCCACCAAGACGTGAATGTCGCGAGCAAGAAACTCCATGGCCAGCTCGTAATGAAAGACCGTGGGAGCGACGATGTTGACGGCCTCGACCCGCTCGAACAGGTCGCGGTAACTGTTGAAGAACTGAGTGTGAAACCGGTCGGAGCAGATGCGACCGCGGGCCTCGTTGACATCAACGACGCCGACCAGCTCGGTCTGGGGAAGCTCGGAATAGACCCGGGCATGGTGCACGCCCATGTTCCCGATGCCCACCACTCCCACTTTGACCGGTTCCAAGACTTTGCGCCTCCTTCGTCCTGAGGCCCCGCTCCTCAACGGCGAATCCCTTGCCACTCGCGGGAGTGTCCCGCAAGATCTGCTGGTCGAGTATTTCCCAAAACTTCGCCGGATGCCAGGGAGATCCTGTTAAAATCCTTCACGATTTTGTGACCGTTCCGCCATCCAGGACGACTGAAGAAAGCCCCGCTCCGACACTCACGGGCACGGCCTGGGAATTTGAATGCGCTTCCAGAGTAAAATCGCCCTGCATAGCCGTCTTTTCCTCAACCAGCGCCTGACACCGAAGCCGAAAGCGCTCTCCTTCTTGTTCGAGCAGCTCGACCTGCAGGTCGAGCCGATCGCCCGGAACAACCTGGCGCCGGAATTTCAGGCGCTCGATGCGCACCACCCGAAAGCCGCGGCCCAGGAAGATCCAGGCCAATTGCAGCAGGCTCTCAATTTGCAGGACCCCGGGCATGACCGGAAAATGCGGGAAATGACCCCGAAAGTAAGGTTCATTGATGGTGACGTTCTTGTAGCCGGTCGCTCGTTTCTCGTCAAGCTCCAGAACCCGATCCAAGAGCAGGCATGGGTAACGGTGGGGCAACCTCTTCCTGATCTCGCTCATCTCCAACATCGGTCGGGTCCTCCTTCAGTATTTTACCCACCAGCTCGACGTGCAGGCGGTGGCCTGCCTTGACCGCCACCACCCTGGCCAGCAAATCGCAACCAAGCAGTGACAGGTCCCCCACCAGATCCAGACATTTGTGACGCACCGGCTCGTCGGGGAAACGAAGCTCTGATGTGTAGCCGTCGGAACGGATCACCAGAGCGTTAGACAGATCCCCCCCCCTGGCCAGACCTCTCTCGAGCAGGGCCTCGACCTCCTCCATGAAGCCATAGGTGCGTGCCGGGGCCAACCCCGAGAGGAAGCTCTCCGGGGTCGGTATGTGATTGACCTGCTGGTAAGTGATCATCGGATGTTGATAATGCAGGCAATACTCCAGCCGCGCCTCGGTAGCAGGCAGAGCCAGCACCAGGGCATTCTGGTCGCCCACCCAGAGAGGTCGCGTCAGCACGTGCCGGCGGGCGGGCCGCTCCTGGCAAACGCAGCCGGCCGCCAGGAAAGCCTCCACGAACGGCAGGGCCGAGCCATCCAGAATGGGCACCTCGGGGCCGTCGATCAGGATGCGCAGGTTGTCGAGTTGCAGGCCCGCGCAGGCGGCCAGCAGATGCTCGACGGTGCTGACCGAAACCCCCCCGGCCGAGAGCACGGTGCAGCGTTCGACCGAGCTGACCCGCGCGTGCAGGGCGGGGATCTCATGACCCTGACGCACGAACACCCGGCCCGAGTCGACGGGAGCCGGCAGTACCTCGACCCTGGCCGACTGCCCCAGATGAATGCCCACCCCCTCGAAGAGCACCGGGGCAGCCAGTGTTTTCTGGGGCCTGCTCACTTCCATTCGGTCCCTCCCGGAACTTGCAGAGGGCCAGAGGTGGGCTCGCCCCCCCCTGTCACGTCGTGCCATTGCAGCTCGGCGGGGTAACTCGAGGAAGCCTCGGGGAAGGTCAGCAGCCGTACGACCTTCTTCTCGCCCGGCCCCAGGTCGAAGTGGCGAACCAGGCTCGGCGGAGCGCCTTGCGGCTTGCGAAAGGGCGTCTCATAGACTTTGCCATCGATCAGAAACGAGCCGGCGGCGGGTCCGTTCAAAGGCAGGAAATAGAGACCGACCCGGACCGGGAAGGGCCGCGGATTCATGAGCGTGGTCTCCAGCCGATAGAACACGCCGAAGTTCCCCGTGTTGGGCAGCCCGGTCTCGAAGTCGATCAACCAGGGATCCTCACCGAAACGAACCCCGACCGGGGCTCCCCCGGCTCGAAACTCGAGTTCTTCTTCGAAGTAAGGCTGGGCAAAGACACCGTGGGGGTGAATCTTGAATGGGTTGAACGGGGCGCCCAGGTGGGGCAGCTTCTTGCCGTCGTTGAAGCTGGGCGCCAGCTCGGTGCGCACCTCGACCTCCAGCGACTCGCCCTCCAGAATGCGAAGGTTGGCAAATCCGGTCACCAGAGCCTGGGTGCCTACCTCATGGGCAGCTAACTCCAGCTTCGTCCGCGGGGGCATGGTGAGCACGTAGCCAGCCCCGTCCCCCTCTTGCTCGAGAAAGCGCGTCGCCGAAGTATGCCCTACCAGAACTTCGTTGCGACTCGGACCGGCATACAGCGTGTTGACCAGAACCTTGACCGCCTCGTTGTTCGGGTTCTCCAGGTTCACCCACAGATTACGCTTGCCCTTGGAGATGTTCTTGTGGCTGTACATCAGCCGGCTTGGCTCTTTCTGGCTGAACTTGTATTGCAGCAAGACCCCGTCCACATCAACCAACTCGGGGCGATTTGAGACCAGCAGCAGATTGGCTTCGACCGGCTCGACATCCAGGCTGCTGACCACAACGGGCAGGCTCCTGGCGACCGGATAGTAGTCCTCGCTGCCTTCGATCTTGATGGGCACGGTCAGTCGCATCATCTGGCCGCGCGGAACCGAAGGGAGGTCACTCAAATCCCCCCCCACGCTCATCACACAGCCCGGACGCACTCGCGCCTGCACGTAGGCCTCCCGCAAGACCCCTTCAGCTACCACCGCGCCCGGGGCCGGATTGCCCACCACCTGGACATTGACCACCTCAGGCAAAGTACCGGCCCAGTCCTTGACGTGTACGAAAAGATAGGCCTGGCCCTGACCTCGACGCACCTTTAAGCGGGTCTTGCCCACCCGCGCGCCGGTCAGGGTCAGAAGCCCACTTTCATCCACCGTCGCTTGCACCACCCCGTTGGCGTCCTCCACCTCGATGGGCCCTTGGGCCAGGCCGGTCACCTCGATGGTGCGCGCCTCAGCGACAGGCATGACCACGCGGCCGGGTGAAAGCCGAACCAGCCCGTCGGCTACCAACTCATGGAGGTTGTTAGCCCAGCGCAGAGCCAGCTTGAGGGGGTCGCTCTGGTTGGCCGCCGCCATGCTCTTGGTGACCTCGACGATCAGCACTCCCCCCCAAAGGATGTTGGCGCCATTTTTGCTCTTGACGACCTTGATGCCCTCAGGGTCAGCCCCTCGCTCTAGTTGCGATTCGATGCGCCGGGTCACCGCTTCGGCCTGCTCGGCGCTCTCGAGTCGCATAACGACTCGATCGCCCAGAGTCACTTCCTGGGCCAGACCGGGCAGGGCCAGAAAGCAGAGGAGAACCAACGCCCGGACTCTCACGGGCGGTCTCCAAGCAGGCGCTCCAATTCCTTGAGGGCCTCAGGCAGCCGATGCAGAGCGGCGTACACTGCGACCGCGTCCTGCCGGTCACGGCCAGGATATCCGGCCAGAACCGCGCCAGGGGGCACCTTCTTGCGCATCGATCCACAGCGGGGCAAAAGCTCCACCCCATCACCAAGCTCTACGTGGCCGAGAGTTCCGCTCTGCCAGCCCAGACGGCAATCCTGCCCGATCTGGGCCGAGCCGGGCAAGCCCACCTGCTCGCCGATGACGGTCCGATCGCCGACCTGGACGTTGTGACCGATCTGGGTCAGGCTGCCAATTCTCACCTCGCGGCCGATCCGTGTGGTCGTGGTGGTGGCCCGGTCGATGCACACACCCGACTCGATCACCGAGTCGTCGCCTACCTCCACCAGACCCACCTGGGGAATCTTGAGATGCTGGCCCTGGTCCACCACGTAGCCATAGCCATCGCTGCCCAGAATGGCGCCCGATGCCACTCGAACCCGACGACCCAGACGCACT
>CAZWUN010000250.1:0-8136 GCA_964637145.1 uncultured Burkholderiales bacterium
CCGGCTCGACCGTCTGGGTGGCGGTCTGGGCAGCCACGTGCATCATGCTGGTGGAATACTCATGGCCGCTGGACACCAGCCCCACAGCCAGGCTGACGCGGGTGTTCTGATCCTGGCGCTCGGCCGGCGGCTCACAGGAAGCCTGCAGCGAGTTGAAGGCCAGATCGCGGGCCCGATTCTGATCGCCCGTTTCGGCCACGCAGCCCGCCACGAACGAGAGAGCCCGGGCCTTCAAGTCGCGGTCATCCACCAGGAACGCCAGTCGGGCGCTCTCGGAGAAGCGCAGATTGGAATTGCGGAAATCGCGCAGCCGGTGCAGGCAGGTGCCCAGCACGGCATAAGCCCGCGAGCGCAGGTGGTAATCCTCCAGCGTCTCGGCCACCGCCGCGAAGCGCTCCACCAGCTCCAAGCTATAGGGCCGGCGGCCGGCCTCGGCCAGGCTCTGGATGATCCGCACCAGGGCCTTGCAGCGTTCCTCGGGGGAGACCAGTTGGACGGCCACCTGGCTGAGCTGGAGATAGGCCTCCCTGGGCCAGTCGGCTCCCTGGTGCGCTTCGCGGGCCAGGGCGGCGGCCACGGCCCCCAGCGCGATGCCCTTGCGGGTTTCCCAGCGCAGCCCGCCAAGGATCTCCAGGGCCCGGGGAAACTGCTTGTCGTCAAAGCCCGCTCCCAGCAGCTCCTCCAGGGGAGCCAGATCGCGACCCACCAGCCGGGGAGGCACCCCGTTGGATCCCACCCGCGACTTCTCGTGGGCCAGGCTGCGCCGGGCCGACTCGCGGTCCTCGACGTCCTCCACCCGGCTCGACCAGACCCAGCCCTGCTCCAGGGCAGCCAGGCGCAGCTCGTCGCCCAGGCGCTGGTTCTGGCCCAGCTTGAGGGCATAGGAGACGGCCTTGAGAGGCTCCTCTTCGCGGTCGAGCAGCAGGAAGGCCTGGGCGCGATCATGCCCGGCCAGGTCGGCCACGATGCTGAGCAGCAGAGGCAGGTCGTCCTCGAAGAGGCGGGGGCGGGGCACGGCCAGGGCCTCTTGCAAGAAGCGCTCCACCAGCTGAGGCTTGGACTCGTTCCACGACTGCCAGGCCAGCAACAGAAAGCCGAACAACCGCAGGCGCTCGTCCCCCAGCAGCCCGGCACGCTCATGGGCCAGCTCCAACTCGCCCAGGTCGGCCATCTCGTGCAGGCCAGGCGCAGCCTCCTCGCTGATGAGTCGCGGGATACTCAGCCCGTAGTGGATGATGCGGGGCAGGTCCACCTCTTCCAGGGCGGCCCGCAGGCAGCGGTGCAGGTCATCGAGCACGGCCCGCAGCGAGCGGGTGTTCTTCAGCTTGGCCCGCAGGTAGGGCCCCTCGCCCAGCCAGTGTAGCACCGAGAAATCGACCCGACGGGCGGTGCGGGCCAGCCGGTCGCAGTGATGGCCCAGGAAGCGCCAACCGTACGGATCGGTCATCTCCTCCCAGGAGGGGAAGGCCTCGCGGAAGTAAGCCACCACGCCCCGGTGGATGCTGACCAGGTCGCGCTGGAAGAGTCGCGCCAAGAGGTGGCTCATGGCTGGATGGAAGAGCCGGATGCGGCCCTCCTCCTCGCACAGCAAGGGATGCAAAGCTTTGAGGAGCATGTTCACACGCGAGGCCGAGAGAGCCAGAAAGTCGGCCAGGCTGAAGGCCGGCAGCGGCTCGCCCGCCTCGCACAGGCAGCAGGCCACCCGGGCCATCTCCTCCTGCGTCACGCCATCGGGCGCCAGCGAGACCACCTCATCCCACAGTCCGGCCATGGCGCGATCCAGGGCGGGCAGATCGAAGGACTGGCTGTGCAGGTCCTGGTGGTCGAGCAGCCGCTCGGAGAACGCGTCAGCCACCAGTCGGGCCACCAGAAAGTTGCCCCCGGACAGCCGGTTCAGGCGAGGCAGCGCCGTCTGGCTGCGCCCCATGTCCCGCAGGCGCTCGGAAAGGTAGCTCTCGACGTCTCTCAGGTTGTCGGGGTCTTCTTGCTTGAGCCGAAAGAAGCGTGCCCCCGAGCGCTCCAGACCGGTCATGTCGTGGGTGGGCCGGGTGGCCAGGATCAGACGCACCCCGGCAATGGGACGATCGAGCCCGGCCAACCCGGAGCCATCGAGCAGATCGTGCGCCCGGTCGAGCGAGTCCACCACCACCAGGCGGGTAGCTCTTCCGTCCAGGGGCAGGTGCTCTTGGGCCCAGCGGGAGGCCTCATGGGCCGGCACCGGAAGCTTCTTCCCCTCCAGGTCGGTCTGGCTCAGCAGGGCCGACCAGAAACCCTCCTGGCGGTGGGTCCCCAGCGGGCGCCGCACATCCACCAGGATGCTCTGGGCGTGGCGCCGGGTCAACTCGCGCAGAAACTCGCTCTTGCCCACCCCGGGCGGGCCCACCAGCACGGCCGCCCAGCTGCCGTCCTCGGCCATCCAGCGCTCCAGGCGCTCGAAAAGCCAGTTGCGAGCTACCTGAGAGCCGGAAAGATTTTTGCTGCGAGCGGTCTTCTTGGCCATGGGGGGCGGCTTCGGGGAGGGCGCGAGGGGTTCCTTTTGGCGTCATGACAGCAATGGCGCGGATTGGAAGGGCTCGACCTCCTCACCGCAAGAGAAGAAGGATTTTTGTCTCATTTCCAAAACAAATTATCCCCGAGAGGTCTTTCGCCTTAATTTCTTAACCAAAGACCCGCTCAGAGCAACCCTTACGGAGGATCCCGACCTTGTTCTCACTCTGGCTTGCCCAGGAGACCCCGGCCATGCAGCCCGGAGATGTCGCCTGGATGCTGATAGCCACCGGTCTGGTGGTGCTGATGACTCCCGCGCTGGGATTTTTTTACGGCGGGCTGGTCCGCTCCAAGAACTCGCTCAATACCATGATGATGAGCTACGTCTCCTTCGGCGCCGTGGGGGTGCTCTGGTTCTTGCTCGGCTACAGCCTGGCGTTCGGAACGGGCAACAGCTGGCTGGGCGGCCTGGACCTGAGCCTGCTCCAGAACGTCGGCCTGGAGGCCAAGGGTGCCATCCCCCACCTGCTGTTTGCGGCTTACCAGGCCACCTTCGTGATCATCACGGCCGCCCTGATCTCGGGAGCGGTGGTGGAGCGGATGCGCTTCGGCCCCTACCTCGCGTTCATCGCCCTCTGGAGCCTGGTGGTCTACGGCCCGCTGGCCCACTGGGTCTGGGGCGGGGGCTGGCTGGGCACCATGGGAGCTCTGGATTTCGCCGGCGGCACGGTCGTGCACATCAACGCCGGCCTGGCCGCGGTGGTAGCCGCCCTGACCCTCGGTCCGCGCAAGGAGTACGGACGCCAGGCCCTGCTGCCCCACAACGTGCCCATGGTCTTGCTGGGCGCCGCCCTGCTCTGGTTCGGCTGGTTCGGCTTCAACGGCGGCAGCGCCCTGGCGGCCAACTCCACCGCCGTGCTGGCCTTCGTCAACACGCTGCTGGCCCCGTGCTCGGCCATGCTGGTCTGGGTGCTGCTCGACCTGTTCCGCACCAAACGCGCCACCGCGGTGGGCGCGGCCACCGCCATCGTGGTGGGCCTGGTGGGCATCACCCCGGCAGCCGGCTTCATCAGCCCGCTGAACGCCCTCTTGCTGGGAGCCCTGGTGGTCTTCCCCAGCTACTACGGCATCCTCTGGCGCAGCCGCACCCGCCTGGACGACTCGCTGGACGTCTTTGCCGGCCACGGGCTCGGAGGCGTCACCGGCGCCCTGCTGACAGGCGTCTTCTGTCAGAAGGCCTGGGGCTCGCCGGCCGACGGCCTGCTCTTTGGCAACCCCGGCCAACTCGGCATCCAGTTGCTGGCCGTGGTGGCCGCCCTGGTCTGGAGCGCGGTGGGCACTTTCGCCCTGCTCAAGCTGATCGCCCTGATCACTCCCCTGCGGGCCGACCAGCGCATGGAAGGCCACGGCCTGGACGTCACCCAGCATGGCGAGGAAGCCTACAGCTCGGGTGAGGGCGCCATTCTGGTGCTGACGCGCGGGAGCGCGGCATGAAGCTGATCGTAGCCGTCATCCGTCCCGAAAAGCTCAACGACGTATTGGAAGCACTCTTCAAAGCCGACGTGTGCGGACTGACCGTTTCGCGGGTGCACGGTCACGGCGGCGAGACCGAGCGGGTAGAGACCTACCGTGGCACCACGGTCAAGATGGAGCTGACCGAGAAGATCCGCCTCGAGATCGGGGTCAGCGAATCCTATGTCGAGCCGACCGTGCAGGCCATCCTGGAGTCGGCCCGCACGGGCGAGGTGGGCGACGGCAAGGTGTTCGTCATGCCCATCGAGCGGGTCTATCGCATTCGCACTGGCGAACGCAACGAGGCGGCGGTGACCCCCGAAGGGGTGCCCAACACGGCCACCTCGCAGGCTGTGATGATGGTCAGCACGAACGATCCCTGAGGTTGTTCTTCAAGCGGCGCCAGCGTCCGATCGAGACTCCTTCCCCGCAGGGCAGCGGCGAGCCCAATCGCCATGGCCTGCCGCGTCTTCCCATCGGCCAGACGGCCACCACGAAGTGGCCGGTGCTCCACTACGGGAGAGTGCCCACCATCGAGCGCTGGGAGCTGGCGGTGGACGGCCTGGTGCAAAGGCCGCTGCACCTCTCGTTGGAACAGTTCCTGCAGCTCGAGCAGGTGGAGGACCGCTCCGACTTCCACTGCGTCACCGGCTGGTCGCGCTTTGACCTGAGCTGGCGGGGGGTGCGCCTGGCGCACGTGGCCGAGCAGGCCGGGCTCTCGCCAGCGGCCGTCGCGGTCATGTGCCACGGCCTGGACGGCTACGAGACCAACCTGCCCCTCTCCATGGCTCTCCAGCCGGACGTGCTGCTCGTGCACACGGTCGAAGGACAGCCCCTGACCAGCGAGCACGGAGGCCCGGTGCGGGTCGTCACCCCCCGCCTCTACGCCTGGAAGGGCGCCAAGTGGCTCTGCCGGCTGGAGTTCCTGGCCGAGGACCGGCCCGGTTTCTGGGAGCGCAACGGCTACTCCAACACCGCCGACCCGTGGCGCGACGACCGCTACTCGTCGTAAAGCTGATGTTCGCCCTCTCCAAGTGGTACCTCGACTGCGTCAGCCCCACGGGCGAAGCCTTCATCGGTTACAGCGCCGAGCTGGCCTGGGGCCAGCGCCGCCTCTCCTACGTGGGCCGGGTGGGCGGCCCCAGCTCGCTGACCCGCGAGAGCCCTCCCCGCCTGACCGGGCAGGTCCTGGAATGGGAATCGGAGGCCCTGGGAATGCGGGGAACATGGACGGGATCGGATCCCCTGCCGGAGGTCTCCCTCTTCGAGGGAGCGGTGCTGTGGCAGGTGCTTCGTCCCTGCGCCCGGGCGGTGCTGCAGGGAGAGATGGAGGGTTGGGGCTACGCCGAGAGAGTGCAGCTCAAGCGCGTCCCCTGGAAGCTGGATATCGGCCAGCTGCGCTGGGGACGCTTCACCTCGCCTTCGAGCTGGCTGGTGTGGGTCGGCTGGTGCGGGGGATTGCTCGTCTATCGTGATGGAGCCGAACTGACCGGGGCTCGACTGGAGCCGGACGGCCTGAGCTGGCCCGGGGGCAAGCTGACCCTGGAGAGCGGCAGGGTGCTGCGCCAGGGCCCACTGGCCCGCACCGTGCCGGTGCTCAGCTCGCTGGTGCCGGCCAGACTGCGCGAGCAGAAGTGGGTCTCTCGGGCCTGGCTCGACGGCCAGGAGGGCTGGGTGATCCACGAGGTGGTGCATTTCGGCGCTGAGGAATCTTCGCGCAGGACTCGCTCCGGCCGAGTCTAACCCGGCTGGCATGAGAACGCTCTTCGTGGGCCTCTGGCTGGCCCTGGCGGCCGCCTGCCTAGCCCAATCGCCCTGGGCTCACTATCACAACTCGCGCTACGGCTTCGAGCTGGACGTGCCGGGCAACCTCCAGGCGCGCGAGGCGCCCGCCAACGAGGACGGTCGCACCTTCACCGATGAACGCTCCGAGCTTCTGGCCTGGGGCAGCAACAACGTGACCTCGCAAAGCCTGGACCAGGCATACAGGGAGGCCCTGGACGCGGCCAGGCAGGATGGGCCCATCGGCTACCAGGCCAGCGGCAAGAACTGGTTCGTGGTGAGCTGGGTGAACGGCGAGAGCATCGTCTACCAGAAGACCTTCCACGGCCCGGGCTGCAGCCAGAGCTTTCGGTTGACGTATCCCCTGGGCCAGAAGTCCAAGTTCGATCCCATCGTCAAGCGGGTGGAAAGCAGCTTCAAGCCGGGCGACCTGAGTCGGGCTCATTGATCCATCCAGGGTCGGTCAGAAGACTGGCCAGGATGGTGCAAGTCTCGTGAGCGGGTCCCGAAAGCTCGCCGCGCTGGCCTACGCCGTCCTGTTCGTCGTGGTGCTGCCGATCGTGCTGGTGCTCTGGGCCGAGGCCCTGGAGCGCCAGCTCTCCCTGCCCCGCCTGGGCGACCCGACCACCGGATGGCTGCTCGTCGCCCTCGGGGCGGCGCTGCTGGGGTCGGGCTGGTGGGCCCTCATGCGACACGGTCAGGGGCTGCCCATGAACATCGCTCCCCCGCGCCGACTGGTCACCACCGGGGTCTATGCCCTCCTCCCCCACCCGATCTACACCGGCTTCACGCTGCTCCTGGCCGGCTATTTCATGGTGCGTGACCTTCGCGCCGGCCTGTGGCTGGTCACTCCCTGCCTGGCCCTGGGCTGCGCCGCCCTGGTGCTCGGCTACGAGCAACACGCTCAGCGGCGGCGCTTTCCCGAAGCGCGCTGGACTCCCTGGCTGGGACTTGCGGCCGACACGCTCGATCCTCCCCGACCGGGCGACCGGTTCGCAGCCTTCCTGCTGACATGGGTGAACCCCGCTCCCCTGCCCGGCGCGGCCCTGGTGCTGGGCCTCCTGCTCGCTCCCACCCGGGCCGCCCTGCGCCGGTTCGTGCTGCGGGGCTGGACCCTGGTCGTGCTGGCTCTGCTGGGTGCTCCCGGCGAACTGGCGGTGGGCCTGGCCTTGCTGGCAACCGGCTTTCTTCCCCTGGCCCTGCTCTCCCCCGCCATCCTCCCGAGCTACCTGGCGGCCCGCTTCAGCGGCCTGATCTGGCAAGCCGCCCTGGCGAGCGCCGAGCGCCTGGCCAACTCGTTCAGCTCATTTCGAGTCGGCCCGGCCCGAGTACTGAGCCACGCCCTCTGGTCGGGCGGCGCCGGCCTGGTCGGCAGCCTGATCGCCAGCTGGCTGGGGGCGGCCTGGCCTTATCAGGCCCTGGTGCTGATCGCCGGCCTGCTGGGCGCCATGGTGTGGGGCCAGCTCTCGCGCGGAAAGAGCAATCTCTCCCGCCCCTTCGGGTTCTTCGGAGGCCTGGCGGGCGGCCTGCTGGGGCTCACTCTGGCCTGCTCCCTGGGGGCCGACCCCTGGCGACTGGCGGGCGCTCTGGCCGTGGCGCTGCCTTTCCTTCAGGCGGTAGGGCGCCTGCGCTGCCTGGTGCAGGGATGCTGCCACGGCCGCCCGGGCCCGGGACTGGTCGTGCGCCACCCTCGTTCTCGGGTCTGCTACCTGGCCGGACTGGGCGGCCAGTCCATCTACCCCACCCAGCTCTACTCCATCGCCAGCAACCTGGTGCTGGGGCCACTCTTGTTGCGCGGCTACCTGCTGGGCTGGCCCCTCTCGGTGCTGACCGGAGGCTATCTGCTCTTGAGCGGCATGGCCCGGTTCGTGGAGGAGAGCTATCGCGGCGAGCCCCAGACCCTGCACTGGGCGGGGCTGGCCCTCAACCAGTGGTTCGCGGTGCTGGCCGTAGGGCTGGCCATCCTCTGCTCGAGCCAGGCCTCCCCGCTGGCCGGCCCGCCCGTCGACTTGACCGCTGGAGCCCTGGCGCAGGCGATCGGGCTCGGCCTGATCGGAGCCCTGGCTCTGAGCGTGGACTTTCCCGACTCCGACCGCCCCCTGTCCCGGCTGGCGCCAGCAGATTCATGACCCTGGCCGCGCTCTGGCCAGCTTGCCAGCTTGACCGCGCCTGCCTTCGTCCTTCGCCTGTGCTCCGAGCCCGGCGGCCGAGTGGGTCGGCCGCCGCGAGAGCAGCTCATGGAGCCCGAGTCGTCTCCCGCATCTCCCCGCGCAGCACCTCCCCCACCCGCTCGAAGCGGGGCTGGCTGGCCGGCCCGCTGATCTTCAGGTAGCCCCGGTGCACCAGGCGCAGGTG
>CAZWUN010000251.1:0-8092 GCA_964637145.1 uncultured Burkholderiales bacterium
GAGGTGATCGGCCCACTCGTAATGGAGCTCAATGATGCGCTCGGCAATGCCAGGTCGGTCGGGAACCAGAGCCACCAGCCGATCCAGCACCCCGATTCCCTCTTCGTAGCGGCCCTCGGCCACCTCATAGTGCGCCCAGCTTTCGTAGAGCTCGTAGGACTTGTCCAGGGCTCCCGGATACTCAGGCTGGCTGGTGAAAAGACGCGTCAGGATCTCCAGAGCTTCCTCATACTGGTTGTTGGTCGCACTGGCCTCGGCCCAGTCAAGGTAGAGGCGACCCAGGGCACCGGCTGCCTCCTTGCTCTCGGGCTGGGACTCGAGCAGACGCTCCAGAGTGGCCACCGCCTCGGCAAAGTTGCCCTGCTCCTGGAGGGCCGTAGCCCATGCCTGCGTGGTCCGAGCCTGTTCGGCGACGGCCTGGGCCCATTCGGGCTCGAGCACTTGCCAGGACTGCCCGACTTGCAGGGCAGCCTCGAACAGGCCCTCGGCCTCCAGGGCGTCGATCCAGGCCTTGTGCAGGCGGCGTCGCTCATCCAGCGCCTGCTGGTTGTCGGGGCTCCGCTCCAGCACCTTGCCCATGGTGGCGATAGCTTCCTCGTAGTCGCCTTGAGCCTCTTGAGACTGGGCCTGAGAAGCATAGAGCCGGAAGATCTCATCGTCGGCCCCGGCTGCCTCCGGCTTGACCCCCCGCAGCTTCTCCAGCACCGCGACCGACTGGTCGACCTCGCCACTCTCCTCGAGAGCCCTGGCCCACCCGGTGTAAATGCGCTCGATCTCCTCGGCAACCTCAGTCTCAGGCTGCAGGCTGGCCAGCTCTTGCAGCTTCTCCACGGCGGCTTCAGGCTGGCCTTCAGCTTCCAGGGCCTTGGACCAGGTTCGATAGACATTGGCGATCTTCTGCGGAATGCCCGGCAAATCCGGGTTCTCAGCCATGAGGTCGTTGTAAACGGCGATCGCCTCGGGGTAGTTGCCGGAGGCTTCATGGTCGGCCGCCTTGGACCCGAACAGACTGACCATCTCTTCCTGAACGCGGGTATTGGTCGGTTGCTCGGCCAGCAGTCGCCGCAGCACGTCCAGGGCGGCCTCGCGCTGCTCGTCTTGACCAAGATGGCGAGACCAGTTGATGTAGAGGTCTACGACCCGCTCGCTGTCCTTCTCTTCGCCGACTCCGCTCGCAAGCATTCGGTTCACGATGTCGATCGCGTTCTCGTAATCGCCATCGGACTCGAAGCGCGAGGACCACTCGCGGTAGACCCGGCGCACGTCCTTGGTGAGCTCTTCATCGCCAGGATTGGCCTCCAACGCCCTGGTAAAAATGGCGATGGAGTAGTCGTAAGCTCCGTCGGTGTAGTGGTGCATGGCCCAGTCGCGGTGGAGACGACGGATCTCGGTGCCGGGAACGCCACTGTCCGGGAAGCGAGCACCCATGGTCTGGAAGATCTCGATAGCCTTCTCGTAGTCACCGGCTGCCTCGAACTGCTCGGCCCAGGCCTTGTAGAGACGAGCGATCTCCACCAGCAGTTGGGGATCGTCCGGAGTCTGCTGCAGCTGATTGGCAAAAATCGTGATGGCTTCCTCGAAGTTGCCTTCCGACTCGAGCTTCTCGGACTGGGCACGATAAAGCCGGCCCATCATCCCGGCTACCTCGGGGTTATCCGGCTGACGAGCGGCCAGGTTGGCCAGCACGTCTTTGGCCCGAGCTGGCTCGCCCTGTTCTTCCAGATGGCTGGCCCAGGCCTGGTAGAGCCGGGCGACATGCTGGGAGACCTCGGGCCGCTCGCCAACTCGGGCAGCCAGGCGGTCAAAGACCTCCAGTGCCTTCTCGAAGAGCCGGTCTTTCTCGAACTTCTCGGCCCAGACAGCCGACAGGCGGATGACCTCCGAGACAGCCTCGCCACTGTCGGGCTGAGCCTCGCGCAGCCGCTCGTAGACGTCGATGGCGTCATCGTAGCTGCCTGTCTCCTCCAGAGCGGTGGCCCAGGCGGCGTAGATCTCTGCGGCTCGAGCCCGAGCCATCTCAGGCTCGATGCCCTGGGCTGCCTGCCGGTCATAGACGGCGATAGCCTCCTCGTGCTCTCCGGCCGTTGCCAACTGCTCGGCCCAGGACGCGAAGAGGCGCCCTGACTCGGACTGAGCGGCCTCCGGAGCGAGCTTCTGGTAGCTAGCCAGAGCCTCTTCGTAGTGCCCGGCCTGCTCGTGGGCCCGGGCCTCGTCCAGCACGAACTTGTCGAAAGTGGCCCGCAACTCGACGTTGTCGGGATTTGTGACCAGAGCGCTCTGGATGGCTCCCATGGCCACCTCGGGCTTGCCCAATTGCCCGCACACTTCGACCAGTCGGGCCACCGATTCGGCACTGGGCTCGAGCAGCGTGGATTTCTCGAGCCAGCTGAGGGCGGCCTCGGCCTGACCGGCTTCGAGCAGGAGCCCGGCCAGCTTGTCCATGGCCTGGGTGTGCCCGGAATCCATCCGCAGAACGGCCTCGAGCTTGCTCTGGGCCTTGTCCGTCTTGCCCAACTCGAGGAAGTCGGTGGCCATCTCGTAGACTTCGGCGATCTCCTCGTCACTGGCCGTCTTGACCCGCTCCACACCAGCGGCAGGGCGAGCGGGCTCGGCCTTCGCCCTGGCAGGCTCCTTGGCGGGCTCGACCTTGGCCGTGGCCTTCACTTTCTCGGGCTCGGGCGTGGGCTCAGGCGTGGGCTCAGGCGCGGGCTCGGCCACGGCAGTTGCCGCCTCGGCGTCAAAGAGCTCGACGTAGCTGGTATCGCCAGCCGTTTCGGCCAGAACTCGACCGTAATTGATCAGCACGGTCCGCTGCGAGGTATCACCCTCTTCATGAGCGATCTGGGCCAGCTGATAGTAGCTCTGGTAATGGTCCGGCTTGATTTCCAGAAGCTGTGTCAGACTTTGTTTGGCTTCACCGAGCTTGCCGCGGGCCCGAGCATCCTCGGCCTGGCGAGCGAAGGCCTCGACCTGGGCCAGCACCGGGTTGACCGGTTCCGGTTCCGGTTCCGGCTCCGGCTCCGGCTCGACCGCGACGGGCTCCGGTTCGGGCTCGGGCGCAACTGCCACAGGCTCGGGCTCGGGAACAGGTTCAGGTTCGGGTTCGGGCATGACCGCCACAGGCTCGGGCTCGGGCTCGGGCTCGGGCACCGGTTCGGGCTCGGGGACAGGCGGCGGCGTTGGCTCGGGGCGCACCGGCTCGGGCCGAGGAGGGGGAGTGGGACGGGCTTTGGGCGGGGTCGCCGGTTGCGTCTGGATGACCCTCCCCTCGAACAGCGCGTCGAGGTGCTGAGTGGCTTCATGATGCTCAGGATCGAGCTCGAGCACACGGGTGAAGGCCTTCTTGGCGTCTTCGAGCCGCCCGGCCTGCTCGTACATCTTGCCGAGTTCGTTCCAGAGGTCTTCGCGATCGCGAGCCATCTCGGCCATCCGCTCGTACTGGTCCAGGGCCTCGTTCAGGCGGCCCTGCACGATGTAGATTTTGGCTGCACGGACCCGGATGTCGAGATCTTCCGGAGCCAGTTGGATGGCCCGACCCATCTCCTCCATGGCCTGCTCGGACATCCCGGCCCGGGCCAGGGCGTCGGCGTAGCTGACCAGAAGTTGAGGGTTGTTCTTCTCGATCTCGAGGCTCTTCTTGAAACTGTCCAGGGCTCGCTCGGGCTGATTGAGCTGCACGTAGGCATCGCCCAGAGCCACGATAGAGGGGATGTGTCCCGCCTCGAGATCCAGCGCCTGGCGCAGGAAGTCGACCGCGATGCTGGGCTTGCCCTTGGTGTGCAGGTAGACCATGCCCAACCCGTGCAGAGCCCCGATGTGCTTGGGAGAGAGCTTGACGGCATTCTGGTAGGACTCGAAGGCATACTCGCCCAGGTTGAGCTTCATAAAGGCTTCGGCCAACTGGAAATGCGCATCCACCGAGTCGGGCTTCATCTGGGTGAGCCGCTTGTAGATGTCGATCGCCTCGTCGAAACGGCCTGCGGTAAAGTTGGCTTCGGCCAGCATCACGTTGGTCTCGAGGTCGTTAGGATTGAGCTTGATGGCCTCGCGAAGCTCGTCGATGGCCTCCTGGTTGCGGCCGAGCTTGAGCAGCGCCTTGGCCAGGCTGAGGTGATACTGAGCGTCATTGGGCTTGAGGTCGACAGCCAGACGAAACGCCTGCACAGCGTCTTCATGCTTGTTGAGAGTCTGGTAGACCGTTCCCAGGGTATAGGTGGCGTAGGCATCCTTGGGGCTGAGCGAAATCGATTGCTGGTAGTGCTCTGCCGCCTTGTCGAGCTGCCCGGTGCGCTGGTAAGCCTGAGCCAGGCTGTAGTGCATCTCGGGGTCGGAGGGGTTCTCTTCCAGAGATTTGACAAAGGTCTCGATGGCTTTGGGCATATCGCCCAACTGCATGGCAATCTGACCAAGCTCGCGCACTGCCTCGCCATAACGAGGATTGAGCTCGATAGCTCTCTCATAGCACTGAATGGCCAGGTCGGGGCGATACATGCTCTTGCAGCACTCGGCCAGATGAAAGTGGATCTCAGGCGTGGTGGGGCTGAGGTCGAGCGCCTTCTGGAACTGCTGCATAGCGTTCTTGAACTTGGCCTGGTTGAAGTAGACGCGCCCCAGGGCGAAGTAGAAGCGAGGTTGCTCGGGATCGAGCTCGATGGCCCGATCGAGGTGACGAACCGCCAGCGCGCCCATATTCTCGCGGGCATATACCTCGCCGAGCTGGAAATGGGCATCGGCGTATCGTGGATTGGCTTCGACCGCCTTCTTGAAATTGTCGATGGCCAGCTTGTTCTGACTGAGCTTGGTATAGATCTCGCCGCACTGCTCGTAGGCCTCCCAGAGGCGCGGATTGACGTCGAGAGCCCGCTTGAGGCTCTGGAGAGCCAGCTCCAGCCGACCGAACAGCTTGTAGGCCGAGCCCAACTGGTAATGAGCGAACGAGTCCTTGGGGTTGACCACGATAGGACGCTCGAACTGCTGGATGGCCGAGCCGATCTTCTTCTTGTACATCGCGGCCGTGTCCGGGTCGCTGAACAGCATGTGGAGATTGGGATCGTTCTTGAAGGCCTTGCGCCACTCTTCCAGAGCCAGCTTCAGCTCGGCCCCGCGAGCCAGGAGAAAGCCACGGTGAAGATAGGATTTGGAGTGCTTGGAATCGAGCTTGATGGCCTGCTCGTATTCCTTGTTGGCGTCGGCGGTCTGACCGGCTTCCTCATAAGCCATTCCCAGCCCGAAATGAGCTTCGGCACTCTCAGGGTGGAGCTTGACCAGAGTCAGGTACTTCTGAACCTGGTACTGGGTGGTGGTGGTCTCCGCCATTGTTCCGCTTTTCTGCTCTCTCCTTTAGATTGCGGGAAACTACGAATGAGCCCTGACTCGGCTCAATCCTCGAACCGGGGCTCTGGAGTCGATCGCATCCGTGTCGCCAGTTTCGAGTCCGACGGATCCCTTCCTGCCTTCAAACCGCGCGCCTCCAACGCTCTGCCTGTTTCCATGAAAGCCAAGGATCCTCCTTCCCTCAAAGTTCTGGAGGCGTTTCAGTGGGCTGCTCGAAAGGCCGGGAGTGATTCAAGGCAAGCTGATTCGCCTCTGGAGCGTGGAACGCCACGATCTCCTGAAGAACTACCAGTGGGCCAACGACCGGGAGCTGATCCGCCTGGCCGGCATGAACCCGCTGCCCAAGTCGGTGTGGGAGGTGGAGCGTTGGTACGAAACCTCCACCACCAGCCCCAGCACCCAGATCTTCGCCATCAAGAGCCTGGACGGAGAGTATCTGGGCAACATCGAGCTGGCCGACATGGAAGTGCGGGTGGGCCGGGCCGAGGTGGGCGTGCTGGTAGGCGAGCGCTCATTCTGGGGCAAGGGCATCGGCAGCGACGCGGTCTACACCCTGTGCAAGTTTGCCTTTGAGGAGCTCAGAATGCATCGCCTGGAGGCCCGCGTGCTCGAGCACAACGAGCGAGCCCGCCGCATCTTCGAGAAGGTGGGCTTCAAGACCGAAGGTGTCGAGCGTGAGTCCCACTATTCGGAAGGCAAGTGGTGGAACGTCACGCTGCTCGGTCTGCTCGACCGCGAGCTCGACGAACCCTGACAATAGGAGCCTGGCAGTGAAACCCATTCTTTTCGAGGGTCAGAGCGCCCGCTTGATCGATCAGACCCGACTTCCGCTCGAGGAGGTGTGGCGCGAGATTCGCAGCGGCCCCGAGGCAGCCGAGGCCATCCGCAGCATGCAGATTCGCGGGGCCCCGGCCATCGGAATCACGGCCGCCTACGGGCTGGCCCTGTCAGCCCTGCACTCGACCCGAGACTCTCTGGAGGCCGTGCGGGCCGAGCTGACCGAGGTTTCCGCCGAGCTGGCCGCCACCCGTCCAACTGCGATCAACCTGTTCTGGGCCATCCGGCGCATGAACGAAGTGGCCGAGAAGGCGACGAGCCTGGCCGAGCTTCGCGAGCGACTGGTCCGGGAAGCCGAGACCATCGCCTCCGAGGACGAGGCCATGTGCCGGGCGATGGGCCGTCACGGGGCGGAGTTGGTGCCGCCTGGCGCCCGCATCCTCACCCATTGCAACGCCGGAGCCCTGGCCACCGGCGACTACGGCACCGCCCTGGGCGTGATCCGGGCTGCCCACGAGCAGGGCAAATCCATCCACGTGTGGGTGGACGAGACCCGCCCCTTCTTGCAGGGTGCCCGACTGACCGCCTGGGAGCTCGCCCACGAGGGCATCCCGGCCACCCTGCTCTGCGATAGCGCAGCCGGGCACCTCATGCAGCAGGGCCAGGTCGACCTGGTGGTGGTCGGTTCCGACCGGATCACAGCGCGCGGGGACGTGGCCAACAAGATCGGCACCTACACCCTGGCCGTCCTGTGTCGCCAGCACGACATCCCTTTCTACGTGGCCGCGCCTCGCTCCACCATCGACCTGGCCATCGAGTCCGGCCGCGACATCCCCATCGAGCAGCGCGACAGCCGCGAGGTCACCCACCTGTCCGGTCAGCCCGTGGCCGCCTCCGGCGTGCAGGTCTTCAACCCGGCCTTCGATGTGACCCCGGCCGAGCTGGTCACGGCCATCATTACCGAACAGGGAGTCCATCGCCCCCCCTTCTCGCCCATCCTGTCCCGGGTGGCCAGCCAGCCTTGAACCTGCTCGAGCTCCTGGGAGCCGAGCCTCCCCGGTCTTCGGTCTACCTCGTGCTGGGAAAAGACGAGTTCCTGGTCGATCTGGCCCTGGATCACCTGCGCTCCCACACGCTCGAGCCAGGGCTGGCCGAGTTCAATCACCGCGTCCTTCGCTGCTCCAAGACCATGAAATCCGGGGTGGTGCTGGATGCGCTGGCCGAGCTGCCCATGCTGGCCTCGGTTCGATTGCTCGAGCTGCGCGGAACGGACGAACTGGCCCCGCCGGTGGCCCAGGCGGCCGTGGCCGGGCTCGAGCAGTCGGCCCGCGATCCTGGCGTGGTGACGGTCCTGACAGCAGCCAGCCTGCCCAAGAAAGAGGGCCTGTTGTCGGTCGCCGCCCGGCTGGGCGTCACGATTCAGGCCGAGGTGAGCGAGTCGGATCGACCCGCCTGGCTTCGGGCCCGCCTCAAGCTCCACAAGGCTCGCTTCGAAAGCGACGCCCAGCAGGAGTTGCTGACCCGAGTCGGTGATGAGCTGAGACTGCTGGAGAGCCACCTTACCCGACTGGCCCTGTATGCCGGAAGCGAGCCGGTCACCCGGTCCATGGTCAAAGAAATGGTCCCGTTCTCGGCCAGTGTGCAGATCTGGCGGCTCACAGCCGCCATCGGACAGGGAAGCCTGAAGGAGGCCATCGAGGTGCTCGACCGGTTGATGGCCGACGACGACAGCCCCATCGGCCTGCTGAGCTATCTCAACAGCTACTGCAACTCCATGGCCCAGGTCGGCCATTTCTCCCACAGCCAGGCGGCGCTCAAGGCGGCCTTCCCGGCCAAGAAGGAGTTCCAACTCAAAAAGCAGGTCCAGGAGGCAGCCACCTGGACTTCCCGTGATCTGAACACCGCCTTCGAGTCTCTGCTCAAAGCCGATCTGCGCCTCAAGACCGGGAGCGACGGACGGATGGTCATGCAACTCTTGCTC
>CAZWUN010000252.1:0-8087 GCA_964637145.1 uncultured Burkholderiales bacterium
CACGGCATCCTGAACACCCGTGACCCGCTCCAGAGCTATCTGCTGGTGGCGGCCAGCGGCAAGCATTCCGACAGGCTCACCGTCAGCGAGATCGCAGGCCTGGATCTGGACGGGGTCCGAGTGGTCACCCTGTCGGCCTGCTCCACCGCCCTGGCCGAGAGAAGCCCGGGGGTGGGAACCGAGCTGGCGAGCCTGGCCGATGCCTTCAGCTACGCGGGCAGCCCGACCCTGGTGGCCAGCCTGTGGAAGGTGGCCGACCAGCCGACTCAGGAGTTGATGCTGAGTTTCTATCAGGGACTCAAGGCCGGCCAGGGACGCGGGCAGGCCCTGCGCCAGGCTCAGGTGAGCCTGCTCGAGCAACCGCGCTACGCCCATCCCTTCTACTGGGCCCCCTTTACGCTCATGGGAGACTGGCGCTGAGAAGCGCTCGACCGTCCGGTGCTGCGACTCGAGCTCATCCCGCTACGGACAAGGTTCGTCTGACCGGTGGGTAGTCTGTTTAGAAGGAAGAAGCAGCTGTGGGTGGTCACCTACCAGCTCCAGGGCGGGCCGGAGGCGGACAAGTCGCTGGTTCAAGTCACGGTCGAAGCTCGAGATCATGCCGAGGCCCTGCAGGCCGGACAGGAAGCTGCCGAAAGAGTCATGCACAGCCTGGTCGGCACCTCCGTCAGCGGCTGCCGGGTGATCGATTGCCAGCCGCGCAAGTAGACTGAAACCTGCGTCGATGGGGGACACGTCGCGCGCGCCAGGATTGTAGAGAGGTCCCCCCCTCGGTCTCACAGAAACTGCCAAGCAACTTGAGCACAAGACCCCAGTTGCTGCAGCAGCGCTACAAGATCCTCAGCGTCCTGGGGCGGGGCGGGATGGGGGTGGTCTACCTCTGTGAGGATCTGCGCCTGCCTGGAAAGCGCTGGGCCCTCAAGGAGATGCTCTGCTCTGACCCCGCTCTGGCCGCTCAGGCGCGCGAGAGCTTCGAGCAAGAGGCGGCCATGCTCAGCACCCTGCGCCACCGCCAGCTCCCCGAGCTGATCGACTATTTCGTGGACGGCGATCGCCAGTATCTGGTCATGGAATACGTCGAGGGCCCCGAGCTCTTGCACCTGGTGCAAAAGGACGGCCCCGTATCGGAGGCCGACGCCCTGCGCTGGGGCCTGGAGATCGCTCTGGTGCTCGACTACCTGCACGGGCAAGAGCGCCCCATCATCTACCGCGATCTCAAGCCCATGAACGTGATCGTCTGCGAAGGCGGGCGCCACGTAAAGCTGGTCGACTTCGGACTGGCCCGCTACTACCGGCCTGACAAGAGGCGCGACACGCACGCCTCCGGATCGGCCGGCTACGCCCCCCCCGAGCTGTGGGAGGATCTGCACCAGACCGATGCACGCTCCGATGTCTACTCGCTGGGCGCCACGCTCTACTTCGCCCTCACCGGCAAGCACCCCAGCCCGAACTACGGTACCAATCGTATCGATCAGCATCGACGCGACCTGAGCGCGGCCACCGTAGCCATCGTGAACCGCTGTCTCGAGCCCGAGCCCAAGGACCGCTATGCCAACACAGGCGACCTGATCGCCGCCATGCGCTCAGCCCTGGAAGTCATCGAGCCGCGAGCAACCGTACTGCGGCGGCGCGACCGGCGCGAACGAAGACGGCGTCAGGCGCCCACCTGGCTGGCCGGCATGCTGGCCCTGGCCACCATCGCCGTGCTGTCCGGGCTCTTTCTGCTGATGGCTCGCATGGGCCAGGAGAAGCCTCCCCCCGAGATCCACGACGCTTACGAGCGGTTCCTGACCACCTCCGCCCTGCGCGAAGCTGGCCAGGCCCTCTACGACCAGGGCCAGTATGACAAGGTCTTGCAAACTCTCGATTCCGAAGCCACCAATCACCCCGAGGAGGCAGCCCTGGGTATCCTGCTCGAAAACGCCCGGGCCCACTCCGGAGGCAGGAAAGTTTTGCGTCTGCCCGTTCTGACCTCGCTCACCGGCTCAGCTGGACGAGACGGCTACCAGATCCTGCACGGATTGCTGCTGGCCCAGCGCCACTACAACGCCGCTCACCCGGACCGGCCGGCCGTACTGGACGTCCTGGACGACGGATCACTGGTCGACCGGGGCCTGGAGCAAGCCCAGCAGGTCTCCCAGCAGAGCGAATATTCGGCCGGAATCGGTCCTTTCGACAGTCAACGCACCCTGGCGCTGGCCCCCTTTCTGAATGTGGCCAACTTTCCAATGGTGTCTCCCCTGGCCTCCGACCCTCGGGTGGCCAGCATCGGACCTTACGTCTTCACCGTGGCCGACACCCACAAGAAGCGCATCGAAATTCTGGCAGCCCGATCCGTGCAACTCGGCCTCAAGCGGGCGGCCGTCATGGTGGATGAGGAAAGCCGACTGAGCGCCTCCCTGGCCCAGGAGTTCCAGCAACAGTTCGAGGCTCAGGGAGGCAAGGTGGTGTTGAACATCACTTTCAACCTGGCCGATCCAGACTTTTCGCGCCAGATCCGCGCCATCAAAGCCTCCCAGTCCGACTGCATCTTCCTGGCCGACTATCGAGCGACACTGGTGGCGGCCTTCACGCGCAAGCTGCGTCAGGCCGGCCTCAAGACGCTGGTGGCCTGTCACGTGGCGCCCTATAACTCAACCCTGGCCGAGCTTTGGACGCCCGAGTTGGACGGCCTCTTGATGTCCACGCCCTTCGACCCCGACTCGCCCGTGCCCGAGGTGAGCCGCTTTTCGAGCGAGTTCCAAAAGCTCTTCAACTTCAAGCCAGGCCACCGCGAAGCGGCCGCCTATGATGCCTTCAACGTGACCATCCAGGCGGTAGAGCGAAGCGAGGGCGACCGAGCCCGTATTCGCGCGGACCTCGCCACGCGCACCTTTCAGGGGGTGACAGGCTCCTTCAGCCCGGGCCACCAGGACGGGCGGCGCCCGGTCTACCTGGTCGAGTTGCGCCAGGGTGCCTACCTGCGGCTACCCTCCCCGGAGTAAGCGCTGACACAGGCTTTCCAGTGCGAAAACGTGGGGATCGTGAACACCCAGGTCGCGCAATACCCCCGCCAGCCGCTGCAAATAGTCCCAGTTGTGGCCGGAAGGCCCACTCGCTTGCAGGATCTGCCGGGCCAGGACCTGGGGCCGGTCGGCCCCGAGATAGTCCGGATTGCCCGGCCGTGCCACGTAAGTCAGGGCCTGCACCTGGCGTTTATCGGCCAGCTGCAGCTCGACTTCCAGGCGCTGGTAACCGCCCTTTTCTCGGTAGTCGAGCCACTCGGAGATGATGCTCGCCCGGGCCGGGTCGACCCGATAGGCCATCCCCACGCAACTTTCGCGCCGGTCGCGCACAAGCGTCACAACCCGACCGGGCCGCTCGGGCACGCCGCGATGGTCAGTCGAGCCCTGCCAGAAGCGACGCTTCCAGCCCTCGGCCCGGGCCAGCGAGTTCTCCAGGTAGGGAAAGCCGGGATTCCAGATGATGGAGCCGTAACCGAAGATCCAGGCCATCAGGGAGCGGGCGGCTCCTCCTCGGTGGTTTTGCGACCGGTGATCACGAAGTTGTCCACGTAGATGCCGTCCGACGTGCGCGAGTCGTCGGTCTGCAGACGGAAGCGCACCTGAATTTCCTTGCCGTTCAGGAAGGAGAGGTCGAACTCGCGGTTGGTCCAATCCGAGTGGCCGTCGAAGTTAGCCAGTTCCACCCAGGAACCGTCCTTGGAGCGAACCTCCAACTTGCAGCCGTCGTGCTCTTTTTCGATAGTGTGACGGGATTCGAAGTGCAACTTGCAGTCGCGCCAGCCGCGCAGAGGAATCCAGGGCGAGTTGAGGCTATCATTGCGCGAATCCTGATACGACCCGCCGGGACTGTCGGTCCAGACCTTACCCCGTCCGGGAAGCTCGGTCATGGCCCAGGTACCCTCGGCGATCCAACCCGGTGAGCCTGCCTCGAACTGCTCCTCGAAAACAACCGGCACCCCGGGAACGTCCACAATGGCGCGCGCCAGGGTGGACCGATTGCCCACGTTGTCCACTGCGGCCAGGGCCACGTTCAAACGGCGATTGGCGCCTGAGGGGCTGAGGGTAACTGTGCCCTGCTCGCGACTCCCCACCGCTCCGGGACGACTCAACGAAACACCCGAGCGAGAGGCCAGGTCAAAGTCGATCCCACCCTCTTCCTCGATGGGCGAAGTCGAGTAGCGCAGCTCGTAGCGCGTGGCCGGAGCACCGGCGCAGCCGTCCTCGCCCATGGCAGTCCAGCCAAGCTTGAAACCGCGGTTGCTCAACTGCTCCAGGCGCAGCCCGGCGGGCTGGCCGGGAGCCACATTGTCCTCTTCCAGCGAGCGGTGGGCGTTCAGGATGCCGCCCGTAGCCACCCGGTCGGCCTCGTTGCCCGGCAGGGGGGTGACGCCGCTAAGAATTCTGGTCTTGATCTGGTCGTTGCTCGAATCGGCCCAGCGGCTCGCGATCAGTCCGGCCACCCCGGCCACGTGCCCCACTGCCGCGGCCGTGCCACCCAGTGACTTGTAATCCCCGTCCAGCACGGTGTTGTAGACCTCCAGACCGGGAGCGGCCAGGTGCACGGTCTTCTGGCCCCGGTTGCTGAAGGGAGAAAGCTTACCTTCGTGCGTCGAGGAGGCCACCGTGATCATGTTAGGCAGATCGAAATTGCCCGGGTAGATGGGGAAGGTGTCATTGTCCTGGCGGTCGTTACCGGCAGCGCAGATATGCAACGCTGGCGAGGCTCCCAGCACCTCGAAGAGGGCCTGGTTGTGCACCGTGGACCCCCAGGCCTGAGTGGTGATGCGCGCACCCTTCTCGGTGGCGTAGAGGATGCCCTCGATGGCCTCGGAGATCTTGCCCCGACCGCTCTTTTCCAGGAACTTGACCGCCATCAAGCGGGTTTCCCACATGACCCCGGCCACCCCCTGGCCGTTGTTGGTATCCGCCCCGATGATGCCGGCAATGTGAGTGCCGTGCCGATTGTCATCCTTGGGGTCGCCGTGATGAGGATGAAAACACGCCCCATACACGTCATCCACGATCCCGTTGCCGTCATTGTCCTGTCCATCAGCCGTCTCGCCGGGGTTGCGCCACATATTGGCGTTGAGATCGGGATGATTGTAGTCGATGCCCGAATCGACCAGGGCGATGATCGGTCCGTCCTGGCGCTGGCCGGTGGCGATGCCCCAGGCCATGGGGGCGCCAATGTCGGCCCCAGCCGTACCGCCTGTCTGGCCGGTATTGGAAAGGGCCCACTGGCGCGGATCCAGATCATTGGGCAAACGCGGCTCAGTTGGCTGGCTCTCGGGCGGAGCGCAGCAGGAACGCTCGGGGGACGGCTCGTCGGAAGTGGCCGTCACGATATCGTTGGAAGCCGCATAACTGACTCGACCGTCGGCCTCCATGGCCGCCAGGGCCTGAGCCGTGGTCATTCCGGGCGCCAGCTGCAATCGCACCAGTTCGCCCTGCATCTTGCCTCGCATGGACTCGGGAATGCGATACTGCTTGATCACGCTGGCCCCGTAGTCCCCCGTGAAACCACCCAGATCCTGAGCCGAAAGGCCCGGATGCAGTTTTACCAGCACCTCGCCCTCGACGAACTCGTGTTTCATTTTGGAGGCCAGGGAGGCTGCCTTGGGAGCCGTCTCGGCCAGGATGCGGGCCAGATCGAAGCCGCTGGCGGAGGAAGAATCGGCGGACAAAGAGATAGCCGGGCCGGCCCGAAGGGGCTGGCTGACCGGGGCCGGATAAGGAAGCGGCACGATCTTCAAAGGGTCCTCCAAGTCGAAAGGATAGTCTGAAACGACCCTTCCCGGGGTTGAGGGAATGTTACCGTTGCGCAACAGCACGGGCGTTCGGAAGGTGTTCAGGCCAGGCTGAGGAAAATTTTTCCAGACCCCCTCGAGGAGTAGGCCCGTGAGTTCCTTTGTTCACCTCCACTGTCACACCGAGTACAGCCTGCTCGACGGCTGCAACCGCATTCCTGACCTCGTGGGTCGAGCTGTTGAGCTGGGCATGCCGGCACTGGGGATGACCGATCACGGCGTGATGTACGGGGCGCTGCAGTTCTACAAAGCCTGCAAGAAGGCCGGCATCAAGCCCCTGATCGGTTGTGAGGTCTACGTCTCGCAGCGGACCATGTTCGACAAAGAGTCCCGCAAGGACGACCGGCCCTATCATTTCACCCTGCTCGCCCAGGACCGAGAAGGCTACCGCAACCTGTTGCAGCTTGTCAGCGCCGGCCACCTGGAGGGTTACTATTACAAACCCCGGGTCGACCGGGCCCGGCTCGAGAAGCATGCCAGAGGCCTGGTGGCCCTTACCGGATGCTTGCGCGGCGAGGTCAATGCCGCCTTGCTGGAAGACGACCTGAAGGGGGCACGGGGCCGGCTGGGCGAGTTGCGCGACATATTCGGCGAGAATCTCTTCGTCGAGCTGATGGACCACGGCATCGACGAGCAGCACAAGACCAATCATGAGCTGATCCGCCTGGCCCGCGACATGAACTTGCCCCTGGTGGCCACCAATGACGCCCACTACCTGACCCGTGACGACGCCTCCGTGCAGGACACCCTGGTCTGCATCCAGACCGGAAAGACGCTCGATGATCCGAACCGCATGCGCTTTGCGGCTCCGGAGTTCTACCTCAAGAGCTACGAGGAAATGGCCCAACGCTTCGGCCATTTGCCCGAGTCTTTGAGCAACACGTTGATGGTGGCCGAGCGATGCAACCTGGAGATGGACCTCTCCACCGTCTATCTGCCCAAGTTTCCCTGCCCCGATGGGGTCACCAGCGACCAGATGCTGCGACAGCTCTGCCGCGAAGGCTTCCTGTGGCGCTTTGGCACCGAGAACCCGGGGGAAGAGTATTTGCAGCGTCTGGAAACCGAGCTCGAAGTCATCATCGGCAAGGGTTTTCCGGACTACTTCCTGATCATCTGGGACTTCATCCGCTACGCCCGCGATCACGGCATTCCCGTGGGACCGGGACGCGGCTCGGCAGCAGGCTCACTGGTAGCCTACCTGACAGGCATCACCCAGCTCGACCCTCTCAAGCACGCCCTGCTCTTCGAGCGATTCCTCTCGCCCGAGCGCACGGAGCTGCCCGACATCGATACCGACTTCTGCGTGGAGCGACGCGAGGAAGTCATCCGTTACGTGCGCGAGAAGTATGGCCACGAATATGTCTCTCAGATCATCACTTTCGGCCGGATGAAAGCCAGGGCTGCCATTCGCGACATCGGACGAGTGATGGGCGTTCCCCTGCCGGACGTGGACAAGATCGCCAAGACGGTGCCAGCGGGACCCGGGGTCGATCTCAAGATGGCCCTGGAGACGCCCGAATTCAAGGCCCTCTACGATCAGGATCAGACCGCGCGCCTGCTGATCGAGCAGGCCCTCAAAGTGGAGGGCATGGCCCGCAACGCTGGCATTCACGCCGCCGGAGTGGTGATGTCGAGCCAGCCGCTCTCGACCATCGTTCCTCTGCAGAAGATGAACGGGGACGAGGTCGTGGCCCAGTTCGACATGAACGACGTGGCCGAGGTCGGCCTGGTGAAGATGGACTTCCTGGGCCTGCGCAACCTGACCGTCATCAACCACTGCCTGCGCATCATCGAGCGCTCGCGGGGCGAGACACTCGACCTGGCAGCTTTGAATCACGACGATCCCGACGACGAAAAGTGTCGTAAGACCTACCAACTGCTCTCGGAGGCCGATACCAACGGCGTGTTCCAACTCGAGTCCGACGGTATGAAGCGCTATCTCAAGCAACTCAAGCCGGACAAGTTCTCCGACATCGTGGCTTTCCTGGCCCTCTATCGGCCTGGCCCGCTGCAGGGCGGAGTGGTGGACGACTTCATTCGACGCCGTCACGGCAAGGGCGGGGCCATCGTCTATCCGCACGCGCGACTCGAGAACATCCTCAAGGAAACCTACGGCTTCTTCCTCTACCAGGAGCAGGTCATGCAGACCGCCAACGTGCTGGCCGGCTACTCCATGGCGATGGCCGATGGGCTACGCAAGGCCATGGGCAAGAAGAAGGCCGACGTGATGGAGAAGCACCGCAAGATCTTCACCGAAGGCGCGGTGGGGTTGGGT
>CAZWUN010000253.1:0-8084 GCA_964637145.1 uncultured Burkholderiales bacterium
CGCGGCCGCCGGCTACGAGCCGATCCCGCTCACGTTTGACGAGATGCACGCCCAGCCGGGGGGAGTGCGGCCGCACTGGTCCTCGTTTTTGCGTTCCTTTGAAGCCATGGGTGCCGAGACTCTGGCTCGCAGGTGGGCCGAGGTGCGCCGCCTCATGCGCGAGAACGGGGTCACCTTCAACGTTCACGGCGGCTCCGGAGGTCTGGAGCGGCCCTGGGAGCTCGACCCGCTCCCGCTGCTCTTGGACGAGAGCGAGTGGTCCAGCCTCTCGGCCGGCCTGGTGCAGCGGGCTCAGCTGCTCGATCTGGTGCTGGAGGATATCTACGGCTCCCAGGACCTTCTACGCGAAGGCCTCTTGCCTGCGGAGCTGGTCTTCGCCCACCCCGGCTTCCTGCGCCCCTGTCACGGGCTGCCGGTGGCCAGTCAGAGCCGGCTCTTGCTCTACAGCACCGATCTGGTGCGAACTCCCGAGGGCCAGTGGATGATCCTGCGAGACCGCACCCAGGCCCCGGTCGGGGCAGGCTACGCCCTGGAGAACCGACTGGTGCTGAGCCGCCTTCTTCCCGAGCTGTTCCGCGAGTGTCGCTCGGCCCGACTGGGGCCCTTTTTCGAAGGGTTGCGCGCCTCGCTCGAGGGTCTGGCAGCTCTCAATCCCAACAATCCACGCATCGTCCTGCTGACCTCGGGGCCCGAAAGCCCGGTCTATTTCGAGCACGCCTACCTGGCCCAGTATCTTGGCTGCGCCCTGGTGGAGGGGGACGACCTGACGGTGCGCGATAACGCCGTTTATCTCAAGCAGCTCGAGGGCCTGCAACCGGTGGACGTGATCTGGCGCCGACTCGACGACGCCTTTTGTGACCCGTTGGAGCTGCGGGGCGACTCCTGGTGGGGTGTGCCTGGCCTGGTTCAGGCCGTTCGCTCGGGCAACGTGGTGGTGGCCAACTCGCTGGGCAGCGGTTGGTTGGAAACGCCTGCCCTGGGGCCCTTCTTGCCGGCTCTGTGCCGCCACTTCCTGGGTCAGGAGCTGGAGGTTCCCGGAGTCCCCAGCTGGTGGTGCGGTGATCCCGGCGCCTGTCAGCACGTTCTGAGCCATCTCGAGCGGCTGGTGGTGCGTACCGCCTTTCCCCAGCAGACCTTCCTGGGAGGGCGGCGGGCCGTCTTCGGAGCTGAGCTCTCGCGCACCGAGCGCGAAGACCTGGGCCGACGCATCCGAGCTCGTCCGTACGCCTGGGTGGCCCAAGACCAGGTCTCCATGTCGACTTCGCCAGTCTGGAGCGGCCAGCGCCTGGAGCCCCGTCACATGGTGCTGCGCGCCTTTTTATCCAGCCGCGAGGATGGTTTCGAGGTCTTGCCAGGGGGTCTGGCCCGGGTGGCCCGCACGGCGGACTCGCTGGTGGTGACCCTGTCGGCCTCGGGAGGGAGCAAGGACACCTGGGTCATCTCCTCGGAGGAGCCTTCGTCCAGCACTCACCCGGTGGTTCGTCCGGGCGCCCAGGTAGGGCTCTCGCGGGGTGGCAACGACCTGCCCAGCCGGGTGGCCGACAGCCTGTTCTGGCTGGGCCGCTACGTCGAGCGGGCCGAGGGAATGGTTCGCTTGATTCGAGGTTGCCTCGAGCTGCTCGGCGACCCCGAGGACGCTGGAGCGGTGCCGTGCCTGCTGGACGTGATGCACCCGGAAGAGGGCGAGGACTGGCCTCGAATCAAAGAGCTGGCTCTGGAGTCCAAGAAATTCGGGCTGGCCTTTCTGCTGCGCCAGGTGCATCGGCTCAGCACCAGCGTGCGCGACCGGGTATCAGTGGATTGCTGGCGGATTCTGACCGGCCTCTCGATCGGCCCGGCCGAGCACGAGCGGGTGCTGATGGATCAACTTGAGGAGCTGATCACCGAGCTGTGGGCGTTTTGCGGCATGGCCACCGAGAGCATGTCGCGGGGCTACGGCTGGCGCTTCCTGGATCTGGGCCGTCGGTTGGAGCGTGCCGTGCGCACCGTGGAGCTGGTCCAGGGAACTCTGGTTGAGCCGGGAGCCCAGGAAGACGCTCTCCTCGAAGCCGTGCTGCGCATCTGTGACTCGGGCCGCACCTATCGGCGACGCTATCCGGCCGGCCTGCAGATGGCTCCGGTGCTCGATCTGATTCTCTGTGACGAGTCTAACCCCCGCTCGGTTGCCTTCCAACTCTCGCAAGTCGAGGAGCATCTAAGCCAGTTGCCCGGTCAGCAGGCCCTGCGCAGCCCCGAGCAGCGACTCGCCCTGGCCCTCTTGACCGACCTGCGTCTGCTGGACGTGGCTTCTCTGGCTGCCGAGCCCAGGCGCTGCAAGCTCTTCTTGGAGAGCTGCGAGCAGCGCTTGCCGCAACTGGGCGATGCTTTGAGCCGGCACTACCTGGTGCACGTGGCTCCCGCACGCCAGCGCCCCCCCCTGCCACTCGAGGAGCGTCACGAATGAAGTATCGGGTGCGGCACACCACCCATTACAGCTACCAGGATCCGGTCTCTCTGGGCCACAACCAGGTCGTCGGGGCGCCTCGCCCCCATCCCGGCCAGGAGGTGAGCGAGGCGCGCCTGGAGATCGAGCCCGTCCCGGCCGTGATCGCGCGGCGTCGCGATTATTTCGGCAACTCGATCACCTTTTTCGAAGTCCACGAGCCCCACACCGAGCTTACGGTTACCATTCGATTCCTGGTCGAGGTGCGCCCGGCCCAGGAGTATACCGCCTCGCCTCCCTGGGAGCAGGTGGTGGAGCAACTGGTGGGCGATCAGGCTTACCTGGCCGAGCGAGCGTTCTGCTTTGACTCGCCCTATGTCGAGGCGGGCGAGGACCTGGCTGATTATGCCCGCGCGTCGCTGACCCCCGGGCGGCCTCTGGTGGAGGGGGTGCTCGACCTGATGGGGCGCATCCACCGCGAGTTTCGCTACGACCCCGAGGCCACCGACCTGTCCACCGGTTTGAAGGAGGTTCTCAGCAACCGCCGCGGAGTCTGCCAAGACTTTGCCCACCTGCAGATCGGCATGCTGCGCTCGCTGGGACTGGCGGCTCGCTATGTGAGCGGATATCTGCTCACCACCCCGCCTCCGGGCCAGCCCCGACTTGTGGGGGCCGACGCTTCCCACGCCTGGTTGTCAGTCTTCTGTCCTCCTTACGGTTGGGTGGACTTTGATCCCACCAACAACCAGATTCCCTACGACAGTCACATCACCATGGCATGGGGACGCGACTACGACGACGTCTCCCCGGTCAAGGGCGTGGTCCTGGGGGGCGGGGAGCAGAAGGTCTCCGTGGCGGTGGACGTTCTGCCGGTGTGAAGGGGTTGCCCTCACTCGTCCGAAGGGCGCAGCATGACGCTCGACTTTGCTTTCCTTTGCGATTACGCTGACGCCACCGGGAAGGTGAACGCCCTCGGCATCGGGGTGGACAGTATCTACGCTCCCCAGGTCCCGGCTCGGCATCCCCAGTTCTTCGTGGTGGTTCAGATGCGAGCCAGCGTGGTTGAGGCCGGAGCGCGCAGCTTCACGGTCTGCCTGATCGACGCTGATGGCCGGTCGCTGCTCGAGCAGAACGGGCAGTTCGAGCTGGCTCGTCCGGTAAGTGGCACCGAGACCAACGCTCGCCTGGTGATGGGCTTCTACAACGTGGAGTTTCCTCGCTTCGGTCGTTACTCGTTCCATATCGCCGTGGATCGGACCGAACTGGTGCGCATTCCCCTGAACGTCCTGCCTATCCCCGGCGCAGGGTGATCAGCCCCACCTCGGGGGGCACCCGGAACCGCACCGGCAACACCGTCAGCCCCACGCCGCGCGAGACCACGACGGGCCAGGCCGGCCCCTGTACCAGTCCGCCCGCGTAGCGCGGGCCATAGGCGCTGGGCACGATGGGGGTGCCAACTCCCGGAAAGCTGACCTGGCCTCCGTGGGTGTGGCCACTCAGCTGGAGGTCGAAGCGCAAATGGGGAAAGCGGTCGGGCAAAAGCTCGGCCACGTCGGGGTTGTGGCTCAAGAGCAGGCGCGGGCAGTCTGCAGGCACACCCTGCAGGGCCTTCTCGGGCTCCACGCTGTCCTCCCACAGGTCGCCTACCCCGCAGATGGCCAGGCAGGGCCCGATGGGCTGCTCGCTCAAGCCCCGGGAGCTCAGAAAGACGCGCTGGTTATCGATCAGGGGCAGGCCGTGGCGGGCGAACTCGGCCCGGCAGGCTTCGGTGCCCTCCCAGTGGTCGTGATTGCCGAGCACCGCCAGGCTTCCGAGGCGGGATTTCAGCCCCGTGAGCACAGCGATGCCATCGGGAATCGCAGACGGGGTCTGGTGCACGTAGTCGCCTGTCAAGAGCACCAGGTCGGGTTGCTCGGCGTTGAGCATTGCGATAGCCTTGCGGATGTGCATGAGTCCCACCAGGGGGCCAAAGTGGCTGTCGGAGAAGTGCCCGAGCTTGAGTCCGTCGAGCTCTGGCGGCAATCCCGCGATCTTCAGCTCATAACGACGTAGTTTGAGCCAGGAGGGCTCGACCAGAACGCTGTACATGGCGGTGCCCAGGATGGGGGTCAGCAGCAAGCCCGCAAGCAGCCCGCGGCGCTTGCCATCGACCGGTTGCTCCCGCGAAGGTCCCAGCAGGCGCCCAATTTGTTGCACCAGCCACAGTGCGGTGAGGTAGCCGAATCCACCCAGCAGGCTGCGGGCGAGGTAATAGCTCTGGCTGTGATGGTAATCGTGGGCCGGGAACATCATTCCGGCCACGATGGAGAAGGGGGTGAGGGCGAGCTCGGCCAGGTTGGTGATGGGCCGGAGCGGCCAGAGGTGTAGACCGGCGGCGCCACCGAGCCAGAAGAAGAGTGACAGGCCGAGGGCACCCAGCAACCAGGTCAACGATGCAGAGCCATCCAGACCAGCAAGATGACCGCGAACCAGAACCAGACGTCGTTGGCCGGCCCGGGCGGAGCCGGGACCCGCTGGCCTCGTCGGCGGGCCAGCTCCAACTTCAGACTCTGGAACCCTCGGGACATGGCCCAGTCGTGGTTGAGCCGGAAGAAGGGCTTGAGCAAGAAGGAGAGGTACCGCAGGGCCGGCTTGTTGGCTACCACGTGCCAGTCGTAGAGCACTTCGGTGTGGCTGGCCGACAGGGGGGTGAAGGTCCATTCACCCCGCCCCTCGAGGTCGCCCCAGGCCACCAGTGAGAAACCCCGGGGCGGATCGGACCGCTCCACCCGAAACGACCAGCGCAGGCGGTAGGGCAAGAAGCCTCGGGTCACGAGGTGGGTGACCTCGCCCTCCGGGCGAGCCGAGAGGTAGACCGACGGCCACCAGCGGGGAAGCTCCAACGGTTCCTGCAGAAGGCTGGAGATCTCCTCGGGGGTGCCCGGCACCACCCAGCGGGTTTGAAAGGAATATTCGTTGGTGGCCATTTCAGCTTCCCTTAAGCCGTTTCTGGCAATCTCAAGTCAGCCCTCCAGGGTCAGAGAGGACCAGGCCAATGAACGAGCACGAAAACAGCAACGCCGCTTCGGGCGAATACAGTCTGGGGCCCTTCGTGAGTCGACTCAAGGACAATGTCGGACAGTTCTGCGGCTATCCCCAACCTCCCGTTCAGAGCGGCAACACCGCCTACCTCCAGCCTCCTCAGTTCAAGCAGCGACAGGCTGAGCCGGATTTCCACCTCAAAGCCCACTTCTACCTTGACGAGAATGCCAGTGCCGAAGATTGGCTCGACTGGGCCTCGGCTGTCGGATAAGAAAAAGGCCCCGCTAAAGGCGGGGCCTTCTTGATCGGGTAAGCTCGGCTCAGCGCGAGGCTTTGGCCATCAGCGACTCCCAGTTGGCGCAGGGCTTGTTGTGCTGCTTGGACTTGGCCTTGTCGATAAGGAACTTGGACATGGTGTGCACGGCCCAGCCGAAATGGGCGTCACGAAGCGACTTGTAGTCCATGTCGCATACATAGTTGGTGATGTCGATGGCGTAGAGCTTGTCGCCCTTGATGGCGAACTCCATGGCGTTCATGTCATAGCCGATGACCTTGTTGAAGCGAATGGAGTACTCTTCGGCCAGCTTGGCGTGCTTGGGATTGAGAACCGAGAGATCCTGCACGTACTCGCCCATACCGTGGGGGCGGGGGATGTAGCGGATGGACCGGGCGTGCTTGGCCCCGATGCACAGGCAGCGAATGTAGTCATCCCACTCGATGAACTCCTGCAGCATCATGGTGAGCTGGCCGGACTCTTCGTAGTGCTTGATGGCCTCTTCGATGGAGGTGATCTTGTGCACGTTCTTCCAGCCGCCGCCGAAGGCCGGCTTCATGATGCAGGGCAGGCCGACCTGTTTGAGCCGGAACTCCCAATCGATGGGCCACAGGTTGCGCAGCGACTGGGCATTGATGTCGTCGATGTACTCCTTGTTGGGCAGCACCGAGGTGCGGGGCACCGGGATGCCCATCTTCTCGGCCAGGCTGTAGCCCAGGAACTTGTCATCCACGTGCACCCAGAACGGATTGTTGATGACATAGGTGCCCTGGAGTGAGGCTTGCTTGAGATAGACCTGGTAGTAGGGGACCTCGTGGGAAATGCGATCGAGGATGACGCGGTAAGGGCAGGGCTCGCCCATGGCGGTGCCGCCCAGACCGATCCACTCGGCCTCCACCCCTTCGTTCATCGAGTTGATAGTGGCGATCAGCGCCTCGGGGAACGAGTTCTCCCGTCCGCGCAAGATTCCGATTTTCAGCATGGTTCAACCTCCACTCGTCCGGAATGTTCGGCCGGACTTGTTGCAAACGTGAGGGGAAAGACGCGCACAACCGTGATCGGGTGTGATCGGGTGGGGGGCCCGCCCCTGGTCGGGCTGGAAATTACGGTGTGACGCGAAAAAATCCTGTCTGGAGCGGGCCAAAAGTGGAAAAATTTGTTCGACCTTGCCTCAGGGGAGGCGATAGTAGCTGGCCGCCGCCACGGTGACTGTGGAGATCTCCCCCGGCTCATTGCACTGCTGGTAGCGGTGCAGAACGCCCGGTTGGCCTTCGAGACAGTGCAGCATGGTGTAGATGGCAGACGTGCCACAATAGTTGCGCTCGCCTCGATCGGCCTGGTGGGTGGCGAAAAATGCGTCGTAGTCGCCCTGCTCGCAGTGGCGTAATGACTCCAGGTCGGCCAACTCCAACTGGCTCAAGAAGTCTCGATCCAGGGGAGGCTCACCAAAACGCACGCCCTTATGGGCCAGGTCGGCGCCGGCAATGAGGCAGACCCGTCCTGGCCTTCTTTGGACGGCTGATTTCAAGGCGGCTAAAAAACTGGCCACGCCCGGAATCTCCAGGGGGCTTTTACGCTCGAGGATGGCTTCGTGGAAAGAGCCGCACAAAATGGGCACGGTCTTCAACCTTCGCCCAGAGAGCTGCCCGAGATAGGCCAGAAAGACGTTCTGGAACTCGACCGAGTGCTCGCCGAGATGGTTGTACTCATCCTGGAACGGGTCGAAGTCGCATCCCTGGACCAGTTCCTCGATCAGGTCCAGGTCCGGCTCAAGGTTGCCAAAGGGAGTCTCGAAGGGCTTCCTGGTCAAAATGAAGGGCTGTCGACAGGGAGCGTGAGAGATGCCCAGCACCACAAAAGTATCGTTCTCGCCCAGACCTTTGATCAAGCTATTGTAAGCCATGGCGTAGCTCTCTGCGCCCCGGCGCAGGTCGATATGAGGAGTCAGCAACCCGCTCAGGGGGGCCGGAGGCTCCGGCGGGCGCTCGTGGGCGAGCAGCGCATCGAGGAACCTGGCCAACTCGTCCGGGTCGGCTGGATAGGCGCTGCCGGCGTGGGCCGCCGGTCGCTCGGACATCGCTGCCAGGGCCTGCCGGGCCCGAGGGCCGTCAATAATCAAAGCCTGCTCCAGTTGCTCGATCAGCGCATCCAGCGTCTCCAAATCAACTCTTGCTCCCGTGCGCGCGGCGAACTCGGCCAGGGCTTGTTGCTTGGTGCGCGTGCCATCGAGCAGGCTCACCAGGACGTAAGCTGCCGGGCGCACCATGACCACGCCGCTCACCAGGCCGGCACTGTCGCGGAAGGCGATGAGGCGCTCTCCCTCGTGGTCAATGGGCACTGGTTCCAGGGGGCGAAGGCTAACGAGAT
>CAZWUN010000254.1:0-8062 GCA_964637145.1 uncultured Burkholderiales bacterium
GGCTGGGGCCTGCTCATCCTCGAATGGGTGGCAGTGCTGGTGGTCCTGGTGGCCCAGTCGAGGTTGCCCATCTGCTCTTCGCGACTGAGCAGCAAGAGATAGCCTTTGGCCTTCTCGACTCCGGTCCAGTTGAAGCTGGGCGGGCCGGAGATGGTCATGTTGTTGGCTGGCATCGGGTTGGTGGGGAAATCGGGTTTCTTGGGCCCCGAGTTGCGGGGAATGTAACCCAGGTAGCCGCCTCCCGGGACATAGCTGGAGGCCAGATTGAGGGCGGCCTGCTCGGGGTTGGAGATGAAATCGCTAACCGTGCCGGCATAATAGAAGGCCTCGCCGGCGGTTCCCAGGCCGATGCTGCCCGGGATGTAGCTGTAGGTCGAGATCGTGCGTACGATGTCCATGGCCTTTTGGAAATCCTGCCACTCACTTGAATTGAGGATCTCCTCGCGCAGGGCCTCCGGGTCGTCATACTGCTTGACCACCGGAACCTGCTGGTAGGGGATGTCCACTTTAGTGCCCGCTTTGGCCGAGATGGGAGCACCTCCACCGACCGGGGTCACCTCGACTTCGCCCTCCAACACGTCCAGGCTGGTGGCCCCGTTCTCCTCGGTGGCGATCACGAACTCCGTGCCCTTGATGCCCATGACCCCGCCTGCCGTCTCGATCTCAAGTGGTTCCTTGCGTTTGGACATTTTGGCCCAGACCCGCCCGCTCTTGATCTTGATCCGCTTGACGACGGGTTTGCCTTCTTCCTTGATCTCGCTTTCGCTGACGATCTCGATGCGGGTGCCTTTGTTGATACCCACCCGGCCTCCGGTGACGAACTCAAGGGCCGCCACCGTGGCGGCGTCGGTCTGGTACTCGTCCTTTACCAGCGTGTTCATGAAGGGAAAGGCGAGTGCAGTGGCCGACTTGCGCTCGTAGGTCATCTTGGGACCCTCGATCTCGACCACCTTCGCCACCGCAGGTTGTGCCCAGGAGGGGCTATGCAGTGTCAGACACAGGGCTGCGGCCACCAGAACGGATCTGAAAGAACGATTCATTGCGAACACCTCACTCTGGACAACATGAGGAAGGCGAGTTCCCTAACCCGAGGGGGATTCCTGTCAACCGCCGCTGTAGAGAATCTTGCGCGGCTTGCTGCCTTCAGCCGGGCCGACCCAGCCCTTGCGCTCCATCAAGGTGAGAATGCGGCGGGCGCGAGCATAACCTACTTTCAGCTCGGTTTGGAGCATGGAGGCCGAAGCCTGCTGGGTGCGCAGCACCACCTCCAGGGCCTGTTGCAGCAAAGCATCGTCCTCATCGCCCCCGCCTTCCTCCTCGGCTTCCAGGCCGGCATTCTCGTTGATGGCCAGCTCGATCAGGTTCTCCGGGTGGGCCTGGGCCTTCCAGAACTCTACCACCCTTTGAATCTCGTCGTTGGACACGTAAGCGCCCTGCAGGCGGCGCGGGTCGGAGGCCTCTACCGGCAAGAACAGCATGTCGCCCTTGCCCAGCAGTTGCTCGGCCCCACCCGTATCCAGGATGACCCGCGAGTCGACCTGAGAGGTGACCGCGAAGGCGATGCGGGAGGGGATGTTGACCTTGATCAGTCCGGTGATCACGTCGGTGGAGGGTCTCTGGGTGGCCACCACCACGTGAATGCCAGCCGCTCGGGCCTTCTGGGCCAGTCGGCAGATGCTGGTCTCGACCGATTTGGAGGCCACCATCATCAGGTCAGCCAGCTCGTCGATGATCACCACCACCCAGGGCAACGGTTCGGGTGCCTTGGAGTTGAACTCGGCCAGGTTGCGCACCCGCAGGGCAGCGAAGGTGGCGTAACGCTGCTCCATCAGCTCGACCACCTGGTTGAGGGTGAGGGCGGCCTTCTTTGGATCGACCACGATCTGGCCAGGTTTCTGGTTTGAGAAGCCCACCAGGTGGGGCAGCCCCTCATAGATGGACAGCTCGACCTGCTTGGGGTCGATCATCAGCATCTGGAGCTGGCGCGGGGTGAAGCGATAGAGCAGGCTCAAGATGAGCGTGTTGATGCAGACCGACTTGCCCGACCCGGTGGTGCCGGCTACGAGCAGGTGAGGCATCTTTTGCAGGTCGGTGACGGCCGGCTGGCCGGTCAGGTCGAGGCCGAGTCCCAGCGTGAGCCCGTTGGACTTGCCGAAGGCTTGAGCTGACAGGATGTCGCGCAGAACCACCAGATCGGTGGAGCGGTTAGGGATCTCGATGCCAATGGCGGCCTTGCCCGGGATGGGGGCCTCGATGCGCACTGCCGTGGCCGCCAGGGCCAGCGCGATATCGTTGGTCAGGGCCGTGAAGCGGTTCACCTTGACGCCCCGGGCGGGTTGCAGCTCATAGCGGGTGACGGTCGGACCGCGCACGGTATGGATGACCCGGGCTTCCACCCCAAAGCTTTGCAGGGTGTCGATCAGGATCTGGGACTTGTCCTCCTCGGGACGGCGTCGCGCCTGGGCCGGGGGGGAGTCGAGCAAAGAGAGGGGAGGCAGCTTGTAGGTGGCCGTCGGCACGCGGGGCGGACCCGGAAACAGCCGCAACTGACCGTCAGGATCCTCCAGAATTCCGTTCTGGATGGGTGCCGGGCGCGACGGCCGGGGGGCCGGCTTCTCTTCTGCGGTCGGGGGAGAAGGCGCCAGGGAAGGCTGGGGAGCCTCTTCGGTCGGCTCGGGCATAAGCTCCGGCTCCTGGCTCAAGGACGGCTCGGGCAGATAGCTCGCCTCTTCCGAGGGGGCGAGGTCGACCTCGTCACTGAAGACCTCCTCCGGGAGCAGGCTGGGCTCCACTGCGGTCTCATAGGCCTCCTCGCTGATGGCCGGGGATCCTGGCGTGGTTTCCCAGACGGTCAGGGGGCGAGCCTCTTCGGAAACCTCCACGGCGGGTTGGCTTTCGGTGGAAGGCTCCTCGGCCCAGGGTCCGGGGTGAAGGCTGGCCAGAATGCGCCCCAGCGACCGCAAAAGTTTCCAGGTCGCTCGCCCCAGGTGGCGCGCCCCGGCGGCCAGAACGCGGCCCACGTCAGAGAGCGGAATCTGGCAGACCATGAGCAGGCCCGCAGCCAGGCCGGCGCCTCCCACGATCCACGAGCCGGCCGGTCCCAGGGCGTGCACCAACAGCAGGTCGAGCCCATACCCGAGCTGCCCCCCCTGTCCCCCCATGCGCTGGGCCAGCAGGGTGAGGTCGAGCCAGAGCAGCAGAGCCGGCCAGCCCACCTGCATTCCTTTCAAGAGTCCCGGGGCCACCAGGCGCAGACTCCAGCCCAGCCCCAACCAGGGCAGGAGCCAGGCCGAGCGACCGAAGGCCGCATGCAGGGTGGCCGAGACGGCCAGGCCGACGGCTCCGGTCACGTGGGGGGCGGCCAGACAGATCGTCAGGAAAGGCACTCCCACCAGCATGAGGCCGAGGCCGGCCGCGGGCGCGGCCACCGAGGGTGAGCTGACCGAGGCAGCCGGAGCCTGGGGGCGCCGACGCGCCTTCCGGTTCGGCTTGTCGCCCCCTTGCAGGTTCGAGCGGCGCTTGGGCCGGCTTTCCTCGATCGGGTTCTCCAACGGCTGAGATGGCATAGCGAAAGAATTTCTATCAAGCTTGAATACCCTCCTCCCTGCAGGAATCCCGACTGTCTGTGGCGTATCCTGGCTGGTTCGTAAAACCCAAACGCCCCTGGAGGATGTCCGATGCTGGTAGAACCCAATCTAGACCTGCTGTTGAGCAACGAAGCCCTGGATAACAAGTTCGCTTTGGTGACGCTGGCACTCAAGCGGGCCCGGCAGTTGAACGACGGCAGCCCGGTGCTGGCCGAGACCAATGCTCGCAAGTCGGTCAGCCAGGCTCTGTGGGAGATCGCAGCCGGCAAGATCTCGGTTACCCGCGGGGCTAACGAGGACGACGACTTCTTCCCTCACCTGAACCTGGATGGGCCGGATGCCCTGTCGCGGACCCTGAGTGCCGATCCCGACTCGGGTGCCGAAGAGGGAGAACTGGAAGCCGACATCAACTGAGGGACCGGCTTTGAGTCTCGACGAGCAATTGAATGCCACCTTGCAGCGCCTGACGGCGGCTGTGGAGGGTCTGGCCGAGAAGAGTGGCAAGCCAAAGCTGAGTTTCAGCCTGGAGCAGTTGCTTTCGGTCATGGTCAAGCACCGGGGAACTTTCTTGCACCTCAACGGGGGCTCGTTTCCGATGCTGCGCATCAACCACGAGTTGGTGCCGGTCGGCGAGCACGCCATTTCCCCTCGCGAATGCCAGGCTCTGCTTTCGCAGGTTCTCAATCAGGAGCACCTGTTGGCCCTGGCCCGGGGCATGGAAGTCGGCTTTGGCTATGCGATGGATGGCGCCGGTTTTCGCTTTCATGTCTATCAAGAGCGGGGGCTTCTGGGCGCTTCCATCCGGCGCATTCGGACCGATATCCCCCCTCTGGCGCAACTCGGACTCTCGGGAAGCGTCCTGGAGCAGTTGCTGGACCAGCGTCAGGGACTCATCCTGCTGGTAGGACGCCCGCGTTGCGGGAAGATCAACTCGTTCGCTTCGCTGATCTCGCATCTCAATGAGCAGCAGCGGGTGCGGGTGGTGACGCTGGAATCCCCCATCCAGTTCTGGCACGAGAGCAAGAAAGCCACCGTGGTGCAGCGGGAAGTGGGGGTGGATACCGAGACTTATGTCCACGGGATTCGCCAGGCCGTGCTGCAAGATCCGGACATTCTGGCCGTGGGCGAGCTGCCCGACCCGGACACGGTGGAAGTGGTGATCCAGGCTGCCGCCGGGGGACACCTGGTGTTGGCCATGCTGGACGCCCCCTCGGCGGTGCGGGCTGTGGACCAGATCGTGGAAGTTTTCTACAACAACAATGACAATCGAATGCTGCGGCTCTTCTCCAGGGTCTTGAAGCTGGTCGTCTGCCAGTACCTGGTCCCACGCGCCGACGGCCGGGGGAAGCTCCCCGCCTTCGAGATCCTCGAGTGTAACGAGGATGTGGCCGATTGCATCGGTCGGGGCGAGACCTCCAGCCTGCACGAGGCCATGCGTCAGGGGAACATGCAGACGCTGGGCCGGCACCTGTCCCGCATGGTGGACGTGGGCCTGGTCAACCGCGAGGAGGCCGGCAAGCTGCTCGACGATCCCAGCGAGCTGACGGTGATGGAGGAGCAGCCTGAAATGGCCCTGGCGCAGGCCTCGACTCCAAGCATCCTGATGGACGACGACTCGCCCCTTATGTCCTGGCTCTGAGCACCTGTCGCAGGGCTCGGGGCACGCGGGCGGCGATCTCGTCCGCGTAAACCCCGCGCGGGCCGATCTGGCGGGCAGCCAGGCGAGCTGCCAGCCCGTGCAAGTAGACACCGCAGCAGGCGGCCCGTTGGCAATCCAGCCCCTGGGCCAGGAGTCCGGTGATCAGGCCGGCCAGCACGTCCCCCGTCCCCCCCTGGCTCAGCACGTTTGTGCCGGTGGGATTCATCCAGAATTGGTCCTGGTCGGCGATCACGGTCGGGGCCCCCTTGAAGACCACCACACACTGGTAGCGCCGGGCACACTCCAGAGCGCTTTCGATGCGGTCCGCCTCCAGTTCGGCGACGGGACGGTCGAGCAGGATCGCCATTTCGCCCGGATGCGGGGTGAGGACCCGCCCCTGACCCAGCGGCCCGTGGCCAGCTACCACCCGCAGAGCCCCGGCGTCCAGTACCAGAGGCTGCCAGCTACGGGCCAGCTCGCGCACAAGTTCTTCGGCCCCGGGCTCGAGGTCGAGTCCACAGCCGATCAGGTAGGCTGAGACCTTTTGCGCCAGCAGCGTCTCGCGGTCGCCGGGATGCAGGCGGGGGCCCGAGAGCGGCAGCGACAGGGGCGAGGAGAGCCTGGAGGCGAGCTCGGCTCGCACGGAGGGGGCGGTGGCCAGGGTTACCAGGCCGGCACCCGCCCGCAAAGCCCCCTGCGTGGCCAGGAAAGCAGCCCCGGGGTAGCGATCCGAGCCGGCCACGAGCAGGGCGTGTCCGCAGCTGCCTTTGTGCGAGGTCGGTCCTCGAGTGGGTAGCCAGGAGCCAATCTGGACCCGCCCCAGCCGCTCCCCCTGGCCTGCCTGGTTCAGCAACGCAGGGGGGAAACCGATCTCGGCCACAAGGAGCCGACCCGCATGGGCGGCGCCAGGGTGGAGCAGAAGGCCGCGTTTGGGCAGGCCCATGGTGACCGTCAGCTGAGCTTGCACGGCCGCTCCCAGGATCTGACCGGTACGCGAGCAGATGCCCGAAGGGATGTCGATGGCCAGGACCGGCCGGCCCTGGCAGGCCTCCACCGCTTGGCGGGTCAGGCCCTCCAGCGGTCGGGCCAGACCGGTGCCGAACAATGCGTCCACCACCACCTCGCCCTCCGCCAACCAGCTCGGGTCGGTCAGGGTCTCGACCGGACAGCCGAACTTCCAGAGCAGCTCGTAGTGCGCCAACGCGTCCCCGGTCAGGCGCCCCGGATCGCCGAGCAGGGCGACCCGCGGGATGAATCCGTTCTGTAGCAGGGTACGGGCCAACACGAAGCCGTCCCCGCCGTTGTTACCCGGACCACACAGGATGCTGAAGGTGCGGGCTCCAGGCCATTCGCGCCGGGCGGCTCGATAGACCGCTCGCCCGGCGTTCTCCATCAAGACCAGGCCCGGCAGGCCCAACTCGGTGATGGTGTGACGATCGATCTGGGCCATCTCCTGGCCGGTGACCACGCGCATGGCCGGGCCTTCGCGACCAGAGAAAAACGGCCCTTTAGCGGGCCGTTTCGTTGTCCTTCGGGGCGCCGACAGACTTGTCTGTCGGCGCGAGTCCCAGCAAAGCCTTGCTTAACGCTTGGTCCACTGGAAGCCGCGTCGGGCGCGCTTTCTTCCGTACTTCTTGCGCTCTTTCTCGCGGGGGTCGCGGGTGAGGAAGCCACCCTGGCGAAGATTGGGTTTCAGGTTCTCATCGAAAACCACCAGCGCGCGGGAGATGCCGTGCCGCAGGGCGCCGGCTTGACCGGACACGCCGCCGCCGTGTACGCGAGCCAGAATGTTGAACTTGGTCAGCGTCTGGGTGCTCTCCAGGGGCTGGCGGATCAGCATCAACTGGGTGGCGCGGGTGAAGTAGTCCTCCACCGTGCGCTCGTTGACGATGATGCGGCCGTCGCCGGGGACCAGGCGTACCCGCGCTACCGCGCGCTTGCGCCGCCCGGTGGCAGCATAGACGATCGAACCGATCGAGAACTTCTGGTTGGCCACGATTTACTTTCCTAACCTTTCGAATACTCGAGAGCCTTGGGCTGCTGCGACTTGTGCGGGTGCTCGGCTCCGGGGTAGATCTTCAACTTGTTCATGCGCGGGGTGCGCAGCTTATTTTTGGGGAGCATCCCCTTGACCGCGAGCTCGAGCACGCGGGTGGGGAACTTGCGGTGCATCTCGTCAGCCTGAACCTCGAACAGGCTGCCCGGTCGACCGTTGGTGTGGCGGCGATAGAGCTTCTGGCTCCACTTGCGGCCGGTGAAACGAACTTTCTCGGCATTGATGACCACCACGAAGTCGCCCACGTCGGCGTGGGTCGAAAATTCGGGCTTGTGCTTTCCGATCAGCACTTCGGCGATGCGGGTGGCCAGGCGCCCCACGGTCTGGCCGTCGGCGTCCACAATGAACCAATCTTTCTTCACCGATTCTGTCTTTACGGTGTAGGTATCCATCGAGTTCCTCCTGGGAATCGACCGGGAGCAAGCAAGAAAGACCTGCCCTGGTCAAAAGCCTGCCCATTCTAGCAAAGGCCCCCCGGGCTGTCAACAGCGCACCAGGAAGGCTTTGTCATTCGGAGAAGGCCCATCTCATGCGCCTTCCGGTGCTCTTGATCGGGTTGCTGGTGGCCTGCGTTTTCCTGCGCACCCTCAGTACCCCTCTGGACTACGACCTCTGGTTCGATCTGCGCATGGGTTGCGAGATTGCCAGCACGGGCGCAATTCCGCATCAAGAGACCTTCCTGGCCAGCTCCACCGTCTTTCAAGCGCCCTACTGGGTCAATGACGAGTGGGGATTCGCCTGGGTTACCTGGCAGATCTATCAGCACTTCGGGCTGCCCGG
>CAZWUN010000255.1:0-8055 GCA_964637145.1 uncultured Burkholderiales bacterium
CGATCGCCGTGCTCTGCCTGGTGGTGGCGGCCATCATCTTGTTCGCCACCGAGCGGGTGCCGGTGGACATGGTGGCGCTCTTGATCATGAGCAGCCTGGTACTGTCGGGCATTCTGACCCCTCGAGAAGGGCTGGCCGGGTTCAGCGATCCGGCCACCGTGGCCGTGGCCGGCATGCTGGTACTGAGCTCGGGGCTGGCGGCGACCGGGGCGGTGAGCCGGATCCCCCAGTTGTTGGCCCCCATCATGCGGCGCAACTTCCACCTGGGACTCGCCGTGATGATGCTCACCGTCAGCGCCGTCTCGGGGTTCATCAACAACACCGCCTGCGTGGCCGTGTTCATCCCGGTCTGCATCGGGCTCTCGCGCATCACCCGGGTCAGCCCCTCCAGGCTGTTGATGCCTCTGTCGTTCGCGGCCATCTTCGGGGGCACGTGCACGCTGATCGGAACCTCGCCCAACCTGGTGGTCAACTCCATCGGGGTCAACCACGGGCTGCGGCCCATGGGGATGTTCGAGTTCGCCTCCCTGGGCCTGCTAACCCTTCTGGCGGGAACGCTCTACATGGTGTTCGTGGGCACTCGCCTCATCCCGGAGCGGCGTCGCGCGGGAGAGCTCACCCGGGCCTTCGGCATGGGGGAGTACCTGACCGAAGCTGTCCTGCTACCGAACAGCCCCAGCGTGGGCCAGCCCCTGGCCCAGGCCCCGATTCTGCACGAACTGGACATCGACGTGGTCAGCATTGCCCGCGACGGCGAGGTGCTGGCTGTGCCCGCCCCCGACACGGTTCTGCACGCCAACGACGTGCTGATGGTGCGCTGCAACGTGGACTCGCTGCGCGAGTTGCAGCAGGGGGGCCAGATCCGCCTGAAGACCGATCTGAAGGTGCACGATTTCGACCTGCAACGCAGCCAGGCAGCCCTGGTGGAAGCGGTCATCCCGCCCACTTCGGTGCTGGTGGGAGAATCGCTCAAGTCCTACAACTTCCGCAACCGGTTCGGAGCCACCGCTATCGCCATCCGCCATCGGGGTGAGAGCGAAGTGCTGCACGAGAAGCTGGGATCGGTGAGAATCGAGGCGGGAGACGTGCTCCTGATCGAGGTGGCCGGGCACCGACTGACCCAGCTCAAACAGAATCGAGCCTTCGTGGTGGTGAGCGAATCGGCCGTGGACCGGCCTGACCGCAGCAAGATGCTGACCGCCCTGGCGATCTTCGCGGGGGTCGTGGCGCTCAGCGCCTTCAGCCTGCTGGCCATCGAGATCGGGGTGGTTGTGGGAGCGGTGCTCATGGTCTTGCTGCGCTGCATGAGCCTGGAGTCGGCCTATCGGGCCCTGGACTGGAAGATCATCATGCTGATCGCGGGCTGCCTCTCGCTCGGGACAGCCATGGAAAAGACCGGGTTGGCCAGAGCCCTGGCTCACGGGATCGTGAGCCAGCTCGGGCCCTACGGGCCGGTGGTGCTGATCAGCGGAGTCTACCTGGCCACCACCTGTCTGACCGAGCTGATCTCGAACAGCGCCACGGCCGCCCTGATGACCCCCATCGCCCTCTCGTCGGCGGCTGCCCTGGGGGCCGATCCGCGAGGATTTCTCGTGGCCGTGACCTTCGCTTGCTCGGCCTCCTTCATGACGCCGGTGGGCTACCAGACCAATACGATGATCTACGGGCCGGGTCAGTACCGGGCGCGCGACTTCGTGAAGGTGGGCACGCCTCTCAATCTGCTCTTCTGGGTGGTGGCTTCGCTGGCCATTCCCTGGTTGTGGCCGCCATAAGTCCGAGTCAGCGGGCGATCTCGAACCCCTCGCTCTCAACGAGCTCGAAGCTCCGCTCGGGACGGGCCAGGTCGGCGTGACGGGCGGTGCCGGTCACCTGGCCGTTCTCCTGGCTCAGGAGAAGCATGCTGCAGTGACTGGGAGTGAACTCGGCATAGACGAACGCGCCGCGGTTCTCGTTCTCGTCATCCGTGATCGTCTCCACAAAGGTGCCGGAGGTCGTGTTGCCGGTCCACTCGGCCTTCATCGCGCCGCCAAACATGACCAGTTTGTTGGGCTGGCCCTTGCACTGGTCCAGGTCGGTCTCGTCGGCCGAGATGACCTCATCCACGTTGGTGCGGATGGACCGGTCCACGGTCGCCACCTGATCGGCGGGAATCTCCTTGCGGGTGGCTCCGGGAAGGGTCTGGGAGGCGCGGAAAGACTCGATCGGGCCCTGGGCCCAGCTGGGAATCGGCAAGCTCATGGTGGTGGTGTCCCCTCTTGTTATCTTCCCGAGTTTGCCCAAGGGAGCTGAAAAGAAGCTGAATGCCGCCAGGTGCGGACGCGAGCCGCCGAACTGCCAGGTCAGGCCTGGCGGGAGCGTCTGCGAGCCAGGCGGGCCGGTCCCACCAGGACCAGGCTGTCGGTAAGACCCACGCTGGAGCCACCACCCGGGGTCAACACGCTGCCGCGCACCGTTTGCCAAGCCTCGCCCGGCTCGATCCCTCGCTGGACCAGCCCCTGGAACATCTCGCGGGCGGGGAGGACTTTGGAGCGGTCCTCGATCTGGCGGGCCAGGATGGTGTCGAAAGCATCGAAGGTGTCGCGCGCATCGCTGGTCTGGACCTGGCTGACGAACTCGGTGAGACGCCTGGCCTCGTGGCGGAAACTCCCGGCATCGGGCCCGTAGGCCAGGGCCTGGATATAAGCGTCCAGCGCCAACCGGTCGGGCCTGGAAGCGTCGGGCGCCTGGTGGGCGGCCTGGAGGATCCCCTCGTAGATGCGGGCTCGCTCTTCAAAGGTGGTGCCCTCCACCGGGTCGCTGATGGCGGTGAGGGCGTAGTCGGCCTGTTCCGGGGTAAGCCGCCCGGCCTGAACCTGGGGGGCGAGCACCTCCTGGTAGACCTTCTGGAAGGCGCGGGCCGTTTCGACGGCCTCGGCTGCCCCGAGCGGACCGGCGTGATGAACCTCCCGGAAGGCACAGGCTCCGATGCGCAGAGCGATGTTGGGATCGAGCTCGCAAGTATCCAGAAAACCCTTCAAGGCCCTGGCCACATCGGGTTTACCGGTGGAGCGAACGTCCGCGCCCCCCTTCCAGACACCGAGCACCGTGGCGTCCTCAGGGGCGATCAGACGCCAGGAGCTCTGGTCGGGCGCGGTGGCTCCGACGGGAGAGCGGAGCTTGTAAATGAAGAAGAAGTTGTCCAGCCACTGGTAGGAAGCCAGAGGTCGGGTGGGAGCCTGATGCTCCCCGGAGCCGACCCCGAGGCCCCATCCCTGCTCGTGGAGATGCTGCAGTGCCCGGGCTGCACCAGGATGGGCAAGCGATTCGGGAGGATCGCCGAGCAGGAAGACGGCGGCTTCGTGAACGCGTCGAAAGCCCTGGATGCTTCCCAACCCGGCGTTCTGCGCGTCGTGGGGCTGCTCGAGCTTGAGCAACTTCCAGGGAGGATCGGCCTCGACCAGCTCCACGATCTTGGCGGGACTGACCTCGTGCGCGGCGCCCGCGGGGGGATATCCCGTGTAGGTGACGCCCTGACCTTGCAGCTCCTCGAGCACCGACTGGAGAGCTTCTCGCTGTTGGGAGGTGAGGGGCGACGGACCGCGTTCCTCACCGAGCCAGCCTGCGTCGTGCAGCTCATTCCAGAGGCGGCCGCGGGCGACGGCGGGCAGGGTGGGGCGGGGAGGCGGCAGCTCGCGGGAGGGACCCACCGAGTCGACCGGCTGGCCATCGCCCGAGGCAGCTTGCGGACGGCCGGACCGCAGAGGGAGAGAGGTGAGGCTTACGACGTCGCGCAACATTTGAAGTAAAGTTGGCTGAATCACGTCCAGGACCCTGCTCCGCCCATAAGCCAGCAGGACTCGACAGCCCTGCCTACAAAGAGGGCCGCCCATGCCGGAGCTGACTGAAGACCTCGCGCCCACTCCTCTCCAGGAGAGCTGGTCGGGCTATGCCGCCAACTACTATGAGCGCACGGGGCCTTTGTTCGGCGAGGCCGCCCGGGAAGCCTGACCTCTCAGGCCAGCCTGGTCTTGAAGAACACCCGCCCGTCCCGGCAGGCCACGAAGCGTCGGCCATCGGAGCGACCGAGCCGGCCGGGGGCAAGATCCGAAGAAACCTCGTCCCAGCCCGTGAACTCCGGCTCGAGGAAGGGGCCGAGCTCGAGCTCGCGCACCCACAGGGGGCAGACGCCGCGCAGGAAGCCGTAGACGCGGCGAACGGGCCACTCGCGCCACTGGACGAACCGCTCTTTCGGTCCGGGGCGGCGGGCCCGAGGGAAATCCCCGGGGGGCTGGGGGCGCTCCTGGAGCTGGCCCAGGCCGTCCAGGGCCCGGGAGAGGAGCTCTCCGCCGGGCTCGAGCACCCGGTCGGCCAGCTCGCCGACGGTGCTGCCGAAGGGCACCTGGTAGGTGCTCTGGAGCAGGATGGGGCCGGTATCCTCGCCGGCGTCCACCCGGTGCACGGTCCACCCCCCCTCGGTCTCTTGCTCGTGGTACATCCAGAACCAGGGGTAGGGGCCGCGCCAGCGGGGCAAGAGGGAGGGGTGGAGGTTGAGGGTGGGCCAGCGCTGGAAGACCTCGGGCGGCAAGAGGTGGGGGAAGTTGGCCACGCACAGGGCCTCGGGCTGCAGGCCCTCCAGAAAGGCGAGCAAGGCCGGGTCCTTGCCGGTGCGCAGGCGCAGCACGGGAACCTGGTAAGTCTGGGCCCACAGCCACAGGTTGGCCGAGCGGGAGGTCAGGCCCCAGCGCTCGAGCCAGCCGGCTTTGCGGGGAACTCCGTTGACGATGCCGACCACCTGGTGGCGGTCGGCCACGACCCGCAGGGGGGTGGTGGAGAAGCGCCCCGGCATGCCAAAAAAGACGAACCTCAGGGCTGCAGCCCCAGCTTGACGGCCTCGCCCCGATCCAGGCGCTGGAAGGCCTCCTGGTAGCGCTCCAGGGGGTAGATGTCGGTGATCAGCTCGCCGGCCGGAATGGTGCCGGCGATGAGCAGGTCTCGGGCCCGGGCCACGGCCGCCGGAGTGAAGTGGAAGGCGCCCTTGAGGCAGAGGCCGTGCTCGAGCACAAGGCCAGGGTCGAGTTGGAACGTGCTGCCGCCGGGACAGCCGCCGTAGAAGAGCACGGTCCCTCCCCTCCTGGCGGCCTGGACGGCGTCTTCCCAGACGGCGGGCTGGCCGGTGCACTCGATGACCAGGTCGGCCCCGCCGGCGGCCCGGATGGCCTGGCCGGGGAGCTCGCTCTCGGGCAGAACCTCGGCGCCCAGGCGCTCGGCCACCTGGCGGCGCAGGGCGTGGCGTCCCGCCAGCAGCACGCGCTCGGCCCCCTGGCTGCGAGCCAGGGCGGCGTAGAGCAGGCCGATGGGGCCGGCGCCCAGGATGGCAACGGTGCCCGAGGCGTTCACCAGGCTCAGGCCGTAGACCACGCAGCTGAGAGGCTCGAGCAGGGCGGCCTGCCACCAGTCGAGCTCGGGGGGCTTGGGATAGAGGTTGGTGGCCACCACCGGGGCGGGCACCCGCACCACGTCAGAGAAGGCTCCCAGGATCATGACCTGCATGCACTGGGGACAAAGGTTCGAAAGGCCCTTGAGGCAGTCGCGGCAAGCGCCGCAGGGGGCGCTGGGCGCGAGCATGACGGGGGTGCCGGGGGCGATCGGGACGCCTTCGCCGACCTCCAGCACCAGGCCCGAGAACTCGTGGCCGAATCCGCTCGGGAGGGGCCAGCGGGGATGGCCGCGGCGGTAGAACTTGAGATCGGTCCCGCAGGTGAGGGCCGCTTTGACCTCGACGGTGACCTCGCCGGGGCCCGGGTGGGGGGGATCGACCTCGCGCAGGACGAGATCGAGGGGCTTTTGCAGGAAGAGCTGGCGCAACGCTTCAGGGCTTCGGAAGGCGGGTCACGGCGTAACGGGTCACCTTGCCCTCTTCGAAGAAGGCCAGCAGCTGGGTCTGGCGGTCCGGGTCGCGGTAGGCCCAGCGCCAGTCTTCCCTCTCGGTGGGCTCGCCGAGCTGGGCCTCGAGCTCGGCCGCTGTCAGGCCGACGGGGATGGCCTGCCCGCGGGAGGCCAGCTTCGTGCCCAACAGCATGGTGGGATGGCTGCCGGGGTTGCGGTCGGGCATGCCCACGATCAGGCCGCCCTCGTAAGTGTACTCGTAAAATTCTCCAAAGAGCGAGGCCTTGAGGGGGCGGCTCTGCACGGGGGCGCCCACCACGGCTTCGAGCTCGAGCCGGGTGAACATCAAGGAGACGCCGTTCATGGTGGAGATGGCGGGCGCCTCGGCCAGCACCGGCAGGCACAACAAGACCGCCAGAAGGAGCCTCAGATGGCGGCCTTCTTAAGAGCGGGCTTTCCCAGGTAATCGCCCAGCACGGGGGCCCAGGAGCTGACGTCGCCGGCCCCGAGCAGGATGACCAGGTCGCCGGGGCGGCAGGTCTCGGCCAGCATCTCGCCCACGTCGTGGATGCCCGGGGTGTGGTAGACCTCGGCCGGGGTTCCGTGGCGTCGGATCTGCTCCACCAGGTTCTCGGCCTTGACGCCCACGATGGGCACCTCGCCGGCCGAATAGATGTCGGTCACCAGCAGGATGTCGGCCTCCTCGAAGGAGCGGGCAAACTCATCGGCCAGGAACTTGGTGCGGGTGTAGCGGTGGGGCTGAAAGACGGCCACCACGCGCTTGGCCCAGCCCGAGCGGGCGGCGTGCACGGCCGCCTGAACCTTGGCGGGATTGTGGGCGTAATCGTCCACCAGCATGACTCCGGCATACTCGCCCCGCAACTGGAACCGACGCTGGACGCCCTCGAAGCGCTCCAGGGCGGCGGCCACCTGGGCAAAGGAGAGGCCGCTGTGAAGGCCGATGGCCACGGCGGCCAGGGCATTCTGAATGTTGTGGCGACCGGGCACGCTCAGGGTCAGCTCGCCCAGGTGCTGGCCGTTACGGTAGACCTGGCAGCGGGAGGCGAAGTTTCGCAACTCGATGTCGCGCGCCTGGAACTCGGCGCCGTCCTGCAAGCCATAGGTCACGTAGGGACGCTCGACCTGGGGCAGGAGGCTCTTGAGCACGCCGTTGTCGGTGCACAGCACCAGCAGGCCGTCTGAGGGCACGCGGTGCATGAACTCCAAGAACACCTGCTGGATCTTCTCCATGGTCTTGTCGTAATCGTAGTTGAGGTTGGAGAAGGGAGCGGCGGACAGATTGACGTCCGAGTCGATGTTGGTGACCACGGCGATCTTGGGGGAGAGGTCGAGGAAGGAGGCGTCCGACTCGTCGGCCTCGGCCACCAGGTGGGTGCCGATGCCAAGCTTGGCGTTGGAGCCGATGTCGTTGACCTCGCCGCCGATGATGACGGTGGGATTGAACTTGCCGTGCTCGAGGACGCGGGCCACCATGGAGGTGGTGGTGGTCTTGCCGTGGGTGCCGGCCACGGCGATGCCGCAGCGGTCCTGCATGACGTAGCCGAGCATCTGGCCCCGGGTGCGGATGGTGAGGCCGCGCTGCTGGGCGGCGACGAGCTCGGGATTGGTGGGAGGCACGGCCGAGGAGACGACCAGAATGTCGGCGTCGCCGAGGTTGTCGCCGTGATGCCCGATGTGGATGCGGGCGCCCAGCTCTTGCAGGCCCTGGGTGATTCCGCTGGGCTTGAGGTCCGAGCCGGACACCGTCCAACCAAGTTGCAGGAGCACGCGCGCGATTCCGCTCATGCCGATCCCGCCGATGCCCACGAAGTGAGCGTGGCGACAGTCAGTCATCCCGAGTCTCCTTTCCATCTCCCACCAGGGCATGCACCAGTTCGAGGATATCCTCGGTCGCCGCGGGCTTCCCCAGAGCCCGACTGGCGGCCGCCATCGTGGCCAACCGGTCGCTTGCGCCCAGAAGCTCTTCCACCAATCCCGCCAAACCGGCCTCGACCTGGTCGTCTTCCAACAACTCGGCCGCCCCGCTCTTCACGGCTGCCCGCGCGTTCAGGCGCTGGTGGTCTTCAGCCGCGAAAGGATAGGGCACCAGGATGGCCGGCAACCCCCGAGCCGTGACCTCGGCCAGCGTGGTGGCGCCTGCTCGGCAGACCACCAGATCGGCCGCGGCGT
>CAZWUN010000256.1:0-2649 GCA_964637145.1 uncultured Burkholderiales bacterium
GCTCAAGGGCGACGTCTTCACGCCGACGCTCATCGAGCGCTGGATCGCGTACAAGCGCGAGAAGGAAGTCGAGCCGATCCGGATGCGACCGCACCCGCTCGAGTTCGCGATGTACTTCGACTGCTAGTTCGAAGATCCTGACCACCGAGATGAGCACCGGTCACTGCGCCGGTGCTCATCGCTTTTCCAAGGCTTTTTCCGTATGTCCAATCGAACTCCCCGCAACGACCTCCGCAACGTCGCCATCATCGCCCACGTCGACCACGGCAAGACGACCCTCGTCGACGCGATGCTCCACCAGTCCGGCCTCTTCCGCGCAAACGAATCCGTCAACGAGCGCGTGATGGACAGCATGGATCTGGAGCGCGAGCGCGGCATCACGATCATGGCGAAGAACACCGCGGTGCGGTTCGGGGACTACAAGATCAACATCCTCGACACGCCGGGCCACGCGGACTTCGGCGGCGAGGTCGAGCGCGTGCTCTCGATGGTCGACGGCGTGCTGCTGCTCGTCGACAGCTCCGAGGGCCCGCTGCCGCAGACGCGCTACGTTCTCTCGAAGGCACTCGGCCTCTCGCTGCCCGTGATTCTCGTCATCAACAAGATCGACCGCCAGGACGCGCGCTGCGAGGAAGTCGTGTGCGAGACGTACGACCTCTTCATCGACCTCGACGCGACCGAGGAGCAGATCGACTTTCCGACGCTCTACACGAACGCGCGCGCCGGGACGGCGACGCACGACCTCAACGAGCCGGGCACCGACCTGCGCGTCCTCTTCGAGGAGATCATCAAGACGATTCCGCCGCCGTTCGTGGAAAAGGAAGCGCCGCTGCAGATCCTGATCTCGAACATCGACTACAACGAGTACGTGGGACGGCTCGCGATCGGCCGCATCGTGGCGGGGACCGTCACCGCTCCTTCGGACGTCACGCTCTGCCGTCGCGACGGGACGTTCGTGAAGGGCCGGACGACGATGCTGTACACGTACGAGGGCCTCGAGCGCGTGAACGTGCCGATGGCCGAGGCGGGCGAGATCGTTGCGATGACGGGATTCGCGGACGTCGAGATCGGCGAGACGATCTCGTCGGCGGACGACCCGGTGGCGTTGCCGCCGCTCCACATCGACGAGCCGACGATCGCGATGATGTTCGGCGTGAACACGTCGCCCTTCGCGGGCAAGGACGGCCAGCACGTGACGTCGCGAAAGATCCGGGACCGGCTGGCGCGCGAGGTGCTCGGCAACGTCGCGATCCGCATCGAGGAGACGGACTCGCCCGACACGTTCAAGGTGTCGGGACGGGGAGAGCTGCAGCTCGCGATCCTGATCGAGATGATGCGGCGCGAGGGATTCGAGGTGCAGGTGTCGAAGCCCGAGGTGATCACGCGCGAGGTGGACGGCAAGACCGAGGAGCCGCTCGAGATGGCGATCATCGACGTGCCCGAAACGTTCATCGGAGTCGTCACCGAGGCGCTCGGCCGCCGCAAGGGCAAGATGGTGAAGATGGTGAATCACGGCAAGGGCCGCGCGCGGCTCGAGTTCGAGATCCCGTCGCGCGGGCTGATCGGGTTCCGGTCCGAGTTCATGACGAACACCAAGGGAACGGGCCTCATCAACACGCTGTTCCACGGATGGACGCCCTGGCAGGGGCCGATTCCGTCGCGGATGACTGGCGCGCTTGTGGCGGACCGGCCGGGACCGGCGACGACGTATGCGCTCTTCAACCTGCAGGAGCGGGGCGATTTGTTCGCGAAGCCCGGGACGCAGGTCTACGAGGGCATGGTGGTCGGCGAGAACTCGCGTGATGCGGACCTCGACGTGAACGTCGTGCGCGAGAAAAAGCTGACGAACATGCGCGCGAGCTCGGCGGACGACGCGATGCGGCTTGTGCCTTACCGCGAATTGTCGCTCGAGCAGGCGCTCGAGTTCATCCGCGAGGACGAGCTCGTCGAGGTGACGCCCAAGTCGATCCGGATGCGAAAGCGCGTGCTCGCGTCGAACATGCGGCCGAAGTGGAAGCAGTAGGCGGGGAAGGCTTCGCGTACGGAGAGCACAGAGGAACAGAGTTGCATGGAGTCGTGAATGTGAACTGTCGGCCGTGACGCCCGGCTGTGACGCATTGACATGAGACTCGGCACGACACCGACGTCTCTGTGCTCTCCGTGCTTCTGTGTTCTCTGTACGGCTACGGCAATCTGTCTCCCGCCTCCGCCCCCGTCTTCACATACGCCACCGCGAACAGCGTCCCCAGCACCATGTCCACCACCGCCGCGGCGAGTATCAGGTCGTTCGCCCTGCCGAACGCGTACAACGCCACGACCGCGATCCCGAAGCTGAACTTCTCTATCACCGCCGGGATCAACAGCAACCGGTACCGCACCGGATCCCTCGACATGATCAGGAACGCGACCTGCCAGGCCACAGCCACGCCGATGAAGCCGTAGTAGTACTCGGGGTGAGTGATCGCCGGCGGAAAATCGCGCCCCGTCTTGTCCTCAGTGAAGTACATGGGCAACAGGGCGACCAGCCCGTAGAGCCCCGCAATCTGAAGAACGCGCTGTGCGAATTTCATTGGTGGGACACCCTCCCCCTCATTGCGCGAAGCGCTGTGGAGTGCGGCGTGCAACGCCCCGGTTGGTTGTGGCGAAAAA
>CAZWUN010000256.1:2659-6631 GCA_964637145.1 uncultured Burkholderiales bacterium
TCGCTCAATACGCGCGAATCAGAGCCAAAGCGGCGCTTCACGCCGCACTCCACAGCGCTTCGCGCATTGTTCTTGGCGCTCACCGTCCGTTCAGTACCGACCGCACCGCGCGAATCCTCCCGGCGTCGGCGATATAGAGGTTGCCGTCACCATCCGCCGCCAGTCCCGCCGGCGAGAACCGAGCCTCGGTCACTGGCCCGCCATCGCCGAAATACTCGCCGTTCCCCCGGGGGTCTCCCGCGAAGAACTCGATCGTCTTGCGCTTCCTGAGGATGATGCGAAGCGCGCTGCTGAACATGTCCTGGGGCGGAATCTGCCAATAGACATTTGAAACCACGAGGTTCCCGCGGTCGGTGTACACGAGTCCGTACGCGCTCACACGTGCGTCGCGAGCCGGACCGCCGTCGCCGCTCGAACCCGGGTAGTCTTCAATCCCTGCGATGACCTTCACGGCGCCGGACGCCGGGTCGACGCGCCAGATCTGGTCATAACCACTGATTGCGAGCTGTCCGGAAGGCCCGACCGCGATGTGCGTCGCCGCACCGAATCCCACCGGAACGGAAGCGACGGCCTTCAATCGGCCATTTCTCACGTCGAGCTGCATCACGCGCGAAACTTTGTCGACGATGTAGAGCTTTCGCCGACCGTCGAATGCCAACCCGGCTGGATCGGACAGCGTGAACGGCACGTCTTCTGGCGACGCAGCGCGTGACACGCCGCCGGCGACCGTCTCGATGATTCCCGTCGCAGCGTCGATACGCCGGACGCGCCGGTTGCCCGAATCGGACACATAGACATTGCCGGACTCGTCGACGACGATGCCCGCGGGACGTGACAGCAGGGCCTCCGTCGCCGGGCCGCCATCTCCGCCGAAACCGTCCTCGCCCGTTCCGGCGACGAGCGACAGGTCGCCGGACTCAGCGTCGATCCGCAGCACCCGGTGCCGCACGGTGACGAACACGTTACGTTCGCCGTCGACGGCGACGTATTCGGTATCGAGCAGCGCGCTCGTTGCTGGACCGGACGTCTCGACGGGAAAGTACCGCCCGCTGCCGGCTACCGTGTCGATGATCCCCCCGCCATCGACGCGCCGAACGCGCGAGCCGAACTCGTCGGCAATCAGCAGGCTCCCGTCGGCGGCGTACGCAATCGCCAGCGGATAGTCGAATGTCGCATCGACAGCGGGGCCGCCGTCGCCGGTCGATCCGTACTCGCCGGTCCCGGCGATGCGCGTGACCTCACCCGTCGCGAACGCTAACCGGTTCACCACGGGCTCGTAACTGCTGGCCACCAGGCAGTGCCCCGGGCCGTCGGGCAGAATGTCCATCGGCCCGTAGAGACTTGCGCTGAAATTGACAAGGATCTCCGTCGATCCGGTTCCAGAATCGTAGCGGGCGATCTGTGCGGTCTCTTCGAGCGACATGAGAATCCGGCCCTGCTCGTCGCTCGCGATGCCGATCCGGCCGAAGAATATCCTGTCGCCGCCGTATAGGTACTCGGCTTCTCCTGACTGCCGGTCGATACGCACAAGCTGTCCATCGGGATAGTCCGAGAAGAAGTAGTTCGACACGAAGAGCGATCCGTCAACTGCGACGGCGAGATCGACGGCGAGGTAATGTTCCGTGAACGCGAGGGTGTCGATGCGCCGCGTGACCGGGTCTACTCGACGAACCCTGTGGTTGTACCAGTCGGCAATCAAGAGCGCGCCGTCGGTGTCGATCGCCAGGCCCTGCGGGTTGTTCAGTTCGGCCGTGAGGGCCGGCCCGCCGTCGCCGCTGAAGCCGGGAGTGCCGGTCCCGGCGTACGTCGTGATCTCGCCGTTCAACGCATCGATCCGGCGCACGCGATGATTCAAGCCGTCGCTCACGAACACGTTTCCATCGCCATCGACGGCGAGGCCCGTCGGACCGAGGCCGACCCCCGGCGCGGTCGCCGGCCCCCCGTCGCCGAGGTAGGGAACTCCGCCCCCGACGGACGTGATGTAGCCGTACGACAGTTCCTCGAGCGGCTGCGCGAGCACGTGGAATCTCGTCTGCGCGACACCCGCCGACGTGCGAATCGAGAGCGTCCGACCTCCGGCAAACCGCATCGGCGGCACGGTGAACCGGACTCGCGCTGAGCTTTCCACCTCGACGGCCTCGACGACGGCGTCACCGAGCGTGACTTCGACGTCGGCCGTGAAGTTCGCCCCGTCGACCGCGACCTCGACACCGCCAGCGAGCGGCGAGCGGTCCACGCTGAGCGCCGTGATCCGCGGCGCTGCCAGGTCTCCCCTGGTTGAAGCCGGTGCGGCTAGCACGGGTCCGGCAACAAGAAGACCGAGCGCGAGAGCGAGGATGCGGCGATGCATAGGAGTTCTCCGAGTCAGAATCATTGCGCGAAGCGCCTTGGAGTGCGGCGCGCAGCGCCGCTTTGGATTGTCTCCCAAAACTCGCGAATCAGATCGAAAGCGGCGCTTCACGCCGCACTCCAAGGCGCTTCGCGCATTGCGCCGGTGTCAGCGCGTGACGAGCAGCACCCACGGCGTCCCGATGACGAGGAAGATGACGAGGAACGCAATCGTTACCAGCAGTCCGAGGCGGTAGAGCTCGTTCTGCTTCAGGTAGCCGCTAGCGGCAAAGATGATGTTCTGGCTGCCGCCCTGCGGCGTGATCACCGAGAAATAGCTGCTGGCAAATAGCAGCCCGAACGCCATCAGCGGCACCGGCACGCCGCCGCGCGCACCGACGTCCAGGAACACTCCGAGCAGCGCCAGCACCTGCGACGACTGGCTCACGAACAGGTAATGAATGAACACGTAGATGACGATCAGCAGGACGTAGGTGACGGGCCACGACAGCCCGCCCATGTGCGACGCCAGCCGTTCGCCGGCGTAGCTCATGAACCCCAGCTCGTTGAGCTGTCCGCTCAGCGCGAACAGCACAGCGAGCCAGAGGAACGTGGCCAGCGTATCGCCCTGCGCGGCGATGTCCTCGAGCGTGAGGACGCCCGTCATCAGCAGCACGCCGAGACCGAGAAACGCGATGCTCGTCACGTTGAGGCCGAGGCTGTCGGCAGCCACCCACCCGGCGACCATGACGACGAACGTGATCGCGGTGATCCACTCGGCTCGCGTCCACCTTCCCATGTTGGCCAGGTCGCGGCGGGCCGCCGCTGGTGCGTCGGGCGTCTTCTTCACCCCAGGAGGAAAGAGCCACGCCACGAGCACGGGAAGCATCGCGATTGCGGCAAGTGCCGGCACCGACGCCGCCACGAGCCAGCTCCCGAACCCGATAGTCAGACCCGACTCGCGGGCGATCTGCACGCCGATCGGGTTGGCGGAAGTGGCCGTCATCCACAACGCCGACGAGACCGCGAGGCTCGCCATCGTGCAGAACATGAGGTAGCCGCCGAGCCGCCGCTTCTCGTCGTCTTCCGGGACCGAGCCGGCGCCTTGCGCGACCGACAACGCGACCGGAAAGAGCACGCCGCCGCGCGCCGTGTTGCTCGGGAACGCCGGAGCGATCACGGCGTCCGTGAGCACGAGGCTGTAGGCGAGCCCGAGGGACGAGCCGCCAAAGCGGCTGACCATGAACAGACTGATCCGGCGCCCCAGTCCCGACTTCACGACGGCCTGCGCGACGAGGAACGCGATCACCACTAGCAGCACGCTCGCGTTCGCGAAACCCGAGAAGGCCTTGGCTGGCGTGATGATTCCGGTCAGCACGACCGTGGCGACCGCGATCATCGAGGCCGTGAGCAAAGGGTACGCGCCGATGAGAACGGAAGCGATCGCGGCGACGAACACGGCGAACAGGTGCCACGCTTCCGGCGTCAGCCCCGCGGGCACCGGCGCGAGCCAGATGCCGGCGGCGATGGCGAACGGTGCCGCGCGCTTGAGCAGCAGAGACGGTGCGATCATGGCGCGTTCCCCGCCGCCGGCGCGCCGGTGCGCACGCGGCCCTTGAGCGCAATTGCGCGGCCCGAGATCCG
>CAZWUN010000256.1:6731-8051 GCA_964637145.1 uncultured Burkholderiales bacterium
CTCGCCGAGCGGGATCGTGTGGCGCGTTCCCGAAGCGGTCCACGTTCCCTCGAACTCGTGCCAGTCGGACCCGGGCGTCATCGGCGCGTTCGGCGGCGGCGCCGCGCACGAAACCAATGCGACAGCAGCGAGAAGCCCGAGCGCGAGTGTACGGCGAAGCATAAAGGTCCTCCGAGCTTGCGCTTTCGAGTCCTCCGATTCAATCAGAATCTTGTCCAGACCCAAAGCGGCGCTACGCGCCGCACTCCAAGGCGCTTCGCGCAATGCTCTGACGCCTTCCCCGACTCTTACACAACTGTGACAGCACCGATCCCAAAACCATGGCAGGATTGCATTGCCGCGCCTCTCCGGGGCGGCCGCCTCCACCTCCCGGAATCACGCGCGCGACGTGGGAGGTTGTCATGAAGGTGCTGCTCGTCAATCCGCTCTTTCCGCCGAGCTACTGGAGCTTTCACCACGCGCTGGCATTCGAGGGAAAACGCTCCGCATTTCCGCCGCTCGGATTGCTGACCGTCTCGTCCCTCCTGCCCGATTCGTGGGAGCGCCGCCTGGTGGACATCAACGTGCGTGAGCTCGACGACGCCGACATCGAGTGGGCCGACGTCGTCTTCGCAACCGCGATGATCGTGCAGCGCGAGTCGCTCGAGGACGTGGTCGCGCGGAGCAGGGCAATGGGAAAGAGGGTGGCAGTCGGCGGACCGTACGTGTCGACGTGCGACGGGAATCTTCCAGCTGCCGACCACATTTTCTCAGGCGAAGCCGAAACGACGCTGCCCGAATTCGTTGCCGACCTCGAGCGCGGCGAGCCCAAACCCTACTACAAGGCGGCCGAGATGCCGCCGATGGCGCTCGCGCCGGTGCCCGACTTCGGCATTGCGGACCTCAAGCGCTACAGCGCGATGTCGATCCAGTATTCCCGAGGCTGCCCGTTCAATTGCGAGTTCTGCGACATCATCGAGATCTATGGCCGCGTTCCGCGCACCAAGAGCCCAGGGCAGGTGCTCGCCGAGCTCGATGCGCTCCACAGCGCCGGCTGGCGCGGCAGCGTCTTCATCGTCGATGACAACTTCATCGGCAACAAGCGCGACGTTAAGCGGTTGCTGCCCGAGCTTGCGTCGTGGCAGGAGCAGCACGGCCATCCGTTCGAGTTCATCACCGAGGCGAGCGTCAATCTGGCCGACGATGACGCATTGTTGGTGGGAATGCAGCGCGCCGGGTTCCAGCGCGTCTTCCTCGGCATCGAGACGCCGGTCGCAGAGACGCTAATCCACACCCAGAAGAAGCAGAACACGCGGTCGTGCCTTACCGAGTCGGTGCGAA
>CAZWUN010000257.1:0-7975 GCA_964637145.1 uncultured Burkholderiales bacterium
ACGACCAACCAGAAAATGAACTTCAGCCCGGGCAGCACGCCCGGTTCTGAATCCTCTTTCGACCTGGACACAGCCTTGAAGACCTCCCTTTCGTAGTCTCCCCATTCTAAATAAGAACCCGACCTGCGCTATTGGAAGGATGCCAGCGCCGGGTCGGGCTCACGAGCCCGGGCGAAAGCCCGGGACTCAGCCAGATCATCTGGTCTGTCAGGGAATCAGGGCCGCGACCACGGCATAAAACTCGGTTGCCTTGACCACATCATCCAGGCTCACCGAATCAAGCACTGTGTGAGCGGTCACCTCATCGCCAGGTCCAAAACCGATCGAAGGGATCCCGGCCTTGCCCATCCAGTAAGTCCCGTTGGTCGAAAAGCTCCATTTGCTGCTGTCAGCGTGGTCGTAGCCGATGAGATCACGGGCCTTCTGTCCGGCCTCGACCAGGGGATGGTCGGGATCGAGAGCCCAGGCCGGATAGTACTTGTCCACCGGGAAGACAAAGCCCGTGTAGCTGGGATCGTCGTAAAAGAGCATCTCCACGGTGATGTCGCCCTTGGCCAGGTTCTCTTTGGGAATCAAACGGCGCACTTGCTCGATGGCCTCTTCAGCCGATTCGCCGAAGGTGACCCGGCGGTCGATGTAAACGGTGCATTCGTTGGGCACGGCGTTCAGGCTGGGAGTAACCACGTGCACGTCGCTCACGGTGATCTTGCCCTTGCCCAGGAACTCGTGGTCGCCAAGCTGCGGCTCCATCTTCGAGATGGCATCGATGATCGGTAAGACCTTGTAAACCGCATTGTCACCAAGGTGGTTGGAAGCAGCATGGGCGCTCTTCCCTTTAGCCACCACCTTCATCTCCACCCGACCTTTGTGGCCCCGATAGACCAGCATCTTTGTCGGCTCGCCTACAATGACGAAATCAGGTCGAATGCCCTCGTGCTCGACGAAAGCGTGGGGCGCGATTCCGTCGCACCACTCCTCCATGTTGCCAAAGTAGTAAGCTGTCCAGCCATCCAGCAACCCCAACTTCTTGGCGATGGCAAGGCCATAGACCATGCCCGGAGTGCTGCCCTTCTCGTCGCAGGCACCCCGGGCATAGAGAATGCCGTCTTCTACCTTGCCCTGAAAGGGATCCCACTTCCACTCTGCGGGGTCGCCTACATCTACCGTGTCGATGTGGCTGTCCATCACGATTTTGCGCGGACCGTCGCCGATTTGCCCAACGATGTTGCCCATCGAATCAAACCAGGTCTTGTCAAAGCCCAGTTTCTTCATCTCGGCCTCGATGCGCAGGCCGACCTCCTTGATCTGGCAGCGCATGGAAGGGATGGCGCAAATCTCACGCATGAACTTGATGATGTCCTCGCGGTGCTTGGCGACCTCGCCTTGCACGGCGGCAACGTTGATGGAGGATGCGGACTGAGGCATGGAAGCTTCCTCGTTTCTAATGTGATGAGCGTTACGTGCTGAAGGCAGCACTTCACTTTAGCAGGATGGGGCCTTCGCTGGTTCCTTGAGCCGGGGGCCAGTTCCTTCAAACATCCAGAACAGCCCAGACCGGGGTGTGATCGGAGGGCCGGGTCCACCCTCGAGGAGCGGTGTCGATGTCGCAGTCGGTGCAGCGCGCTGCCAACTCGGGAGTGGCCAGCAGGTGGTCGATGCGGAGCCCATCGTTCTTCTTGAAGGTACGAGGACTGTAATCCCACCAACTGTAGCGGCCACTCTCGCCGTGATGAGAGCGAAAAAGGTCCCTCAGGCCCCACCTCTTCAGAGCTTCAAACGAAGCCCGACCGGCAGGGTGACAGAGCACGCTCTGGGCCCAGATATCGGGTCGGTAACAGTCGGCGTCCTCAGGAGCGATGTTGAAATCCCCTCCCAGCAGCAAGCGGTCAGCGGGAGTGAATCGCTCGAGGTAATTGCGTAATCGACACAACCAGGCCAGTTTGTACTCCCACTTCTCGCTGCCCACCGAAACGCCATTGGGGACATAGCAAGAGATCACCTTGAGCCGCCCGTCGATGGTGGCCTGAAGAAAGCGTGTCTCTTCGTCAGAAGGGTCGCCGGGAAGGCTGCGCACCACCTCGGAAGTAGGAAATCTACTGATGATGGCCACGCCATTGTAGGCCCGCTCGCCCACGGCCAGCGTCCGGTAACCGAGACCCTCCAACTCGACCCAGGGGAAGAGGTCCTCCTCAATTTTGGTTTCCTGCAACAACAGTACGTCGGTTCCGCTTTCCGCCAACCAGCGCGACACATGCTCAAGCCGAGCCCGAATCGAATTGACGTTCCAGCAAGCGATCTTCATGGGAGTTGTTTGGGCACGGGCACGTTACGAGAAGCGAGGCCAATCAGAGGTCGATCCGGTCCTCTTCCTCCTTGCCCTCCAACATCAGCTGGAAAGCTCGCAATACCTTCAAAAGAAAGCGACCAGGGCCGCTGAACTTCTTCTTCTCCAACTGGTCGATGGTGGCATCCAGATCATCGATCATGGTGCGCAACTCACCGGCCGCGCGCCCCCCTTGCAGGCCCGAGGTCTGGATGTCGAGCCTGAGCTTGTAGGCTTCATTCAAAGCCGCCTGCGTCTTGTTAAAGCGCACGAACGTATTGACGCGAGCGTTACGCTCGCTGATCTCGTTCATGGTAATGGAGTCGAAACTCATTGCAGCTTCATGTGCTTCTTCAGCGCTCGTACAACTTCCTTATGCCCAAACTGCTGAGCCAGTTTGAGAGGGGTGAGACTCTGGTTCTTCTCCACCATATTCGGATCCGAGCCATTGATCAGCAGACACTCAACCAGAGCCAGATAGCCTTTGGCTGCCGCCATATGAAGGGGCGTCTGGCCTGAACTATCGGCCACGCTGGTGTGGGCCCCCTTGGCGATCAGAGCTACAACTGTGTTGAGATGCCCACCCAGGGCCGCCCAGTGAAGCGGGGTACGGCCCTTGTCGTCCCGGCGGTCGACATCCGCTCCGAGTCCCACCAGCTTATCGATCAAAAGCTCGCGATTGCGGCGCGCAGCCCAGTGCAGAGGCGCCTGACCGTCGAGTCCCGGGCTATTCCAATCGGCCCCGGCCTCGACCAACTCCTTGATGACTCGCTCAAAGTTCCAGAAGATTGCCACATCCATGACGGTCATGGTCTTTCCCTGACCGGATCTCCAGTCTGCTCCTGTTTCGAGCAGAGCTCGCACGAGATCGTCATGCCCCGCGTAGGCCGCCCACTGAAGCCCACCCCAGCCAGAGACATCCTTCCAGCGGACCAGGTCCGGGTGTCTGGCAGTCAGCTCACGAAGCTCGGAACGGTCTCCACGCAAGCAGATATCCACCAGTTGAACCGCCCGCAGTTGCTCGGAGAGCTCATCGCCCTGAGCTCTGGCCACCAATCCGCGCAGACCCTCCATCGTCTTGTCCAGAATGCCGCGCTCGTTGCCGATCTCGCTCTGAACAAGGCGCAAAACTTTGCCGTACAGAGGCTCCGCCTCGGCGACCTTGTTCTGTCCCAGTCGGACTTCGGCCAGATCGAGGCAGATGAGGGCCAGACGGATTGGCTCGGGGCGCTCTTCCGATTCGACCTGATCCAGGATGCGCTTGAAGATGTTCTCGGCATCGAAATACTTGCGGAGCTTTCGATAGGCATTGGCCAGGGTCGCAAGGGTCTGGGAAACCTCCGGATGCTTACCACCCAGCAACTTCTCTTGAATGGTCAGAGCCCGTCGAGCCAGATCGAGAGCTTCCTGGTCTTTGCCCGCCAGAAGGTTCAAATAGGCAAGAAGATTGATGGCCTGAGCCGACTCGGCGCTGCTGGCCCCGTAGTTCTTCTCTCGGATGGTCAGGACGCGCTTGACGACAGGGATCCCGGCCTCGAAATTCTCCTCGGCGCTGTAGCAAGTGGCCAGATCGAACAGCAAATGGCCCAGAGTGGGATGGCCGGTGCCCAGGGTCTGCTCGTAGATCGGCATCACCTGAAGATAGAGCGCCTCTGCCTTTACGAATTGACGCTGCAGACGGTAGAAATTGGCCAGCGAGTGAATCAGCGCCACGACGACCGAACTGCGAGAACCCACCTGCCGCTCGACAGTCTCAACCGCCTCCCGAAGATTCCCCTCGGTCACCTCGTGCTCGCCCTTCTGGTAAGCCTCGGCAGCCTGGTCGGCCAGGTTCCGCGCCTTCAACTCCACGCTGACGTCGTGAAGATCCTGCAGCGCTTTGTAGACAATGAAGAGCACGCACAGCCCGAAGCCGGCTGCCGCTCCAACCAGAAAATACAAGAGAGGGGCGCCAGCGGCATACTCGAGAAACAGGGCTGCCCCGCAACCGGGAATCACCGCTCCCAGGATGGTGATCAGGAATTGACGGGCCAGGGAACGGGAAAACATCCCTCGCGAAAGCGAGTTGGCCATCGCTCCGAAGGCACCCGTGGCCAGAATCAGAGCGGTCAGAAAGCCAACTCCCCAGATCGGCCCCTTGGTCCGACCCAGCCCGACTGCGCCCGCGAGCGCACCACCCAGCATGGCCAGCAAAGTGGCAAGAAGCAAGTAGCCGAGGACCGTCTTCGCGCTCCATTCTGATATGCGGCGCGGCGTGTCCCTCAGCGGCTGCAGGAAGTCGGCTGCCCCGACGCTCAACCCTGCTCTATCCTCCCAGCAAGCAACATGCTCTAAATTGAATTTTTTCGACACCCAGGCGAGAAGGCCTTTTCATCTTCTTTGCCCAGAAGGTTGGTGGCTCTCTGGCCTGAAACCCGCCTTCCATGGGGAAGTATGCCAGTTGGCTCGAAAAGGTTCCTGAGGGCACCTCCGGCGCCAATGTTCGTGAATTGTCCGATCAGCGTCTCGGACAGGTCAACTCGCGCCAGCTCGACTGGCTGGAGGACAACGTCGATCTGACCGCTCCTGAGCTCGACCAGCTCAGCCCGGATCGGCTCCTGGAGCGCTTCGGTCAGACCCCCAGGCGGCGAAGAGCGGAAAATCCCGAGTGGGATGTCAACGACGCTCGTCTGATACGCACTCTGGTATGGCAGTTCCACCTGCAGCTCCGAGCCGGCCAGACTCGACCGGTGCGCGGCACTCTGCGGGGCTTCTGGCTGACCAGGGTCCGGCCCCTGTGGCAATCCCTTGGGCTGCTCAAGCCGGGCGAGGGCTATGAGGGAGACACCGAGCGTTCCCGCTATCTGATCCGCGTCCTCGATGAGGCCTTCGACGCCTTTGTCCTGGAGGGGATCTTTCGCTATCAAGACCTGGAAGTCTACGACACTCGAGAACGTTTTCGGCTGATCGGCAGAGAGTTGCCCCGGCTGATCTTCTATACAGACCGAGAGGAATTGTTCTGGCTCTGCCGCGAGTTGAGCGAGCGCTTCCAGATCAGCGCCTTTTGCTCGGCCGGCCCTCCCAGCCTGGTCAGTTGCGAATGGATTACCCGCGACCTCCTGCGACGCCAGGCTCGCAATCTACGCATCGCGGCCCTTACCGACTTCGATCCGGCCGGACGCGAGGACGCGCTGCTGCTCGGTCACAAGCTCTCTTCCGCGGTCTTCGGGTTCCAGTCAGTGCAAACCACCATTCTGACCGATCTCAGCCTGTTCTCGGACGAAATCATCTCCGTGGCAGCCCGGCCATTGCGCCACGATCGAGGACTGGCAGCCTGGCTCTCTCAAGGGGGAGGCATCGGGGGCGAGGGGCTGGGCCTACCCATTGCTCTGGCCGATCCTGAGCGCACTCTAGGACGATTTCAAAGCTGGTACGAAAACCAGACCCGACCGTCCCGAGCTCAGAAGAGCTCGAGCTGCTGAGGCTGCCGCTCGGCCTCTGGATTTCGAAAGGCGGCCGCCGACAGTTCCTCGGCTGGCTCGAAACCGTTGCGATTACAGGCGATCTCGAACAACCTGAGCATTTGCTCGGCAAAGGGCCCCTCGCCTCGAAAACGGCTGACAAAGTTGGGGTCGTTCAGCCTGCCTCCTCGCATCGAACGCACCCGGTTGAGCACCTTCTCCTTTCTGTGAGGGTAGTGCTCCGCGAGCCAAGCCGTAAAAAGCTCGCTGACACCGTGAGGCAACCGCAAGGGAAGGTAGCCTGCGAAGCGGGCCCCGCTTTGACGCGCTGCGGTGAGGATGGCGCTCAACTCGTGATCGTTGAGGCCAGGAATCATGGGGGCAGCCATGACCCCGACCGGCACGCCTGCCTCGGCCAACTTCTCGATGGCCGCGAGGCGCTTGATGGGCTGGGAGGCTCGCGGCTCGAGCCTTCGAGACAAATCGATATCGAGGCTGGTCATGGAGAGTGCCACGCGACAAGCCTCAAAGCGGGACAGCTCGGTCAGCAAATCGAGGTCGCGTGTGACCAGGTGATTCTTCGTGATGAGCAATACGGGATTGCGGAAGTCGAGCAGCACCTCCAGGCAACGTCGGGTCAGCTCGAGCCTGCGTTCCGCTGGCTGGTAGGGATCGGTAACCCCGCTCAGGGCGATCGGTTGGGGCCTGTAGCCCGGCTGCGCGAGTTCACGGCGCAGCAAGTCGGGAGCATCCTCCTTGACCAGGATGCGCGTCTCAAAGTCTAGCCCGGCAGAGAATCCGAGATACTCGTGGGTGGGGCGAGCATAACAGTAGGCGCAACCGTGCTCGCATCCTCGGTAGGGATTAAGGCTGCGGTCGAAGGGCAGGTCAGGGCTCTGGTTGGACGACAGCACTGTGCGGCTCGCATCACGCAAGAACAGGGTCTTGGGGTCGGGGCGTTCGGCTGGATCGAGCTCGGGGTCGGCGATCAGTTCGATGCGCTCGAAACGATTGGCAGGATTGAGGCTCGCCCCTCGGCCGTGCATTGAGAGAACTTCGACTTCGAAGGAAGGCGTGCCTCTTCTGGCAAAGCCCTTTGCCCGTGAGTGATCGAGAAAGCAACCTGGCCGTCTTCATTGACTTCGAGAATTTGGCCATCGGCATCAAAAGTGCCCACTACGAGAAGTTCGACATCAACCTGTTCCTCAAACGCCTGCTTGAGAAGGGTCGAGTGCTGTTCAAGCGGGCCTACGCCGACTGGTCGCGCTACCACGACTACAAGCGACCCATGCACGAAGCGGCCGTGGAGTTGATGGACATCCCCCAGCGAGGTATCTCCGGCAAGAACAACGCCGACATTCGCATGGTCGTGGATGCGCTGGATGTCTGCTACGCCCGCAGTCACATCGACGTCTTCGTCATCGCCTCGGGCGACAGCGATTTCTCCCCACTGGTCTCAAAGCTCCGCGAAAACGGCAAGCAGGTTCTGGGCATGGGGGTCAAGGACTCCACCAGCAATCTCTTGATCGACAACTGCGATGAGTTCATCTTCTATGAAGACCTTATCCGGGGCAATAAGCGCGTCTCATCGCGCCTGGAGGGGCTGCCCGCTAAGAAGCAAGAGGTGTTCGGCCTGATGGTGGACGCCATTCTGGCTCTCGAGCGGGAGAGCCGCGAGATCCTCTGGGGCTCGATGGTCAAGCAGACCATGCAGCGCCTCAAACCGACCTTCAACGAAGACTACTACGGCTATCGAACCTTCTCCGACCTCTTGGAAGATGCAGCCCGCAAGGGTCTGGTTGACATCGAGCGCGATGATCGCAGCGGTTCCTACATCGTGCTCGATCTGCTGGCGGTCGAGTAAGGCTCGTGAAACCCTGGCTGGCGACCACCCTGCTGGTGGGAACGCTGGTGCTGGCCTGCCAGCCAGCCGCTGCCCCCGCCAGTCCGCCGGCCCGACTCGGATACAAAGTGGTGGCCGAGTACCCCCACGACCCCGGGGCCTACACCCAGGGCCTGACCTTCGACGAGGGCCGGTTGTATGAGAGCGTGGGCCATTACGGCAAGTCGGGTCTGCGCGAGGTGGAGCTCGAAACTGGAAAACTCAAACGCAACCACTTGCTCCCGGCCGAACTGTTCGGCGAGGGCATGGCCATTATTGGCTCGCGCATCTTTCAGCTCACCTGGCGCGAGGGCATGGGTCTGGTTTATG